>CAMKOB010000029.1 GCA_946414345.1 uncultured Candidatus Saccharibacteria bacterium | reverse complement strand
GAAATTTGGCTATCCTTTTGCGTACTCTGCATCATACCATAAACGCCAAATCCGATACCACAAGCCGCTACAACACAGGCGATCGCAGTAGCAATTTTTAAGCCATTTCCACCTTTTTGCTTATTTTCTACCATTGGCGCTACTGATACACCAGTATTAGCATTTTGTTCCATTGAATTTCCTTCTATAATACTTATACTTCTATTATAGCATGATTTAACTTTTCTAGAGTATCTTGCTTATAGATTGTTAATACTTGGTTAATTCTCCCCCACCATTTTTTATGTTTTATTTGTAGTATAATAATCTTATGAAAATCCCGCTAAGATACCAAAACACCGAATATGATTGTGGCACCACGACCTTTATTAATGCCCTGGCCTACCTCTATGACCGGGAAGATATCCCAGTAGAACTCTTAAAAGCTATCCACCAGCTATCTCTAGACGTTCGCGATTCCAAAGGAGTCGTCGGAAAAGGTGGCACCTCCGCTAAGCACGCCGAACTCATTGCGAAGTTTTTCTCTGATTACGCAGCAAAGCATGCTGATTTTAGTGTTAATTGTGAAATACTCTACGGCAAAGACGCCAGCGCCAATAAGATCAGAAAAGCCCTCGACGAAGGCGGTGTAGCGATAGCCCGCTGCTGGCAAAATACCGAGCATTACGTCTTAATTACCAAGATTAGCGACGATTTCGTCTATCTTTTTGACCCATATTACCTAGACAAAAACTTCTACGATAAAGACGACGATGTAGCGATGGTTTTTCACGAAGAATTCACCCATAACCGAATAGTAAAGATTAGCCGCGTTTTTGATGATTCAGAAAAAGATTATTCTTTGACAAATGGTGACGAAAGAGCAGTAATAATCTTAAAGCGCCAATAATTGTGCTATAATAAACTTATGGATTTTACGTTTAGTTTCGGATGGATGGCAGCAGGACTAGTAATCGCCGCCGTCGGTGGTGCAGTAGTCTATTTTCATCGCCCAATCGCTGAAAACCTCGCCAGTGGCGTCGCTTCCTACGACAAAGTTAAACTTTTCGGGATAATTATGTCTGTAATTGGCCTCCTCGTCACCGCCAATCTTCACATCATCGTGCTTGAATTATTTGTCAAATTCATCACCGGCAAATAGATTTTGCCTAGTCCACTCATACATCGCAATCGCCGCCGCCGCACCGACGTTCACTGATCTTGTCGATCCAAAAGACTCAATATAGCGCACATCCGCCGCTTCTTCTAACAATTCTTGGGAAATTCCATTATTTTCAGACCCAAAAATCAACGTAGTTTTCTCTGTAAACCTCTTCGTGTGCAAAGTCTTAGCCCGCGGAGTGTTATTCTCAATCGCGACCAACTCTCTTCCCTCTTGCGTCTTCAAAAATTCCTCTATAGAAGCATGATGAACAATTTTCAAATACTTATCCGTACACATCGCTCCCCGACGATTATATTTTTTTCGTCCAATAATATGCACTTTGCTCACATTAAAAGAGTTCGCCGTGCGCACAATAGACCCGATATTAAAATCGTGTTCAACGTTTTCGATCGCGATTTCCAGCTCAGTACGTTTTTTATCCAACGCATCAAAAACTTGTTCGTTAGACAAACCTTTATATTCATCAATCAAATTTCTGGTATCTTCCATGCGTGGTATAATTATACCATAAGAGGAGGACAAGATGAAATTTGACGACTACCAGAAAAAAGCCAAAAAATACGATTTTTATGAAGAAACCGAGGATTTAAGCGCGGTAGGCTTTTTTGAAAAAGTCCTAGGTTTGACCGGTGAAGCCGGCGAAACTGCAGATAAAGTAAAGAAAATCCTCCGCGACAAAAACGGTGTAGTATCTGATGAAGACCGCGAGCTACTGATA
Source organism: uncultured Candidatus Saccharibacteria bacterium (assembly GCA_946414345.1). Lineage (GTDB taxonomy): Bacteria > Patescibacteriota > Saccharimonadia > Saccharimonadales > Saccharimonadaceae > Nanosyncoccus. Next base: position 1,090 of record CAMKOB010000029.1, on the reverse strand, counting down.
AAAGAACTCGGTGACGTTTTATGGTACTTGGCGGCAATCTCAAGATACTTAGATGTACCTCTCTCAGAGGTCGCAAAAGAAAACCTTACTAAACTAGAGAGCCGCTACCAGAGAAACAAACTCCACGGCGAAGGCGATAAGAGATAAAAAAGCCCAGGTCTTTTGACCTGGGTATAGGGGGTATTAGGGGATGATGGACATAGTTCCTTTCCTGGTCTTTGTGTTATAATATGCCAAGAACTTTTTTGTCTCACCAGACGGAATCTGGCAATAACCAGTAAGGTTAAAACTGTGACCACTGCCATCTTCGTGTGCCATTGTTGCAATGCGCGCACTAGTGACTTCGGAGATTGCATACTTATGGTCGCCTTTTTCTCTTACTACCGTAAAACTTACGGGCACCTTGACCTCTTTGGAATAGGCATACTTGAAAGAATCAATTAGCCGATCCGCACTGGGGCCTCCCTCAATATTGAAGGATAATGGGTACTTACTAGTGTCCATACGAACACCTCCTTTTTTAAATTTCCCGCTGTATACACAGTCGGGTACATGCTGGCACCCAAAAAGCCAACAATAATTTTATTATATCATACTTCCCTAAAAAAGTCAATGCTTAGGCCTGTTTTTCGCGGTCTAACGCCTCTTGTTTAGCCTTTTCAGCCGCCTCCGGATCAAATTCGCCAAATTCCTCGTCGTCACTTTTCTCGTCAAAATTCCAACCATTATCCCAACTATTACCGGCTTTATCTACCAAAGAATTATCATAACCATCTGGTAATTCCTTCCCCCATTCTGGATTAGTGCCCGGGACAAATCTTTTCTCTCTATTCATATTATCTCCTTAATTTTATTATAACAAAAAACCGCCCTTAAAAGGCGGTTTTATTGTTTAACAACTTGGTTGTGCAATTTTCATCTGTTAGTTCGTGTAAAGCTTAGTGTTACTTCTGGTAAACCAGATGCTGTTGTGTTATAAGCTTACTTAACACAACCGTAACCGACCTTGCATTATGCATCCTCGCGGATTCATAAGCATCAAATCCTTCTCAAGAAAGGAGGTAATCCATCGACACGTTCTCGTACCGAT
>CAMKOB010000028.1 GCA_946414345.1 uncultured Candidatus Saccharibacteria bacterium | reverse complement strand
GACAACTCGCTGTAGATGTCTACGAAACCGCCGACAAATTAGTAGTTAAGGCTCGAACTGCCGGTATTTCGAAATCTGATCTTGACGTCAGTATTTCCGATAATATCTTGACAATTTCGGGTGTACTTTCCGGCGGCGAAGACGAGCAGACTACTAGATGGCATATTCAGGAATGCTATTGGGGAGAATTTTCTCGTACCATTGCTTTACCAGTGCCAGTGCGCGAAGATGAGGACAGCGTCAAAGCAGAACTAAAAGACGGCGTTCTCACCATCACCTTTGAAAAGGAAAAAACTGAAGCGCGCAAGAAAATTGCAGTGCAATAACAAAAGTCACCCCCGTGAGGGGTGATTTTTTGTGGCAAAAAATTTGCGTAAAAAATATCTCCCGTCTCCGGGAGATATCGATTTCCTAACTATAGCTATTGGCCTTGACCCAAAATGCTTCCAATCACGAAGTTGACGATAGCAAAAGCTAGAGCACAGATTACTAAGCCGATAACGCCATAAAGGATAGTGTCTTTAGCCTTTTTAACCTTACCTGCATCACCAGCTGAAGTCATGTAGCTAACACCGCCAATGATAATAACGACAACGGCAACAATGCCAAGTACGCCAATAATAGCATTCAAAATGCCAGTAAGGCTAGCTTCAAAACCAGATTCACTATTATTATCCCCAACCGTATTGATGGTTGCTGCTAATCTTGTTAGAATATCTTTCATTTTATTCCTTTACTTATAAGTTAATTCAATTGTATAATTCTTTTTTTAAAAATGCAAGAGGTTTTTATGACCCAGATTCTTCATTAGTAGTTTCATTACCAGAATGGTTTATCATATTGATCGTGAAGTTAACAATAGCGAATGAAAGAGCACACACAATCAAGCCAATACAAGCATAAAGGATAGTATCCTTAGCCTTCTTGGTTTTGCCTGGATCGCCAGTCGAAGTCATATAATTAACCCCACCAATGATAATAAAGACCACTGCAACAAGCCCAAGCATGCCAATCACGCCATTCAAAATGCCAGTCACGACACTAGGAAACTTATCTTTCTTAGCATTGGAACAACCCGCAGCCGCTTTCACTTCAGCCGAAACATTATTGTTGTTACAGATATTAGTAGAAGAATCTGCAAAAACTGCTGGCGTTGCAAAAAATGCTAACCCAAGCAAGGCAATTATAATGGCTGTGAAGTATTTAGTTAGTTTTTTCATGTAGCTCCTTTGCTATAGTTGTTTGATTAATAAATGAAGATTTATTAGCGTCGCGAATAATGTTGGACACTGTTGCGGTGATTATTTCAGCAAATGCAACTACGGCTAAACCAATCAACGCATACATAATGGTGTTTTTAGCCTTTTGAAGCTTGCCCGGATCGCCAGCCGAAGTCATATAGGAGAACCCCCCAATCACTAGGAAGATAGCCGCGACCACGCCAGACACGCCCACTACCCACTGGATAGCATTGGTTACTGCCGTGTTGGCGTCCACACACTGGGTGGTTACACAATTAACAGCGAGCGAGCCATTTGCCCCGAGAATTGCAATTCGGATAGCATTTACAATCACACTAGCCAACATTACTATCGCTAACCCAATGAAAGCTTGAGTGAGTGTTTTCTTACCGGCTGCCACCTTAGCTGCCTCACCAGCCGAAAACATATAAAGATAACCACCGTAAATCACATAACCAATCACCAGATAAGTAGCGATAATCCCAATATCAGTTAGAACATTAAAGGCAATCGTCCAAATGTTGGTAGATAGCCAGTTTTCAGCCGCAGCCCCATTCTGTCCAGATTGGTTTTTATGTTCAATATCTACATTACAATCCCAAGACACCATCCCTAGGAAATAACGACAGCTAGAATTGTTGATATTACTTGGGGTGCTCCCACTGTTGCTGCCATCACTACCATTACCACTACTACCACTGTCGGACATTAAGGATTGGGTAGTAGGAACGGCCATAACGGTAGTCTCAGTGAATAATAATGAAAAAGCCATCAAAAGAAGGCCGATAATAAGGAAATATTTAGTTACTTTTTTCATATGAAAATCCATTATTTAGCTTATTTTAATAGTAGCATGTTTTTCTAAAAAAACCAAGAAAAGGATTCTTGGGAAAAATAGGGGAAAATATATTGACAAAAGTGCTTATGTGTGCTATAATAATTACACGCCTTAAAAAGGGAGGCGGTTTTTACTATGATAACGAAAAGATCAATCAAAAACAGACTGAAAAACGCCATTTTTGGTGGTCTTTTTGCTATTATGGCTCTGTTTGGCCTCTCTTTAATTGCGCCAGTGAACAACAATGCTTATGCCGAAGATGAGACCAGAACGCCTGTCCATATGACCGAAGACGAAACCAGAACTCCAGTACATATTGAACAGAGCACGAGCACCACAACCACAACTACTACAACTACTACCACCAAACCAGCCAGCGGCAGTGGCGAGTCCTGTGAGGATAGCCTTGGCGCCCTCGGTTGGTTAGTCTGTCCGACCACCGGTAAAATTGCCGAAGCCACCGACTGGCTCTACGATAAGCTAGAGAGTATTCTAATCATCAACCCAGTTGAAGCTCAAGATGGCTCGCCAATTTATGAAATCTGGAAATACGTCAAAGGTGTCACTAACGTAGTATTTATCATTCTGTTCTTGATAGTAATTTACTCCCAAATTACAGGCGTCGGCATCTCTAATTACGGTATTAAGAAGATTTTGCCAAAGATGATTGTGGTGGCAATTTTGGTTAACCTCAGCTTTATTATCTGTTCACTCGCGGTAGACGTCTCAAATATCGTCGGTAACGGCCTAAGGGGTCTTTTCACATCGATCGAAGAGTCAACTCTCTCATCGGTAGATTTCACGGCGATGTCTAGCATGTCGACTCTTTCTATTTATGACGCCCTGCAAGACGGCGCCGCCATCGCCATCGCTGGCGGGGTAATTGCTTTCGAAACGGGTTCAATCTGGATGTTAATCCCATTAGTACTAGGTGCCATCGTCTCGGTAGCCTCCGGTTTAATTACCATCGCCCTTCGTCAAGCCGTGGTGGCACTTCTCATTATGATTTCGCCACTCGCGATTGTCGCATATATGCTACCAAACACCGAACAATGGTTCAAAAAATGGCGTCAGTTACTCACGAAGATGTTGGTATTCTACCCAATGTTCTCACTACTCTTCGGCGCTTCAAACCTAGCCGGTTGGGCCATCATCTCAAGTGCAAAAGATGGCTTCTTCTTGTTGGTCGGTATTGCGGTACAAATCTTCCCATTGTTCTTCTCATGGAAGTTAATGAAGATGAGCGGTACCTTCCTCGAAGGCATCAACGCTCGGATCAATGGCTGGGCCGCAAGACCACTTGCTGCCAATCGTGCTTGGGCAGATTCGCATAGAGAATTAACCAGACAAAGAAACCTAGCTTCAAGTAGAGCTTACACTCCATCACTAAGATTGATGCAATATCTGTCTAACCGTAAGATTGCGCGTGAAGAAGAGACGGCAGAGCACGCGACGACCACGAAGCTTCGTGGCCAGGCTTACGCTGCTATGCGTAATTACAAAAGAGATGGTATCACTCCATCACACGAGGGAGAGGAAGC
>CAMKOB010000027.1 GCA_946414345.1 uncultured Candidatus Saccharibacteria bacterium | reverse complement strand
AATTTACTGTTTATGATATTTAGATCAATATATTTTTCGCCAGAATAGCCTTCTAGCACGCCACGGTCATTGTATTGCCAAATTACCCAGTCGTCACCGGCGTCGATATACACTGGATAAAACACGTTTCTGGCCCAACGCGGATACGAAGAGAAATCTTCCGCAAGATATTTGTCCCAATAGTCTTTTTGTGCATAGATGAGTGGTTTTACACCGTACTTCTCTTCCACTATCGCGAGAAATGATTTTAGTCCTCGCACCACATCAGCTTTTTCTGGCGGATTGTAAACTTCTTCAGCGGTTAATTCCATATCTACTGCCGGAATCAAGCGTCCCTCTAGGTCGCCGACAGTTTTAATGAAATTTTCTGCTTGCGTGGCGCCACTTGAAGCATACGAGAAATAATGATAGGCTCCGGCCGGCAAGCCAGCATCTTTCGCGGCTTCCCATTTTTCGGCAAATGATTTATCTACGTGGGAGCTGCCTTCTGTTGCCTTAATATACACAAATTCCACATCCTGTTCTTTAAGTTTTTTGAAATCTACGTTCTCTTGATAGGAAGAAACGTCAACGCCTAACACCTGACCACCGACGAAAAAGTTGTTGATATTAATTTGGCGGTTGCGTACCGCATAATAACCCCAAAAACCTAGGCCCACTAGTATAGCCACCATTAATAGCCAGCCGAGGAATCTTTTAATCATAAGTTAATTATATCACGCCGTAGACTTCGTCAAAATAATCAAATCTTTTTGAAAGCCAATCTCTCAGATACATAACTTCTTCATAAAACCGGCCGTTCCACCGCGCCTCATCATAGAGCATCGACTTTTTGATATACTTCACTTGTTCGTCAAAGTATTGCAAAAGCTCGTCTTTTTTGCCCATCATTGTTTCGCGGTATTTTGCCCCAACTATTTTGTAAAACTTTGGGGTATTCACAAACCACCCAACTTTGTTTTCCTTCTTTGGATCATAATACTTTGAAATACTCATATTATATGGCGAATAGTATTCATCATTTGGTGCCCAAACCCATTCCTTATTGCCCATGCTGTAATCATAATCCCATCCCGGCGCAAAATGGATTACATCTTCTGCACCATCTTTATATAGATATAAACTCGACGAATAGGCATCTGGATTAATAGTAAATTCTGACAATAGATAATATTCAACCATCGAATCGAGGTCTACTGCTTTACTGAGCTTATTTAAATCATTGGCTTTCGCCGCTGACATCAGTTTCTGCACACTGGTCGAAAAATCTTTGATGGCTAGCTCTTTATTGTCTTCCGCTACTAGGTCTTTCGGCTGCAAATGGTTCTTGCCTACCTTGAAATTTTCTTCGTTGGTGTGTAAATTATCTAGTTCTACCAATATTCCTAGTGGATCTTTCAAATCTACCCTACTTTTATCCACCTCAACTTTTGGTGTCAGGAAATAAAGGCCCAGATTCTCATCGTCGACTATTAGATTAACGTACTGACCATTTAGGGCATTATCTGGATTAATCATCCGTTCGATATAAAAAGCTATATCTGTTCTTAACCCGCCACTTTTATCAAAATAATTAGCTAGAAGCACCCATTTTTTAGCTTTTCCCATCCCAAACATGCTTACTTTTTCATTAAACTTGATCTGGTATGGTTTTTTCTCCTGGCCCCAGGTTGAATTCCCGCGGCCTTTGATTTCCACATTACTGTAAGATGATTCCTCGCCATCTTGCGTGATAGTCAGATTATTGCCGGGGTATTTGGTGTCTTTATCTCCACTGTTTATTGTCTCGAGCGTAGTATCATTTAGCCAAATTTCTATAGTAGGCACTGTGGCTGGTTTTTTTGCCTCAAATAGATTAAAATATCTTGCCGCCGCATTTAACCCAAATAGTATAATCAAAAAGATGCCCACCAGAATTACCGGTACTCTACACCGAGCATTTTTCATCTTTTATATTATACCACAATTAGATGGCGTTAGCAAATAGAACTAAGCGGTGAGAAGCGTCACCATTGCCATAAGACGTACCGTAACAGGTCATCACAGATATGTCGTAGTTCACGCCACTATAACGTGCTCTTGCCACAACGCTCATCTTCAGTTCTTGACCATTTAATCTAAGGGTATAATCATTGACTTTTTCGTAGATAGCTACGGCTTTAACCTGATAATTTTTGGTTGTACCATTCTCTGTAACACTAAAAGTATCGCCAACGCTTACATTGTATAGCGGACCGAAAACGCCGGCCGAATTGTGACCAAAATAGAATTTCGAATTATATCTGTTAACATGATTACCAGAATCCACACCAGTATTAGCCACATCGACAAATTCAAGAGAGCGACCGGCGATATTAATGCGGTTAATCTGAGGTGTTGCTACAGGGGTAGGTGCAGATTGAGTTACAGGGGCTGGTGTTGCAGGTGTTGCAGGTGTTACAGTTGTTACAGGCGCAGTAGTAGTCGCTGGAACAGACTTAGTCACAACGGATACGGTTTCTACTGGCTTTGGTGCTTCTAACACTGTTTCTACGGCACCAGAAATATCCGACGGTATTACGTTATCGGATGCAAAAGGGAGCTCCGGATTGGATATAATCCCTACGAAGCTAGAAAATAGTAGGATCAAAAACTTTTTCCCAATATTCATACCTTCATTATACCACAACTTGCATTTTTTGTCAAGATATGCTATAATAGAGTAACGCACTAGGGGGCGTACATTAAAAACTAGGGAGGTTCTAATCAGATGAAAGAAATTGTTACTTTGATCGATCTGTATCAAGAATTCAGACGAATCATGAAGGAAGAATCCAAATTCAATCCAGCTTGCGAGTACTATGCAAGCCACGACATTGACCCAATTTATATGATGTCGAAGCATATTTCAGAAGTATGCAAGGCATCGTTCGTCGGTCGCAGCTATAATATGCGATATGGACTGACTGAATGCAGTCAAGTTTTCGAGTCTGTTGGTGCGCATACCAATCTGGTAATTGCGTTAATCGAAGGAGCCATGTTTATTGATGGCCGCGTACGGGAAAACATTAAGGATTCCTATTCTTATCGTGAAATTCTGGAAGTTGCCAGAATTCACGATCTCCCCGAGAATCGTATCGGGGATTGGCCTGACAATGGCGATCGTGATGAAGAGTTGAAGGCTAAGCTGGAGGATGAGTATCTCAAGGAATACTTGCTGTATTATCCTACCGACGAGCCCGAATTCAAGGAAAATGTCTTGAAGCTGTTCAAAGAAATGGGCGACCAAAGCTCTCCGGCTGGTCGGCTCATTTATATGGCCGACAAGGTATCTGCTATCATCGCGACTCTGACGCTGGATTTACTCCAGCATTCGCCATATATGCGTCTTAATAACAAGGATAAATCTGAACGTGACCTGGTCGAGATGAACATTTGCGATTTTGTCGATAATCCTGCTTATCGTAATGGCTATCGTAAAGCCTCTGAGATGTGGACTATCGATCATCTCCGTCTTCGTAAACTCAACAGGTTTGACGACACTGGCTTTTTCACGGCCATCCTCGTCATGTATACTCTCCTCATCAATGGTCGTTGGTATCATTGGAGAGAAGAGGACTACAAACACTGACCCCCTAGACCAGCCCCGATTCGTATGAATCGGGGCATTTTTCTGCTTGTTTTTATGCTATAATGATAAAAACTGGAGGAAATATGAGCAAATTTGACGATCAATATATTGACCTTTGTCGGCGCATTTTGGAGCATGGCGAAAAAATCGTCAA
>CAMKOB010000026.1 GCA_946414345.1 uncultured Candidatus Saccharibacteria bacterium | reverse complement strand
TCTTTGATCGCTTCTATCAGGCAGACAAGAGTAAAGACGGTTCCGGTCTTGGCCTTGCCATCGCAAAAGCACTTTGCGAGCATAATAAATGGCAGATAAATTGCGAAAGTGATAAAAGTTTAACTAAATTTATCGTAACCTTTCCCGGCCATTAATGACAAAATTTCATTTTTGTTTAAGCTTTGGCCGATAAAATAAAAAACACAACAGTTAAAGAAAGGATTACATGAAAGATAAGAATCGTAGAAAAAAAGTTGTTGCATCCGCACTCGTGATTGGCGCTATGGCTAGCGGAGCCGCAATGGCGTCCAACCAAATGGTTAATGCCACTAGTAACGACAATGGACAATCCGAATCTAGTGAAACTCATAAAAAGCCAGAGTTGAGCGAAGAAAAGAAAGCCGAAATCAAAGCTAAACTAGATACTATGACTGAAGAAGAAAAGAAGGAATGGTTAGAGAGTCACAAACCAAAGGATGGTGAAAGACCAGAACGCGGCAAAAACCGAGGAAAACCAGCCGATTTAACGGATGAGGAGTGGGAGCAGAAAAAAGCCGAACTTAAAGAAAAGCTCGATGCTATGACCGAAGAAGAAAAGAAAGAGTGGCTAGAAAACCACAAGCATAAGAAAGGCAATCGAGCAGAAGACTCACAAGCAGAGCTTCCCGCAGAAGAATAATACAAAAATAACCGCCCTTCGGGGCGGTTATTTGAAACATAGTTCTTCACATGGTGAGGGGGCGAGAAGACTACCTTATTCGAATATGCATGGTTGTGGACTGGTGTATTGATATGAATACGTCTATCGCCGCATTTTCCGCACCAAAACCTTCATCTCCTCGTCCACTCGATACGAATCGCAAATTTTCGAAATCGTTTTGTTAAAAGTCCACTTTGGTAATTTCGAAACTCTTAAATACCCCAAAGTCACTTCCGGATATTTAATAAAACACTCTGCGATAAGCCATGCTATCGCCATCCGTATATAATGCTCTTTCCGTACAATAAGCTCTTCCACCCGGTCAAAAATCAACGCCAAATAATCTGGCTCCACATACGCGATTTTAAGTAAGACTAGTCCAGTCCTCACAGTAAATTCACCATCACTACCTAGTAATTTTTCAATTTTAAGCTCCAAAAACTCTTCTCGGTGCTTCTTCACAATTCTTGAAAGCCCCGAACAAAACGTATCGCAAGACGCCCAATCATCGAAAAGCGAAACTTGCGAATCAAACCAATCCAAAATCTCCACATAAGACAAGCGCGCAATTATCATTCCCCGCGCTAATACTTCTTCAAACGCCACTGGTTCTGTATTTAGAAAAACAAGATATTTTTCCCGTGGCACCAAATTTACAATCTCCCTCACTTGTGGAATTTTCACCCCCAATATCGGTCGCTCAGTCAATATCCCTTTCTTCGCAAACTCCTGGTAGGTCTCATCCGCATAAAACATAAGTCGTTCCCGCAAATCACCATAGCTTCGAATCTCTCCCTTCATATCTCTATTCTACCACACATATCTGGAGTTTCATGTCATCCTATGCCGAAGACGCCAGCAACAAGCCCCACCAGAATCGTAACAGTAATACTATTGCATAATCATAAGGATAATCGAAACTAAAACAATAATCAATGAAACTATTGAAAGTTTGTATAACTTGGTTTTTAGACCAATAAGGCCAAAAATAATCGAAATAATCCCTATGGGTATAGCCGCAACCGAATAACCAATAATAAACCACGGTGTCTTAGTTAACCCCAATATCAAAATTATAACCGGAACAATAGCCGAAATGAAAGATATAATTGCCGGAATCGAACTATTGTATAGTCTTGAAGAAGTATTTTTCTTCTTATTCATAACCATATTATAACATAGTAAATATAATTTCTCTTAGACCTAAGGCAATGGCAACGAGAATAATCGAAATACAATGTCAATGGTATAATTATAATAAGTAAACAAAGGATCTTTTATGGAACAAACTATTTGCCAAAGCTGTGCAATGCCACTAACTTCAGAAGATATGTACTCTACTGAAAAAGATGGCAGTATTAATAAAGATTATTGTAAGTGGTGCTATAAAGATGGTGAATTTGTAGATAAAGTTTCCATGGAAGAATATATCGAAATGTGCTCGAAGTTTGGCGAACAGGCCGGTATGACGAACGAGCAAATGAAAGAATATTGCACGAAAGTATTTCCAACACTCAAGAGATGGAAGAAAGCGTAATATGGCAAGCACCAAAGAATATCGCGATTTTATCTTAGAACAACTGTCGGAAGCGCCGAACATTACCTGCCGGCCAATGATGGGCGAGTTCTTGCTCTATTCCAATAACGTCCTATTTGGCGGCATTTATGATGACCGTTTACTTGTAAAAATAGTTCCAGAAAACGAACAATACAAAATGACCGAAGAGATTCCGTACGACGGCGCGAAACCGATGTATTTTGTGGAAGATGTCGACGATAAAGAAAAGTTAGCAGAAATAGTGAATACAACCGTAAAAGGACTAACTAGTAAATAATACTGCTCTTGGGCGCACCTCTAACCGAAAATAGGCAACATGCCAAAACGCCACCCATTCAAGAAAGCAAAACCTGGCAAGCCAATACCTCAACTATCACGACCACGAATGGGGCGTGCCGAATTTTGACGACGCCTATCTCTATGAAATGCTCATCCTCGAGTCCTTTCAAGCCGGCCTCAGCTGGGAATGCGTCCTAAACAAACGCGAAGCCTTCAAAAAAGCCTACGATAATTTCGATTCCCAAAAAGTCAGCACCTACGACGCCGCCAAAATCACCGAACTATTAAACAACAAACAAATCATCCGCAACCGCCGCAAAATCGAAGCCAGCATCAAAAACACCAAAATTTTCCTCCAAATCACAAAAGACCACGGCTCCTTTTACAACTACCTCAAAACTTTCACAAACGGCAAAATCTTCCACGAAATCGGTAAAACCACCAGCCCCCTCCCCGACCAAATTTCCGCCGACCTAAAAACCAAAGGAATGACTTTCGTCGGCAGCACCATCATCTACTCCTACCTCCAAGCCGTCGGCGTCATCTACTCCCACGACAAAACCTGCGAGCTCTACCGCCCACAATAAATGTTATAATAAACTTATGAATATTTTAGATTATGCCAAAGGTGTAGAAAAACTGGTCGACCCGATGGAGGTCGGCAAAGTCCTATACATGCAAACCAAACTAAAACACCTCCCGATATGGGCGCAAAAGAAAATCGTCACAGCGACATCAAAAAAATCCAGCAAAATGCCGTTTGTAGTAGAGCCCTACTGCACATTTCTATTCTACGAAATTCCCGATCCAGAAAAAATCCAAAAATATTTACCCGACGGATTTCGGCCAGCCAAAACCGCTGTGTTTGAAGGCGGCCCAGAAAAATACTACGGCATCGTCACTATGTTTCGCATCCATACCAGCGTATTTTGGGGCGCACGCACCGAATTCTACTTAGTGGCAGAAAACACCAACACTGGCCTACTTTCATGGATTATGTGCGACTACATCAGCGACACAATTTCTTACGACGAAAAACACGGACTAAAATCACCGGACGTCAAAGCGGCAGTAATGACCACGACTTGCGAAGGCGATTTCGTGTGCGACATGGAAGACGCGACCGACCGAAAATACGCAAAGTGCGAAATGAGCTTAGCCAAAGCAAAAATGAAACCATTAAACCAAAGACTTTGGATAGAAGGGAACACCTCAATCGCTTATGGGCAAACTTCGGGCGAAGCCGACGGCGACCTATTTTCACTCACCTTTTTCCCAGAAGAAATGAAACAAGCGCTTGAAGTCCCGCTTGAAGACATACGACTCGCAAAAGTCTACTGCAACGTCGGGCGAGTCGGTGGCGTTTTAGAGCGCGCGGTAAGTTTTCCGTTCGCTCAACACATGCTTTCGGACAGCCCCGGCCAGAGAACACATTACGGAGATGAGAAAAAGCTCCGCGCTGCCGCCGAAAAAGTCAATTTCAACCAAATCAAAACTCTCGGGAATTAACCTCATCCCACCCCAAATATGCTATAATATCCCCAAGCATATATAATACATAGTGCCGTTGCATAAAAAATGGTGAGGGGCGACCAGACGTTGTTGCTCGGCTTTGCATGGTTGTGGACTGGTGTATTGACCACCCCGAATACACTGCCAAGATCAAGGTTATACCTAAAAAGGATTACCCTATTCTGATGCCGTGCGAATTCTGAGGTGTACATATACAGGCAAAGAGATTCGAACTTTCAGAAATTACTGGAGTAAATACAGTCCTGAATCAAGATAATGCAAACACTTTATAAAATATTCATAATACAGTGTCAACGAAAGAGATTCCATGGTATAATATAAAATATGAAAACACATAAAATGAATTTGCAACCAAAATACTTCGATTTTATGAAAGAAGGGACAAAACGTATCGAGCTTCGCCTTTATGATGAAAAACGAAGCCAGATAGAGCTTG
>CAMKOB010000025.1 GCA_946414345.1 uncultured Candidatus Saccharibacteria bacterium | reverse complement strand
AGTTTCTGTAAGTTACTTATAGCTCTGCTTACAGAAACCCCCGGACTAAGGATGAAAAACAAATATAAACATAGCGAGGAAAATTTTAAACATGATCAGTCAAACATACGTGAGTAGAAGGGAAGCGAGTCTTGGTTTTGTCCGTAATCGTAATATCGTCCGTCACTCCAAAAGAAGCTTAGGTTCCATTTCGCAAATCGTGATTGTAGGTATGTTGACTTTGGTTTTTGGATTAATTTATGTAGTAGAGGGGACAAAGGCCACCAGTTTTGATTACACGATTTCGGCCGTAGAGTCTGAGATTACTGAAATGACTGTGAGAAGAGATGATTTAGCTGTAGAAAAAGCCCGTCTGACTTCGATTGCTGCTGCCAAGAACAGCACTGTGGCTGCTAACATGCAAGATGCCACGGTGACTGGCTATGCCACTGAATAGCCAAATAATGATATAATATACTTATGCCAAATCAGTCGCGCATCAAAATTTTGAAGTATCTGACTTTTGCCACTTTGGCGATTATTACGGTGCGACTGTTTTTTATTCAAATCGTTGAACATGATGCTTGGGTAGCCAAAGCGGTTAATCAGCATACTTTACTTGAAACTATCACGGCTAAACGGGGCGAAATCTATATGATGGATGGCGACCAACCGGTGCCGGTGGTTTTGAATCAGACAGTTTATCAAGTGATTATTGACCCAGCGGTGACTGATAAAGAAAAAATCAAGGCCGCCCTAGAAAAAAATGCGAAGGAATACATTACCGCAGATTTAGACGAAGTATATAATATTGAAGGTTTAAGATATTATATTGTGGCCAAAAATGTACCATATTCTATTGCGGTGAAAATTGCCGAAGAAGGCGTGGGCAGTGTTTGGTTAAAGGAAGGGAATCGTCGGGTTTATCCAGAGGGTGAGATGGGTTCGACGTTACTTGGTTTTGTGAATGCAGATGGGCTTGGCCAATATGGCGTCGAGGGTTCACTGAATAAGATTTTAGCAGGCAAAGAAGGGCTTCTTAAAACTACGGCCGATGTAAATAAAGTGGCGCTTTCAATCGGTAAAGACAACGTTAAAATTCCGGCTGAGGATGGCAAGGATGTAGTTTTGAGCGTTGACCGTAATCTTGAAAAAGGAGCGGAGGAAATTGCTAGGCGACATCTTGGAGACTCGGTGGCGGCTAACGCGGCAATTTTGATAATGAATCCAAATAGTGGTGAGGTTGTGGCGATGACTAGCCTGCCAGGTTATGACCCAGGAAACTACGGGCACGTGAAGGATGCTTCGATTTACATTAACCAAGTTACGGAAGTGCCATACGAGCCGGCCTCTATCTGTAAGAATTTTGTTTTTTCGGCGGCGATTAATGAAGGCAAAATGACGGCTGACACGACTTATTTTAATGAACCATACGTCGTGGTTGATGGGATTAAAATATGGAATGCTGAGCAACGTGCCAGATTGAATAACCACACGTTGACAATGAGGGATGGTCTTTATTGGTCGCTTAATGCGGCTTCTATTCAAGCATTAAAGTTACTTGGTGACGACCCGGATTCAATTAATGCAACTGGTAGGGAAAGAATGTACAACTATTATTATAATAAGTTTCGTTTAGGGCGAGTGACGGGTATTGAATTAATTGAGGCGGAAGGTAATATTTGGGATCCGCATGCTGAAATCTATGGTCTTGATGCAGCTTACGCAAATATGACGTTCGGGCAGAACTTAGGAATTACAATGATCCAGACTGCTACTGCGTTTTCGGCAGTGGTTAATGGTGGGTACTGGCGAACGCCTTCTATCGTGAAGGGGACTCTTGAGAATAACACTATTATCCCACTAGAAAACCGGGAAATAGTAAAAGACCAAATTTTATCGGCTGAGACGAGTGCAATGATGCGTGAGATGTTGATTAATAACCGGAGTTGGCGCTATGATCCGGCTGGTTATGATATAGGTGGCAAGTCTGGTACTGCACAGGTAGTGATTAATGGTGCGTACGATAATGAAATGGAAAATTTGGTTGGTTCGTACGCTGGTTTTGTCAGTCAACAGGGTGAACTTCCGGAATATGTGATTATGGTCAAGATGTGGGGGGAAGGTCAAGCAGTGAGTAGCGGTGATGCGATGGAGCTCTTTGAGTCGTTAGCCTCTTTCGTGATTGATTACTACAAAATAAAACCAAAAGCGTAGTATAATATGTATATGAATACGAATATCAATGACGAAATGTTTTATGGCCTACTTCTAGCTCTGGCTGGCTTTCTTTTGTCTATGATGCTGACGCCAATTTATACGCATTTTGCATATAAATATAAGTTCTGGAAAAAGCAAAAAAAGACGACTGTAGATGGGCAAGCATTACCGATTATGACGAAGTTGCACGCGCATAAATTCAAACGCGTTTTCCCGACGATGGCTGGGTTAATTGGGGTAATAGCGGTGACACTTGTAACATGGATTTTTAATCTCGATCGTGGGCAAACATGGTTGCCTCTAGTTGGATTCCTAGGCGGTTCGTTTGTGGGCGTAGTGGATGATGTAATCAATATATTCGGTAGTGGGCGTGGCGCGGCAGGTTTGCGAGGACCAGTTAAGTTTTTCCTAATTTCTGTGGTTGGGTTGGTGCTTGGTTGGTTCTTTGCGGTTAAACTTGGTTGGACAAGCATCTTAGTACCATTTGTCGGGAATATTGAAATCGGTATAGTGGGCATGATTTTAGTGTTTGCTTTTGCCGTGGTGGCTACGTCAAATGCGGTGAATATTACCGACGGTCTTGATGGACTTTCTGGTGGTCTTGCGATGCTGGCTTATGGTGCCTTTGGTATTATCGCTCTATTTCAGGGCAACATGTTGTTATTTGGTTTTTGTATGACGGTGGTAGGTTGGTTACTTTCGTATATTTGGTTTAACGTGCCACCGGCTCGTTTTATGATGGGTGATACTGGTTCATTTGCGTTGGGTGCTGGTCTTGGCGTGGTGGCGATGATGACCAATTCTTTCTTGCTGCTACCGATTATTGGTTTGATGTTTGTAATTGAAACTGGCTCCAGTCTGATTCAGTTAATGAGTAAGAAGTTCTTCCACCGTAAAATTTTTATTTCCGCGCCGCTGCATCATCATCTAGAAGCATTAGGGTGGGGTGAAGCTAAAATTGTGATGCGCTTTTGGATTATTGCTGGCGTGTTTGCGATTGTAGGAATCTTTATTGCTGCCGTTGGGGGTGCCATTTGAGAAAACATAAAGCCGATCTAGTAATTCTATTTACTACGCTTGGTTTGATGTCACTAGGCTTGATTGTAATTTATGCTATCGGTCCGATGCGTGCTAATGTGCTTAATTCTGCCTATGGCACAAATTATGGAGCGAATGATTTTTTCTTAGGGCAATTACGTTCAGTGATTCTATCTTTGGTGGCTTTTTTTCTAGCATTTAAAGTTATTCCATATAAATATATTCGAAAATTTGCTAAGCCGATTATGATTGTGGCGCTTTTGTTGTCTGGGTTACTGTGGATTCTGGCGATGTCGGGTTCTTCGCTAGCTAGATGTGAGCTTGGTGAATGTCGGTGGTATAATTTTGGACCAGTGAGTTTTCAGCCGGCAGAGTTTTTAAAACTGGCGTTAGTGATTTATTTAGCTGATTTTTTGGCTCGCAAAAGGGAAGCCAAGGAAGTCGGTAAATGGAAAGAGTTTTGGTTGCCACTTCTAATTGTCTGTGGGCTGTCGTTAGGTTTAGTAGTGGTGGCGCAGGGTGACCTTGGCACGGGCGTAGCGCTGGTGGCGATTATTTTTGGTACGCTTTTAGTGTCGGGGCTTTCATTAAAACAATATATTGTTCTTCTTTTGGCGGTTATAGTGGTGGCCGTGGGAGCCATTGCGACATCTAGCCACCGGATGCAGCGGATTAATGCGTGGCTTGATACTATTTCTGGGGCTGAGGTGACGGATTCGACTTACCATATTGAAAATGCGATGCTGGCCATTGGTACGGGTGGCTTCTTTGGCGTGGGAATTGGCAATTCTGTACAGGCGACAGGTTATCTTCCAGAATCGATTAACGACTCAGTTTTTGCGATTATGGGTGAAACATTCGGCTTCGTGGGACTATTCTTGATTGTGGTAGTGTTTGGGGCCATGCTATTTCGGATGCTCAAAGTCTGTGAACATACTGAAGCTAGCGACGAGAGATTGTTAATTATTGGCGTGTTTTCTTGGACTCTTGCACAAGTGGCGGTGAATATTATGGCGATGACTGGACTGGTGCCGGTGACTGGGATTACGTTGCCGTTACTCTCTTATGGCGGGACAAGCATGATCTTTATCTCGTTTGCAATTGGGCTCGTTTTACAACTTTCATGCTATACTAGTAGAGAGGTAATCAAAAATGAAAGTGCTAGTAGTCGGCGGGGGATCCGGGGGACACATCACACCAGCCGTCGCCGTAATTCGTGAGATTTTGGACTTAAGACCGCGCACCACGGTTGAATTTTGGACAGATTTTAAGTATTACAAAAATGTGA
>CAMKOB010000024.1 GCA_946414345.1 uncultured Candidatus Saccharibacteria bacterium | reverse complement strand
CAATCCTATCCGCCACTGCCTTTTTATCACCGGCGCCTTTGATGATGGTCGTCTCATCCTTCGTCGCAATAATCTTCCCCGCCGAACCAAGCACTTCAAGCCCTGCTTCTTCGAGCTTCAAACCTTTATCCGCTGACACCACTGTCGCATCCGTGAGAATCGCAATATCCTCCATAATTTCTTTGCGACGATCGCCAAATGATGGAGCTTTCAGAACTAGCGAATTAAATACACCTTTCAATTTATTAAGCACCAAGAGTGACAAAGCTTCGCCCGTCACATCTTCGGCAATAATCACAAGATCTTTTCGTCCCGCTTGTGCACACTTTTCAAGCAGTGGCAAGATATCATTAGCCGCCGAAATCTTATTTTCAGTAACTAGAATCAACGGTTTATCAAACACCGCTTCTTGCCGGTTCACATCCGTCAGGAAGAAGGCAGACGCATAGCCTTTGTCGTAAGAAAAACCTTCGACAATTTCCTGTTCCATTTCAAGACCTTGGCCGGCTTCAACCGTCACCACGCCATCTTTACCGATTTTCGAAATCACCTCCGCAATTAACTCACCAATCTCCGCATCCCCTGCCGAAATGGTTGCCACTTCCGCTACTTTCTTAGAATCACCCTCAATTTTCTCAGCCGATTCTTCAATTTCCTTAACTACTGTAGCCCCAGCTTTTTCAATCCCACGGCGTAGTTCCATCGGGTTCATCCCCGCGGCAATTAATTTATTCGCTTCGTTCAATATATTATAAGTGAGCACCGTCACCGTTGTTGTACCATCACCTGCTACTTTATTTAGTTTCTGCGCAGCAGTTTTAATCAACTTCGCTCCTACGGCTTCGCCCAACTTCTCATCTTTATTTGAAAGCTCCACAGCTTCCGCCACCGTCACCCCATCATGTGTAATCACTGGTGCGCCGTATTCTTTTTCAATGATGACGTTCTTGCCCTTCGGCCCAAAAGTTACTTTCACCGCATCATATAGTTGTTTTGCTCCCGACAGCACCTTTTCACGTGCTTCGTCTTCGTAATAAATCTTCTTTGCCATATTTTATAATGTCGCTAGGACATCCTCCTCTTTTAGAATAATATATTCTTTCTCGTCCATCTTAATCTCGGTCGTAGAATACTCTTTGTACACAATTTTGTCACCCTTTTTCACTGCCTTCACTTCCGGACCAACTGACTCCACTACTGCATAAGCTGGTTTTTCCTTTGCTTCCCCCAGCAAAATACCAGATTTCGTTTTCTCCAGCGGCTTTTCTACTACCGCCACAATTCTATCTTTAAGTGGTTTTAAAGTCATACTAAAACTCCTTTTCTTCCCTCATTATAGCACAAAAATTAGCACTGTAAAGCTACGAGTGCTAATTATTAATTATTGCCATACTTTGGTAAGTTTTTATTGTTTTCTTCTGTTCACGCGCCCACTCCTCCACCGCCTTTGCTACTCCCGGCAGTGCCGGATTCTGATAATCATGCACTACGATTATTCCCCCTTCCGCCATTTTGGATTCCACCAATTTCAAAGAATCCCGAATTGATTCGTAAAAATCCCCGTCTAAAAATGCCAAGGCAACTTCCTCAGGCAAATCTTTGCCCGTTAATTCTGAAAACCATGCTTTTTTAATAACTGGTACCGAAAGCCCCGCGCGAAGAAATCTTTCTTTTACTTCCCTTTTAGTGACATATAACTCGCCACCCTTAAAATTCCTCCCCAGCGCCGACTCATCGGCTTCGCTCTTTTCTGGCAAACCCTCAAACGAATCATAAATCCAGAGCTTCTTCTCCGTTCCTTTGAGCACCTCCGCAAGAAGTAGTGACGTATCGCCCTTATAACATCCCAGCTCCACAAAATCTCCCTGGCACGAAAGCTGATTCCGTGCCAGTTCGATTATCTTTTCGGTTTCAATCTCTGAAACCTGATCATTTTTCCACGGCATCGACGAGTTCTGAGGCTTTCTTAATCATGTAAGCCGCTTCGTTAGTCGGGATCACATAAACTGGCTTTGAATCATCCTCTGCCACGTTAGTGTAACCTTTTGACTTATCCATCGCTGCATCATTTTTCAATTTAAAGCCCATAAATTCTAGTTTCGAAATCACCGAGCTTCTTACTGGAATTGACCGTTCTCCAATCGTTGCTGTAAACACAATCGCGTCAATACCACCCATCTTGGCTGCAAATTCACCAATCTTACCAGCTACACCGTCTACGAACATATTGTAGGCAAGTGCAGCCTCCTCGACACCTTCCTCGGCTCCAGCAATAATTTCACGCATATCTGAAGAACCCGCCAGTGCTACTAAACCAGATTGTTTATTCATTAGTTTAATTGCCTCAGCTGCGCCGAGTTTTTCACCAAGCAAAGCACCAACTGTTGGATCGATTGAACCGGTTCTAGTCGAAGACATCAAACCTTCAAGTGGCGTCTCGCCCATTGAAGTATAAACTGGCTCACCATCAATAAATGCCGTCACCGAGCAGCCGGAGCCTAAGTGACAAATAACCATCTTCTTCTCAAGAATACCTAACTCTTTAATCTTCCCCATCACATAACCATAGGATGAACCATGTGCACCCCAACGTCCAAGGTCAAACTCAGAAATCACTTCTTTAGGCAAAGCATACAAAGCATCTTTTCGCGTATCTCGCGTCAGTGCCTCTGAATCGCTCATTGTCATCACTGCTACACCTGGGAAAGCCGCCTGCGCATTTTTAACACCGCGAATCGCGCCTGGCACGTGCAAAGGATAAGTCACCTTTGCTTTCTCAAGCTCTACGAACGTCTCATCATCTACAATATGGTGCTTTGAAAAATAAGTACCCGCAGCTGGTGTTCTCACCAAAATACCATCAAGTGGGTGTGCATCATTAATGTACCCCTCTTTTTCAAAAATCGCTTTGGCTTCCTTGAACGCATCATCCAAGTTGTTCCATTTTTTATCTACTACATATTCTGTGCCGTTCTCTTTTGTCACGGTACAAATAAACACTTTCTTGCCGCCCTCTTCAATTCCTTCAAAATAAAGTGAGCAGACCTCATCCTCACCTTCATAAAGCGAAAACTTCTCCGAAGAAGAGCCTGAATTTAAGACTAAGAAAATTTTAGTAATGTTTGTTGCCATAAAAATAACTCCTTTCCCCTATTATACCATATATTATATATGTAGGTATTTTCTCAAATACTCGCCCGTCGGCGTATCCGCTTTTTTCGCCAAATCTTCTGGCGTCCCGCAAGCTATCACTTGCCCACCTTTTAAGCCCCCTTCTGGCCCCATATCAATCACCCAATCTGCCGATTTAATCACGTGTAAATTGTGTTCAATAATAATCATCGAATTTCCCCCATCCACCAATTTATTCAAAATCGTAAGCAATCTCTTCACGTCATCTGTATGAAGACCAGTCGTCGGCTCATCGAGGATATACAAAGTCTTACCTGTCGAACGTCTTGAAAGTTCTGTTGCGAGTTTAATTCTCTGCGCCTCCCCACCCGAGAAAGTCGTTGCTGGCTGGCCTAGCCTAATATAACCTAAGCCCACTTCTTGGATCGTCCGTAGTTTGCCCGCAATTGATGGAATGTTTTTAAAGAATTCGACTGCCTCATCAATCGTCATATCAAGCACTTGTGAAATATCCTTACCTTTATACTTCACTTCCAAAGCCTCTGAATTGTATCGTCTACCATGACACGCCGGGCAAGTTACATAAACATCCGGAAGAAAATGCATCTCAATTTTATTTACCCCGTCACCCTGACAGTGTTCGCATCGTCCACCCTTCACGTTAAACGAAAATCTGCCGGCTTTATAACCCCGAATCTCTGCTTCTGGTTGTGAAGCGAACAATTCACGTATTGCGTTAAACACTCCAGTATAAGTCGCCGGATTTGATCTTGGCGTTCTACCAATCGGCGATTGGTCAATCACAATCACCTTATTAATCTTCTCAATCCCATCAATTCTTTCGTGTGTTCCCGATACCGTCTGTGCCCGATGAAGCCGTGCCAGAAGTTCATTTGCTAACACTGAATTCACTAAAGTTGACTTTCCCGAACCAGACACACCCGACACCACTGTCATCACTCCTAGTGGGAAATGCACGTCAATATTTTTCAGATTATTCTCCCTCGCGCCCACCACTACTAACTCATGGCCTGGACGCACCTTGCGACGCTTCTTTGGCACTGGAATTGTTTTCGCCCCCGACAAATACTGTCCCGTAATCGAATCCGGGTTCTTCGCCACTTCCTCTGGCGTCCCGGCTGCTACCAACCGGCCGCCACTCACCCCCGCGCCTGGTCCAATATCAATAATATAATCCGACGCCCACATCGTATCCTCGTCATGCTCCACTACCAACACTGTATTTTTAAGATCCCTCAAATGTTTCAAAGTCGCAATCAACTTATTATTATCGCGTTGATGTAAACCAATCGACGGCTCATCTAGAACGTAAAGTACTCCTTGAAGCCCCGAACCAATCTGTGTCGCAAGTCTAATTCTTTGCGCCTCACCACCAGACAAAGTATTTGCCGCCCGTCCAAGCTCAAGATATCCCAGCCCCACATCCTGCATAAACTTCACTCTTTCGCGAATCTCCTTTAGGATTGGTTTGGCTATCAATTCTTCCGACTCCGAAAAACCTAAATCTTGCGATAACACTTCAAGTGTCGCATCTACATCCAAATTGCACATATCTACGATATTAAGGTCGTGAATTGTCACCGCCAGCACTGCCGGTTTTAGTCTTGCTCCATGACAAGTCTGACATTCTCTTACCCTCATAAATCTTTCAATATCGTGCTTCATAAATTCCGAGATCTTCGGATCGTTATATCGCCTCTCAAGCATCGGAATTACACCTTCGTAAGTTGTCTCATATACCGTACCATCGGCAAATCTTCCCGACCCCGTAATTTTCATTTGGAACTTCTCATCCCCCGTTCCATATAAAATCAAATGTTGAATCTCGTCCGAAAGTTCACCAATTGGCGTATAAATATCAAATCCATGTTTGGCGCCCACTTGCATTAATCTCTTCAACCACCACGAGTCCTGCTGCACGCGGTTAAATGGCCGAATCCCTCCCTCGGCAATCGTCAAGTTCTTATTAAACACCAATCCTGGGTCCACTTCCATCCTTGAACCTAAGCCCGTACAAGTCGGGCAAGCCCCTTCCGGTGCGTTAAACGAAAAGAGTCTCGGCGTCAGCTCTGGTATCAGTTCATCCGGATGGTCCGGACAAGCGTATCTCTGTGAATAGGTTAGCACTTCTGTCGCATCTGCCGAAATTTTGTTCTCCCCCACCGCCGTCGAAGTATCATTAATCTTGAGTAATTTTATTATTCCCTGCCCGAGTTCCAACGCCTGTTCAATTGAGCCCGAAATCCTCGAATACAGATCCGGCGACAACACAAATCTGTCCACCACCACCTCAATATCGTGTCGCTCGTTTTTGTTTAACTCCGGAAACTCATCCAGCGCATAAATAATGCCATCCACTCTCACTCTTGAAAAACCTTTTGCCGAATACTGCTCCGGAATATGAGCGAATTCACCTTTTTTTGCTGCCACAATTGGGGCAAGGAGCATTAGTTTAGAGCCCAGCGGCAACTTCATCACTTCATTAACAATGTCTTCCACGCTTCTTCGGCTCACTTTTTGATGACAAACTGGACAATGCGGCACCCCTACCCGTGCAAACAGAAGCCGGAGATAATCATATACTTCCGTCACCGTCGCGACCGTCGAGCGCGGGTTTCTCGAAGTAGATTTTTGATCAATTGAAATCGCCGGTGACAGACCAGAAATTGAGTCTACATCCGGTTTATCCATAATCCCGAGAAACATCCTCGCGTAAGACGACAACGATTCCACATAACGTCTCTGCCCTTCTGCATACACTGTATCAAAAGCCAGACTAGACTTTCCCGACCCCGACAAACCCGTGATAATCACCAGTTTATCTCTCGGTATATCTACGTCTAAATCATGTAAATTATTCTGTCTTGCGCCTCTTACGCGAATAAAATTCTCTTCCATAAACGCCAAATATTATATCAAAAAAGTCAATTATTGTCCAGATGTAAGAAATAGCTCTAGAAAATCAAATTAAACGGGTTTTCGCCCTTAAATTCCACCAAAATATGCTCTTTATCACCATATATATTATATAGTACCGTCTCCCTTAACTTCGGCAGGTTCATTTCTGATAAATTTTTTTGTTCATCATGCACCAGCGGCAACCCTGATTCTTCTAACAACTGATAAGCCATCCACGGCACATATTCACTAAAACTTGGCATCAGAAGCCGCTGCAAGATATTATAATCTCGTGGCATATGTAAAATCACCGGCGAGAATCCAACATTTCCGCTCGCCTGTACAAACTTCGTCGTACCATCCTGCATCTCTGGCAAATCGTTCAAATCCGCCACCACCATCTCCATTACCATACTCCGATAATTATTTTGTTCTTTCAAGGCATTCCCAAAAGTCAACGCGAATACAATAAAGCAATACGAAATAATCACTACCGGGGTCTTCAATGCCCACACTTTCTTCTCCCCGCTCATCACATAGATAGCAAATATCGCTATCGCCGCACCTAGCGGATACATCGCCCGCGTCGCATAAAGCGGCTTATCAAGCACTGCATAAAACGCAAACGCCAGCACTATAATCACTAAACCACCGAGCGCAGCCACCGCTAGAGCACCTACCTTGTTTCTTTTACTTCTCACCGTAAATAACACCACGAATCCGACCAATACTAGTCCAATCAACACCAGCCACCACACTTTCAAATCTAAAAACACCAATGAAAAATACT
>CAMKOB010000023.1 GCA_946414345.1 uncultured Candidatus Saccharibacteria bacterium | reverse complement strand
CACACTCATGGCCTATGTAGATAGTACTACTACGAATCTTACTAATGAAACCAACACATCCTCTACTAGTACTATTTCTATGCTAGAATCTACCCACTCTCAAGCCTTAACAGACAACACTTGGGGTATGGCTATTACTAAACCAACCAGCCAAGAAGATACTTTATTCCGTGGTCTTCCTACTACCGAAAAGGAAGCTATGACTATCAAAGTTGCTAGCGATGCTACTACTGCTAACGATAAGACTACTATTTACTATAGCACTTATATCACTCCAGACCTAGACTTTGGTACTTATTCCGGTACTACTATTACCTACATTGCCGTGGCTAATGTGGTGGAGGATGACGTGACGGTGAAGTATCATATGCCTGGAGATGTTGAGCATGTATTTGCAAAATCTGGAGATACACGTTTTGCCAATGAATATGTTAATACGGTTGCCTATAACAAGAGTCAGGAGCTGGCCTACATGGGCGACAATTGTGGTACTTCTTATGTTGGTACGGAGCCTGCCGCTATTGTGAAAACAAATAATCTTAATAACGATGGTGTACAAAATGGAGGGTATTTGCCAATTGATATGGAACCGATTGGCTTGATGGGCAGAGACGCATACCTAGTTGCTTATCAAGTAGTAAATGTTTCAGGTGCTGACGATGTGAAGATAAATATTAATTATAAGATAACAAATGCTTTTATCGCCGTCTTTGAAGGGGAATGGTCTAAAAATGACCTTCTTGTCGATGACAACCCTTTTGGTATTAACGCTGACGCGCTTGCGAAGTCTCAATTGATTGTCCCTATGACATATCCTGATGGGCTTATGGAGGGTGAGAGTGAATATGCTTTTAGTGGTGATACCATAACCGTGGCGGTTGCTGTTCTTGGTCCGCCAGAACAGGGCTATGATTATGGCCTTTTTGCTAAGGTTTATCCAATTTATGCTGAACAGCCAGATGGTATAACTACAAGCGAAAAAATAACTTGTTACTCTACAAAAAGTAGTGAAATGTATAGTAAGTGGGATGAGGTTCTGATGCCTGATCCGTCGGGCAATGATTATTATTATTCTTATCAAGTACTAGTTCCTGGTGCGAAGAAAATTAAGGTGGAGATTGACTATGGATTAGGCCCTGAGCTAAGTCCAAATGCTGGGTTGATTATTGTGGAGGGTAGTACTGGAGCTTTTGGTTATTCCTTTGGAGCTGCCTTTGGAGGTGCGGCAGGAGCCGGTATTTCTTTGATGACATACAACGAAGCGGTCTCCGGTTTTGGGGAGTTGTATTTTGACGGCGACATAGTGTCGTTTATATTTGCATCACCCGATTCGGTAGTGGAGGGTAGGGATTTTGAATTTGATATTAAAGCGTATCCTATATATGACCAAGAGTATGAAAATACGGTACCAATAAACATGGATACTGTCGTAAGGAAGTCTGGTAGTTATGGTGAATCGGTTGGGCACGCTATGTGGCGTTACAATCTTTACTCTGACGATTCAAGCTCTTATAGCATTCCTCTTTCTGATGAAAGAAGCGTAAAATTGTTTGTTGGTTTTTATTATGATGATTTTGCAGGACGGATAGTTGATGTTTATGAAGGTTCTAGTCCGTTTAATAACGATTGGAACTCATAGTTTTGTTGACTGAAATTCTGAGTCGTGATATAATAGTGGCACTATGATAACAAAAGAGAATAAGGACAAAGCTATTGCCAGTGTCGCTCGAAATAAGAACGATGTTGGTTCTCCTGAGGTTCAAGTGGCTATTCTGACTGCTCGTATCAAAGAAGTGACTGAGCATGTTAAGAATAATAAACATGACTTTATGGCTAAAAGAGGTCTCATGCAGATGGTCGGCAAACGTAAAAGGTTGCTGAAATATCTTGAAGAGAATGACTTTGAGCTATATAAGAAGACTGTGGCTAAATTGAAACTAAGGAAATAGATTAGCATATAAAAATTCCCCCGTTTTGTAGGCAAAGCGGGGGATTTTTTGCTGGGAAGTAATTCAAATAAGTTCTTCTGTCAAACTCTGCATAAAGTCCTGAACAAACCATAAAATTTCACGCCGAGTGTAGCGTTTCAGTGCTTCCTCTACGCTGCTCACGAGGATGCGAACCGTTGCGCTGCCACCGTTGGATGTCACTAGGTATGTCAGGCATATGCCCGGGTTTTGCTGTCGTTCCAGGCGAATGCCGAGCTTTTTGCGGGTTTTTCGCCCGCAGGGATATCCCTCCATGAAGATGTGCTTATACTTGTGACACACCTTCTCGATTTTTTCTCTTGCTTCTGGTTCGAATTTGGCTCCGATTGTCAAATCACATATAAAAGGTGTGATTTCTTTTACTTCAATTCCTTCCACAATGTACTCCCCCAAATAGATTTGTCCCATACAGGACATGTTTTTATTATAGCATATTTTGCATAAAAATTCAAGGGGTGGTATAATGGAAACATACATTAATAAACAAGAGAAAACGGCAGATATAGCGACAAGAAATTGGGATTGTTCTTGGCTCTGTACCTGAAGTTTTCTCTTAAGAAAGGACATTTTTATGGACATAATTAACCCGTCTGGTAAAAAGACGACTAGCGTGTCGTGTGACTGGTTAGGTAGAAAACTTACTCTAGAAGTAAATAGAGTTGGTTTTAGAACAACTTCATCGGTGTTGGTCACCTATGGAGACACCGTAGTGCTTGGCTCGGTGGTAGTAAGTAAAGATCCGGTAACGCAGGATTTTTTCCCACTTTCTGTAGATTATGAAGAAAAATACTATGCAGCAGGGAAAATTTCATCTTCTCGCTTTATTAAACGTGAGGGGAAGCCGGCTGATGAGGCGGTTTTAGTAGGGCGTTTGATTGATCGCCCAATTCGACCTCTGTTCCCGAAAGGATATAGGCAAGAAGTGCAGGTAATCTGTACCGTGTTGTCGATGGACCCTTCATTCCGACCAGATTGTGTGGCAATGATTGCAGCGTCTTCGGCGCTTCTGAATGCCGGAATTCCGTTTGATGGACCAGTGGCAGGAATTAGGATTGGTCGTATTGGCGGTGAATTTAAAGGATTTTTGTCGCCAGAAGAGAGAGAAGCGTCACCGCTTGATCTCGTGGTGGCTTGTAAGGATGGTAAGATTATGATGGTGGAGGCTGGTGCAAATGAAGTGCCGGAAGATACTATTATCGAGGCTATGCACTGGGCAGTTTCTGAAGTACAACCGGTACTTGATTTGCAGAGGCAATTGCGTGATTTGGTGGCTCCAGAAGAACTTCCGTATGAATTGACTTTGCCGCCAGATGAGATTTTGTTGGAAGTGAATGAGTGGACAAATGGGCGATTTTCTGGTGTAAGGGGGAATGTACTTGAGCGACAGAATTTGTTAGCTACGATTGCTGATGAAATGCACTCAGAAATGGCATTGAAACACGGTGAAGGTGAAACCGATGAAGAGAAAATTGCTTGGTATAATGAAAATTTAAAATCTGTTTATACCGAGGCGTTTAATTCGGCGGTGCATGCTGAAGTGCGGCGAGGAATTATCGTTGATGGTGAGCGACCGGATGGACGCCAGTTGAATGAAGTGAGACCGTTGTCTTCGCAGGTAGGGATTTTGCCAAGGGTGCATGGTTCTTCGCTATTTACTAGAGGTTTAACACAGGCAATGAATATTGTTACTTTGGCGCCGTTGTCGTATGCGCAGGAGGTGGATACGATGGAGGTGACAGATGGTAAGAGGCGTTACATGCATCATTATAATGCGCCATCTTATACGGTGGGTGAGCCAGGTAGAATAGGCTCGCCTGGACGTCGAGAGATTGGACATGGCTATTTGGCGGAGAGAGCCTTGATGCCGGTATTACCATCGGTGGAAGATTTTCCATATGCAATTCGTTCGGTAACTGAAATTATGTCGCAGAATGGTTCGACTTCAATGGCGGCAACTTGTTCATCTTGTATGGCCTTAATGGACGCTGGCGTACCTTTGAAGCGACCGGTATCTGGTGTAGCGATGGGCTTAATGGTGGATGTTGAAAAGGGTACACCAATTGAGGCATCTGATATTGATAAAGCTTATGTGCTGACTGATTTGATGGATGCAGAAGATTTTGCTGGTGATATGGACTTTAAGGTAACTGGTACTACCGAAGGCATTACGGCGTTACAGATGGACATGAAAGTACATGGTTTGCCGGTAGAAATCATGGAAAAAGCATTGAAGCAAAGTCATGAGGGAAGAATGTTCATTTTGGATCACATCATTTCTGTGATTGCGGCACCGCGTGAAAGCATTTCAGAATACGCACCAAGGATTGAAAAAATCCAGGTCAAACAGGATAAAATTGGTACGATTATTGGCAAAGGTGGCGAAACGATTAATAAAATTACGGCCGAAACTGGCGCCGAGGTGGATATCGATGACTCTGGCCTTGTGACAGTATCCGGTACGGATGCATCTAAGATTAACGCGGCGGTAGAATGGATTAAATCTTTGGTTGAAGAACCAGAGGTGGGGAAAATATATAATGGTACCGTGGTGACAATTAAAGATTTTGGTGCATTTATCAATATTTTACCTGGAATCGATGGAATGTTACATATTTCGCAAATTGTGGAAGGTAAGAGATTAAAGAGTGTGGAAGAAGTCTTGCATGTGGGTGACAAGGTGAAGGTGAAGCTTGTGGCAATTGACAATGGTAAATTGTCGTTGTCGATGCTCGGAGTGGAGCAATAAAGAAAAAGACCCGCTAAACGGCGGGTCTTTTTTTGCGTGCTATTTTTATTCAGTACTTTCTTCTACTAGACTTTCTTCCGATTTCAGAAGAGTGTTAACGGATTCCTTGAGCGATGTAACTTGCTCATTTAATGAATTGATTTCTTTATTTCGACTAATTGCTTCAATAATGTTAAAAGTAATGCCGCTGATGGCGAGAATAGCAAATAGAATTATACTAAGTATGATAGCCAGATTATCTTTCTTTTTTGTATTTTTTGCGCTGATATTTTTACCTTTTGTGTGGTTGGTTGCTCGTTTCTTTTGACTTGGCTTCATATATTTTCCTTAATGTAATTTGCTTATGGTTTTATTATATCATATAATTTTTGGGTTGGGCGGATTTTGGTTGATTTGCGTTCTCTAATAAAAATGATATAATATAGGGAATGGAAAAGAATCGGAATTTTTGCATAATTGCGCACATCGATCATGGCAAATCAACGATCGCGGACCGGATGATGGAAATAACCGGCACGGTAGAAAAGCGCGAGATGAAAGCGCAACTTCTTGATTCGATGGAACTTGAACGCGAAAAAGGCATTACGATTAAGTTAACACCGGTGACGATGAAATGGAAGGGTTTTGTTTTGAATTTGATTGATACGCCGGGGCATGTGGATTTTTCATATGAAGTGTCACGGTCTTTGCAGGCGGTGGAAACTGCGGTGCTAGTGGTGGATGCGACGCAGGGGATTCAGGCGCAGACGCTCGCAAATGTGTATCTTGCGATTGAGCAGGATTTGAAAATAATACCGGTGATTAACAAGGTGGATTTGCCAGCGGCGGATGTTGAGGGGGTGGCGGCACAAATTATTAATCTTTTGGGGTGCTCGCGTGAGGAAATTATTGAAGCATCCGGGAAAACGGGGCTCGGGGTGGATAAAATATTAGATGCAATAATAGAAACCGAACCGACGACCATCATAGGGACGGGGTCGCGTCCGCCCGCCGTTGCGGGGGCCGCGCCCCTCGCTGTCTCGGTCGTAACCTCCGAAGCGCCCTATAATGGTGTCGGTTCGGTTTCTACACGTGCTCTAATTTTTGATTCGTATTTTGATGATTATCGCGGGGTAGTGTTATATGTACGGATTTTCGAGGGAGAAATCCAGAAGAATGCAGAGATTTTGATGATGGCGGCGGGAACGAAGGGCTTGGCGCTAGACGTTGGGATTTTGACGCCAAAGATGACTCCACGCGAGAAATTGTCTGAGGGACAAATTGGGTATATTGTAACGAATTTGAAATCTACGCGTGAAGCGAAAGTAGGTGACACGGTGACGCTTGTGAAAGAGCCGGCTTCGACGGCTTTGCCAGGATATAAGAATGTGCTGCCGTTTGTGTATGCGGGATTTTTCCCGGTGTCAAATGATCAGTATAAGGAGTTAAAAGAGGCAATTGAGAAGTTGGCTTTGTCTGATTCGGCTTTGAGGTATGAGCCGGAGAATTCGCCGGTGCTAGGATTTGGGCTTCGGATTGGATTTCTCGGACTTCTTCACATGGATATTATTAAGGAGAGGCTAGAACGGGAGTTTGGGCTGGATTTGATTGTGACAAATCCATCAACGAATTATGAAGTAGTTTTGAATAATAGGGAAGTAGTGGAAATCAAATCAGCGGCGGATCTACCGGATATGAGTGAGATTTTAGAGATACGGGAGCCGTGGGTGAAGGGCGAGATTATTTTGCCGAAATCGATGATTGGGGCGGTGCTCGATTTGATTAATAAAAAAAGAGGTCATCAGACCAATGTGTCGTATATTGAGGACCGAGCAGTGATTGATTTTGAGGCGCCGATGGCGAATTTGTTGACCGATTTTTATGATCAATTGAAGTCGGCGACGAGTGGTTACGCGTCGTTTAACTATGAGTTGAATGGGTACCGGGCGGAGGATTTGGTGCGAGTGGACTTTTTGGTGGGTGGACATCGATTGGATGCGCTTTCTATAATGTGCCATCGGTCTGAGGCGGACGCAATTGGGCGGGAAACGACTAAGAAATTGAAGGAAGTGATCCCGCGACAAAATTACGAGGTGGCTTTGCAGGCGGCGATTGGGGCACGAATTATCGCGCGGGAAACAATTGGTGCGTACCGCAAGGATGTGACGGTGAAAATACATACTGGTGACAGAGATAGAAAAGCGAAGCTTCTAGAAAAACAAAAGCGCGGCAAGGCGCGCATGAAACGATTTGGCAAGATTGATATTCCGTCTGAAGCATTTATGGTGATGCTAAAGAGGGATTAACTGGCACGAACTGGTAGAGCTTCCTCACTCGTTCCTCGTGAGACTGCTCTTCCAGTTTGTGCCACTGGCACAAACTGGTCAGGGATACCAGACTTGAACTGGCGACCTCACGCCCCCCAGGCGTGCGCGCTACCAACTGCGCCAATCCCTGATTTTTACAATGTGGTCTGGGTGACCCGACTTGAACGGGCGACCTCTACGTCCCGTTCGCGAAGCGCGGGACGAAATGTAAAATAGCATATGGTCTGGGTGACCCGACTTGAACGGGCGACCTCTACGTCCCGAACGTAGCGCGCTACCAACTGCGC
>CAMKOB010000022.1 GCA_946414345.1 uncultured Candidatus Saccharibacteria bacterium | reverse complement strand
GCTAGTGACATTAAGATTGATGTAGATCTGAACGATACTGCAGTCTTTGCTACTGGCGAAAGTGTAGTAACAGTAGATTCAGCAACTAGAGGTGGTTATACACTCATGGCTTATGTAGATAATGATACTACAGACCTTTCTAATGAGACTAACAAATCATCTAAAAGCACTATCTCCATGTTAAACGCTACTTCTCCAGTTGCTCTTACAAACAATACCTGGGGTATAGCAGCCACGAAGCCAGCAGACCAAACAGCAGAAGTCTTTACTGGTCTTCCTACTACATTAGATGAAGCTGCAATCATTAAGGAAACTACCGAGGCTACAGAAGCCAATGATAAATCTACTTTCTACTACGGTACTTATATTACTCCAGACTTAGACTATGGTACTTATTCTGGTGTTACTATTACTTACATTGCTATAGCTAACTTTGCTTGTAACCCAGATGCTACTACTATACAAGAAGCAGCCTGTATGCAAGACTTTGCTGGGCCTAACTGTGACCAAATAGTGGATTCTATGACGCCAGAAACACAGTATACACTTATAGATAAGCGTGACGAGAAATCTTACACTATTGCAAAATATGGACAACGCTCTGATGGTAGTGTAGATGGTTGGAAAGATGGCGTCTGGATGACTCAAAACCTAGACCTAGACCTGGATTCTAATACTACTTATACTAATGAAGATACGGACCTAGGTTATAACTCAAATTCTGGGCAATACGAATCTGCTTCTTGGACACCAAGTCGTTCTACTTATGCTACTGGTACAACTACGTGGGAGCTGCTTGATCAGCCAGTAAATATCGGTGGAGACCAATTCCCTGGAGGTTTTGCTTATCCAGAATCTTATGACCCGGGCGATAAATACTGGAACGGTAGAGAAAGTGATTATAGTGATTGGAACGCTTATTATCAAACTTGTAGCCGGGATTCTAACGGTAAACCTTACAATTGCAATGAATCTCTTAACCCAACTTCAACCTATGTATCTTCTACCGGCATTCCGCAATACCACTTAGGTAACTATTATAACTGGACTGCAGCTGTAGCTATGAACGATAGTTCTAACTATTACGACGGTGAACTAATAGAACAATCCATCTGCCCAGCTGGTTGGACACTGCCTAGGATTGGTTATGACGAAGATTCATTCTACTCCTTGTGGTATATGTATTATTTTGAGGAGAATTCTTATTGGTATGACGGCGCCAATACGCGCCATGCCCTATGGGAACAACCACTCTTCTTCGCTGCTAGTGGCTACTGGTACGGCTTCTTAGGCAACGTTGGAGGCAGCGGTGTCTTCTGGTCTCCTATCGCCTACAATGAGCAGCGCGCCGGCGACGCGACCTTCGGTACATATGACGGCACCGGTCCATCCAATGGATACAGTCGCGGCGGCGGCCTCTCAGTCCGTTGCGTCGCTCGTCCAGTTGCTGATTACTGGTTGGATCCCGAACTTAGTGAGTAGTTTTGCTTATTTTGTATTAATATAATAGTTGTGTTATAATTATGCTATGAGACTTCCACGATTTACAGATAAGGCTCTAATGATTGTGACCGTATTCATCTTGGCGTTCGTGCTTGGTTTTGGCGCGAAT
Organism: uncultured Candidatus Saccharibacteria bacterium; assembly: GCA_946414345.1. Classification (GTDB taxonomy): domain Bacteria; phylum Patescibacteriota; class Saccharimonadia; order Saccharimonadales; family Saccharimonadaceae; genus Nanosyncoccus. The sequence continues at coordinate 7,835 of CAMKOB010000022.1, read as the reverse complement.
CGCAATAATTTTGACACTTTTGCGAATAATGAGGATGGTATTTATACTGAATCGACTGAGTATTTCGTGAGTTTCTATGATGAAGGTAACAAATTAATAGTAAAAACTGATGCTCCAACGGTGGGTGAGGTGATAAAAAGGGTTGGAATCATTATTAATGAGAGCGATATTGTTGAGCCAGGCTTAGATACTGAGATAAACGCGGATAACTTTTTCGTGAATATTTATCGTGCACGTCCTGTGGTGATAAGGGACGGTATGACGAGTAAATATATTATGACGGCGAGTTATGATTTAAAAACCGTGGCACGCGAAGCGGGTATTACGGTTTATGATGGGGATGAGATTGGTTTGGCGCCGGTTCAGAGTTTTTTGGAGGCTGGGGTGGCAACAATTTATGAAATTACGCGTAATGGTGGGCGTACTGTGACAGTAGAAGAAGAAATACCGTTTTCGGAAGAGACGGTAAAAGATTATAACTTGGAGCCGGGACAACGTGTGGTGCAACAGCTTGGTGAAACTGGTGTGAGAGAGTTGACTTACGAAGTGTTTTATGAAAATAACATTGAAGTAAAACGAGAACTTAAGTCTGACGTAGTGAAGCGTGAGCCAGTTACGCGAATCGTGGCGGTTGGTGCAAGCGAGATTGAACGAACGCCATTAACGGCATCACGCGGAGTGAATATTTATACCGTTAATGTAAATGGAGTAATAATTGAAAGAAAAGAAACTTATTATGACTTGCCGATGAAGGGTGTGATGGCGATTGCGGCACGTGAATGTGGTGTGGAGGCTTATTATACAATTCGTGAGGATGGTGTAAAGGTGGATGCTGAGGGTTATGTTTTGGTGGCGGCGGATTTGGGACGTTATCCCAGGTGCTCGGTAGTTGAGACTTCTTTGGGCCTCGGTAAAGTGTATGATACGGGAACGTTTGCGCAAAGCAACCCTGAACAGTTTGATCTTGCGACGGATTGGACCAATCGGAATGGCAACTAATAAGGCACTCGGTCAACATTGGCTAAAAAATCGGGTGATTTTGGAAGAAATTGCCGATTTGGCGGGTGAGGGTGAGATTTGTCTTGAGATTGGCCCAGGACTTGGAACTTTGACATCGTCGTTACTAAAAAGGTTTAAAAAAGTTGTGGCGGTGGAGTATGACAGGGATTTGGCATCAAAATTGCCAGCGTCATTCCCGGGGAAAAACCTTGAGGTAATAAATGAAGATATTTTGCAATATAATTTATCGAAAATGCCACAAGGATACGTGGTGTGTGGAAACATACCATATTATATAACCAGTCCAATTGTTGAGAAATTTGTTTCGGTTGATAATGCGCCGGCTAGAATTGTATTATTGATGCAAAAAGAGGTAGCAGAGAGGATTGCGAGTGAGAGGGAGTCTGTATTGTCTTTGATTGTCAAGAATCGTGCCGATATTATGCTAGGTCCAGTGGTTCTTCGAGATGAATTTACGCCACCACCAGAAGTGGACTCACAAGTGATTGTTTTGACGCCGCATGAACCGGTGGCAGAAGATAAGGTGCTAGAATTTATCAAGAAGGGTTTTGCTCAGCCTCGTAAGAAATTGACAAAGAATCTTGCAACGATGTTGCCAAGAGATGAATTGAAAGATATTTTTGTGAAGTTGAATATTAATATTGATGCGCGGCCGGCGGATTTACATCTTTCTGATTGGCAGAGATTGTACGACAAAATATTTAATAAGTGATATAATTAGAGGTATTATGTTAGATGTGAAATTTATTAGAGAAAACTTGGGGCTCGTGGAAAAATCCACACGTGAAAAGGGGTATAAGGTTGATATTAAGAAGCTAGTAGAGCTCGATGACACTCGCAAGAAAGTTCTCGCTGATGTGGAGGCATTGCGAGCGAGACGAAACGAGATTTCTGGCAAGATGAAAGGGGGCAAGCCTTCGCAAGAGCTAATTAATGAAGGTAAGGTAATTAAAGAAGAACTATCGGAAAAAGAAGAGGCGCTAGAAAAAGCGGAGCGTGAACTTAACGGGATGGTTAAGAAGGTGCCAAATATTATTTTTGACGATGTGCCGCTAGGTGGTGAGGAATGTTCGGTAGAGATTAAGAAGTGGGGTAAGAACCACAAGACTGGTGTGGATCATTTGGATTACGCAACGAGTCGTGATTGGGTGGATTTTGAACGGGGCGCAAAAGTTGCCGGTGCAAAGTTTTATTATTTGAAAGATGGTTTAGCTCTACTCGAAAATGCGCTTTTGCAGTATGGTCTGTCGAAAGTTTTGGAACATGGCTTTACTTTTATGACAGTGCCAGATATGGTTTCTTCGAGAGTGCTTGAGGGCTGTGGGTTTAGCCCAAGGACTTCGGAACAGTCTGATGAATATTATATTGAAGGTGAAGATTTGGCGATGATTGCGACGGCAGAGATGCCACTTACCGGTTATCATATGGATGAAATTATTGACGAGGACAAATTGCCACTATTTTACGCTGGTTATTCGGCATGTTTCCGTAAAGAGGCTGGTGCTTATGGCAAGTATACTCGCGGTTTGTTCCGAGTGCATCAGTTCAATAAATTAGAAATGTATGCATTTTGTTTGCCGGAGCAGAGCAAAGAAATTCATGAAAAGATTTTGGCAATTGAGGAAGAGATTTGGCAAGGCTTAGGTGTGCCGTATCATATTATTAATATCGCAGCAGGAGATTTGGGCGCGCCGGCAGCAAAGAAGTATGATATGGAATATTGGTCGCCAGTGAACCAAAAGTATCAGGAGATTACCTCTTGTTCGAACTGTACGGATTTTCAGGCGCGGTCCTGTAATGTGCGAGTACGCCGCAAAGATGGCACGGTGGAATTTGTGCATACTTTGAATGGTACAGCAATACCGCTAGCGCGGGCATTAGTGGTAATGATGGAAAATTTTGCAACTCCTGATGGCAAATTGAAAGTGCCGGAAGTTTTGCGTCCATATTTGGGTGGCAAAGAAGAATTATAAAAAGGAGGTAAAATGATAGAAAAGATTGAAATTACTGGTAACGGCTACAAAATTGAAGAGAGCTTAAAAAAGCACATACAGAAGAAGATCGGTAAATTGGATAGATACTTGCCACGAGGTTCTAAAAAAGATGTAGTGGTGAATGTAATTGTAGCAGAAATTGGTAAAAGTCGGGGTGAAAAGTATGAAGTGTCGGCGGCGATGGAGATTCCTGGCGGCAAGGTGATCGCGGCGAAGGATGAGTGTGCCAATGTGTTTGCGGGTGTGGATTTGGTTGATGCTAAGTTGACCGGGCAGATTCGTCGATATAAACTTGAAACACAACCGCATCGTCAGAAGAAAAGCCTTAAAAACCTCTTTATTAAGAGGCATTGATGTGATACAATAGAGAAAATTGGAGTTATTTATGGTGAAAAAGACTGAGAAAGCCGAGAAGGTTAAGGCTGAAAAAGTTAAAAAAATTAAGAAGATTAAGCCTGAGAGAGTAAAGAAGGTAAAGCCTGTGAGGGAGAAGAGACCGACTGATAAGTTGGCGGATAAAACAGCTCTCACGAAGTTTTTGCAAGGGGTTTTTGGTGATGCGCAGAAGAAAATCTTGAGAAAGATGTGGAAGCGAGCGCAAGAAATTAACAAGCTTGAAACAAAATATGAGGCGATGAGCGATGAAGAGCTTAAAGCCCAGACAGCAATTTTTAAAGAGAAGATTGATAAAGCTTTGAAACAAGCGCGTACTGAAGAAGCGAAAGTCGAAGCGGAAAAAGCTAATAAGAAGGGTAAGAAGGCTAAAAAGGCGAAGAAAAAGGCACCACTAAGCGATGCGAAGATTTTGAATGAGCTTTTGCCGGAGGCATTTGCGGTAGTGAGAGAGGCCTCAAGGCGTATACTGGGGATGCGACCATATGATGTACAGTTGATTGGTGGTATGGTGCTCAATATGGGCGCAGTGGCCGAGATGAAAACTGGTGAAGGTAAAACTTTGGTTGCAATGTTGCCGGCTTATTTGAATGCTTTGACTGGACGTGGTGTACATATTGTGACGGTGAACGATTATTTGGCACAACGTGATGCTGGGTGGAACGGTCCGGTTTATGATTTCCTTGGCGTGTCAGTAGGTGTAATTATTAATGAGGCTTCGTTTGTTTATGATGCAGAATACGAAAATGAAGAGCACGATGATGAGAGATTCCGTCATCTTCGCCCAGCAACTCGTAAGGAAGCTTATAATGCCGATGTTACTTATGGTACGAATAACGAATTTGGGTTCGACTATTTGCGTGATAATATGACGAGCGAAGTGCAATATTTGCGTCAAAGAGAGCTCAATTTTGCAATTGTGGATGAGGTGGACTCGATTTTGATTGATGAAGCAAGGACGCCGTTAATTATTTCTGCACCGGCAGGCGATAATCCGGCTGCTTACTATCAATTTGCAAAGGTAGCATCAAGATTGACTCCAGATGATTATGTTTTGGATGAAAAACGTCGTAGCGTGACTTTGACTGATGCAGGAATTGAAAAAGTTCAAGATATGTTGGGAGTGGAGAGCTTGTATTCGGTGAAGAACACGCCATTGGTTTACCATATGGAGCAAGCCTTGCGTGCTGAAGTGCTGTTTAAACGCGATAAAGATTATGTAGTAACAAATTCTGGTGAAGTAATTATTGTCGACGAGCATACTGGGCGCTTGATGCAAGGTCGTCGTTATAATGAAGGTTTACACCAGGCAATTGAAGCAAAAGAGGGTGTAGCAGTAAAACAGGAATCTATGACACTCGCAACGATTTCTTTCCAGAATTTCTTCCGTTTGTACAAGAAGTTGTCTGGTATGACTGGTACGGCGTTTACGGAGGCTGAGGAATTCCAGCAGATTTACGCACTCGATGTAATTCAAATTCCGCCCAACCGTCCAATTATTCGTGTAGATAAGGATGATTTGATTTACAAGACTAAGGCTGGTAAGCTGAAGGCAATTGCTGAAGAAATTCAGAAATACCATGCAAAGGGTCAGCCGGTGTTGGTTGGATCTGACTCGATTGCTAATAACGAGGAAATTGCACGGTATTTGGATCAATATGGCTTGCCGTATGAGATTTTGAACGCTAAGAATAATGAGCGTGAGGCGGCAATTATTGCCAAAGCTGGTGAAAAGGGTGTGATTACGCTTGCTACGAATATGGCAGGTCGTGGTACTGATATTAAATTGGGTGAAGGTGTGAAAGAATTAGGTGGCCTTGTAGTGATTGGCTCAGCAAGGCACGATTCGAGGCGTGTGGATAACCAGCTTCGTGGTCGTGGTGGCCGTCAGGGTGACCCTGGTACGACGCAATTCTTCGTGAGCTGCGAAGATGATTTGATGCGGATTTTCCAAGGTGATAGAGTGAAGATGTTGATGACTCGCCTTGGTGTGCCAGATGATATGCCGATTCAGACTAAGTCTATTTCGAAGACGTTAGAATCGGCACAGAAAAGGATTGAAGGATTTAACTTTGATTCACGTAAGAATGTGGTACAGTATGATAATGTGATTAATCGTCATCGTAAAGTGGTTTATATGATGCGACGCAAGATTCTTGAGGGTGAAGATATTGAGCCAGAAATTAAGCGATTAATGCGCGATGAGGTAAAAAGCTTGACGGAGGTTTCGGCGAAGGTTAATAAAAACTTTGATGAGGAATTTAGTGCTGTTTTTGATTTTGACAGCGATTTGATTCATGGAATCGGGCTAAAACGTAAAGAGAAAGATCGCGAGAAGTTGGCTCTTGAAGCGGTTGAAGAGGCTTACGAAGCGCAGGAGGAAAAATTTGGTGCTGAGACGATGCGAAAGGTAGAACGTGAAGTCTATCTTAAGGTTTTGGATACCTTATGGATGCAACATTTGGAAAATATGCAACATTTGCGTGAGGGGATTCATTGGCGAAGTGTTGGCCAGCGTGATCCATTGGTGGAATATCGTAGCGAATCACAGAAGTTATTTGATGGCTTGCAAAGAAATCTTCGCGAGGAAGTATTGAAGATATTGCTGACGATTACGCCGTCTGAAGCAGCAGCCGAAGATGTAACTGATGGTGAGGAATATGAATCAGAACTTACCAAGATGGCAGAAGGTCAGACTGAGCGAGGTGTAAATGAGATTTCGAAGGGTGAACGGAATCTGGATGATGAATTTAAAGAGAATACTGGCGGGGCATCCCTTGCTAAGAAGCCAGCATCGAGAAAAGCTTCAAAGAAATCTAAGAAGAAAAAGAAATCTGGCAAAAAGAGGAAATAGATATCCATTTCTATAAAGACTGTATTTTGGTGAAAACATGAAGCATTCAGTAGAGGAGGTAAGACTTAAGAATGGAGCGAGTGGGCTCTTGATTGATGTCCCCGGAGCCAGCGTGATGGCGACGAGGATTGAATTTCGAGCCGGGATGCTTTATGCAAAAAACCCTGATGTCTACGAACTACCACACGTAGTGGAGCATTTGGCGTTTGGTGCAAACGCCAAATATCGTGATGAACAAGCTTTTGAAGCGGAATTTACCAAGAATGGGGCTTATCATAATGCTTGGACTTCGGATGTTTCGGTGTGTTATGAGACGGAATGTGCGGATTTTGAATGGGAAAGGATAATGGAACTACAAAAAGTTTCCATTTGTGAACCGAGATTTAATGAAGAAGAACTAAAATCTGAAAAGTCTAATATACGGAGTGAGCTAACGGGTTACATGAATGATTATTATCGGTTATTGTGGCCGCGCGTTCAGCAAGCGGTGGGAGAGCCAGTGCTAGATTTAACAGCACGACGTGATACAATTTCAAATATTGAATTAAAAGATATTCGTGAGCATTACAGGCGAACACATACGGCTTCAAATATGTTGTTTATTATTGCTGGGAGAATTCGTGGACGTAAACATAGGATAATTCGTGAATTAGAAAAGTGGCCTTTAAAACCAGGAGAAAAGTTTGATATTCCTTATGCGGAATTGCATTCTGGAGAAGCAGTGTCGATTCGGCGGAAGGATGCGTCAAATATTACATTTGGCTTTTCTTTGGTAACGCACCGGTATTTAAGCCCAGGTGAAGCGGCAATCATGGGGTGTTTAAATCATATTTTGAATGGGACGACTAATTCGAAGATTTTTGGTAAGGCGCGAAAGCAGGGGTTGGTTTACGGGATGGGTAGTTCAATTAATGTGAACACGAATGATACTTATTGGGATTTTGAGGGGGAAGTGAATGTTGAAAATGCCGATGCATTATTTAGTTTAATTCAAGCAGAAATGATGAAGGCATTAAATGGTGAAATTTCGGATGCGGATTTTGAGGCGGCGAAGTCGTATGCGCTCGGGAGATTCCAGATGGGGGCACAGACGGTAGGGCAAATTGCTGATTATTATGCGGAGAATTATTTCGTGAATGAGTCGGTGGAACGATATGATGATATGCCAGGATTGATTCGCTCGATTGATAAAGCCAAAATGATAGAATTGGCACGCGAGTTTGCTGGGAGCGGAATCAAAGGGTTTGCGACAGTGTCGTCGGTGGAAAAAGCTGTGATATCGGGGCTCGAGACTAAGTTAAACTTCTAATAAGCTTTTTTTTGGGCTTGTTCAGTGTTCACGAGATGTTTATTGGGGGATTTTACGTTATTTATACTTTGATATATCTATTTTTGCGCCATGTTTAATAAGGGTATCCAGATTATAGGCGATGTCATTTGGTCCAAGTTTTGATACTAAGTCGTTTATATCTATATTTGCGCCATGTTCAATAAGGGTATCTAGACTATAAGCGATGTAATATGGTTCAAGTTTTGATACTAGGTCGTTTATATCAATCTTTGCGCCATGCTCA
>CAMKOB010000021.1 GCA_946414345.1 uncultured Candidatus Saccharibacteria bacterium | reverse complement strand
ACAAAACGTATCGAGCTTCGCCTTTATGATGAAAAACGAAGCCAGATAGAGCTTGGAGATATTATTGAATTTTCTAAGTCTGAAAATGATAAATTAAAAGCTGAAGTTATCGGTCTTCTCCGCTACAACTCCTTTAAGGACTTGTTTGAAGATTTCGATATTTCTATTCTTGCCGATGCTTCCATGACAAAGGAAGAGCTACTTAGTGTGCTTAGTGAGTTCTATACTCCAGAAAAACAAGCAAAGTATGGAGTTGTTGGTATTCGCTTGAAGATGCTTTAAGAATAGTAAAAAGCACCCTCAAAGAGGGCGCTTTTTGCTGAGAGATTAGCCGTTGAAAACATGTTCGCGAGAGTGGTCATTGTAATAACCGTCGGCAAGAACTTCCGTCTCAGTCCAACCATATTTTTCGATAACTTTAGCAAACTGATCCAGTTTGTAGTCAGCGATCGTAATGACTGGGCGAGTTGTTTCGAGCCATGCAAAGCATTTCTCAAGTAGTTCGGTAGCGATTCCGCGCTTCCGATACTCTGGCTTTACGAAAAGCGTACTGATTTTCCGCTCTTCAGTATCCTTTTTCAGAATTGCGACTGCCGCGATTTTATTATCGATATAGCACGTAATGATTTCGCGTTCGCCATCGAAGATACCAGGAATATACTTGCTGAAAAAGTGGTCGCAATGGTCGGGATAATCTTTACAAATCCAGTCGGTTGCCATATAAGCTTCCGCAATAATTTTAGCGAATTTCTTGTTTTCGCCAGCTTTGAGTAAATCCGAAGCTTTATAAAACTCACGAGAAAGTTTTTCGTCTGTTTTGAGCCTTAATTCAAACACATATACTCCAAGCGACTCTTTATCTTTTGGATAGATTTCCTGAAGCGTTTGAAGTGCTCCATTAAAAGTCATACCAGGAAGTACATGATCGACACCTTCAACCTCGAGCATCCTCTTGAAACTGTCGTAAACAGCAACCCGTTTTACGTCAAATTCATTTGGGCCGTAATTCTCGAAGGTTATAGTGTCGCCTTGACGAACCTTTTTGATCTGCGAATAACCTACGCGGATTTCAAGGCTCTTTTCTCCGCTTTTGAGCTGACGGAAATACTCTTTTTTGACTCTCCAGACGTGTTTTTTCGTCATCGTTAATCAACTCCTTTTAAAGATCTATAGTAGCAATAAAAACCGCTCCATCTATTATTATACCACAAAACTACATAAAAATCAATATTACCGTATTGATTTGTAGTTATCACGACAAAAAAAGAGTCAAATTCTGACTCTAATTCATCTGGTGAGCCGGGAGGGACTCGCTCGCGAAGCGCGAGTCCCGACCATAAAAAAATCCTCATCCGAGGAAATGGTGAGCCGGGAGGGACTCGAACCCTCGTTTACGTAGTTCCGAGGGTTCCCAACTAAAAAAGCTCCTACTGGAGCAGTTTAGTGGTGAGCCGGGAGGGACTCGAACCCTCGACACCAAGCTTAAGAGGCTCGTGCTCTAACCAGCTGAGCTACCGGCCCACAAATTGTGGCATAACTTATTATATCACATATTCTTTATTTACACAACCTCAGGAAAAAACCTAAAAGCTAGCCAGCAAAGATTAATAAATAACCTTCCCTTCCATATTGTCATATTCTCTGAAAAGCTCCAAACACAACGCCCTATCCCTCTCTTCCAAGAATCCTTCCGGCAAATTCGCTCTTCCGCCCAGCATCTTATCCATCTTCTCGTCTCTAAATCCAATTGCCCCATTGTCTTCAGTTGTGCAACCATAGTAAACTTTATCAATATTAGCCCACAGAATCGCCGCCAGACACATCGGGCACGGTTCCCCCGTCGTATACAACTGGCACCCAGATAAATCATAAGTCCTTAGTGCCTGTTCAGCTTTCCTAATTGCATCAATTTCACCATGGCAGGTCGAATCGTTATTTTTTAGAACCCGATTATGCCCCTTCGCAATTACCTCGCCATCCCTTACAATTACCGCACCAAAAGGCCCACCATCTCCAGCACGAATTCCAGCCTCCGCCTCAGCCACTGCCATTTCCATAAATTTTCGTTGATACATACTAAAATTCCTGATATTTTGCACCCAGCGACCGATAAAAATCCATAGCCGTTGGCTGGCCAAGATTTTTGAGAATCAAGTTTCCTATTTCGTCCACCATTATCAAAGAAAAGAGCGTAATCGCCAAAGCCAAAAACGCCCGACGAGACATCCTAAGTGCCAAGTAATTCAAGAATGGCATTATTATATAAATTAATGTCAGAATCCCCAGCCCAAAGATGAACACGCTCAATGGACACACAAAACCATTTATACTCCCCCAAGCCCATGCACCATGATCATAATTCCAATACCTTGTACCATTTCCAATCGTATAAACCAACCACCCGCCAACAAGCTCCACTGCGCCAGTCACCAACACCCCCATCAAAAACACCACCCATGGGTACTTTTTCAATCTATAAACCACCGGCAATACTGCAATTGCACCAAAGGCATAAATATTAATCCATGGGAGCAAGTTTCCACCCACCATATAAGGCTCACCCTTGTCAATTAAGCCCACAAAAAATTCGTAGACCCAACCTATTAATCCAGCCAACACCCAAACAAGCATCAAAACCCCTACCCATTGATACTTTTTCAATTTAATATTATTGTTTAAATATTCTTTGTATATCTTTTTAAAAGTCGGTTTCTTTTTTACCATAACCCCATTATATCACAACTACTTACGAGCCCTCGCCCACTCTGGTGGCTCCATATCGAACGATATTACTGGCGTCTGAAAATTCACCACATCCGTATCTACTCCAAAATAATGCTGATACGTCGTATCCACTGAGCCAAACTTCGCTGTAGATTTATCAAGCCCAAGCTTCGCAGCCGTCTCCCACACCGAATCTTCGGTCGGACCTTCAATTTCAATAAACGTCGGAATCCACGGCCAAGTATCAATGCAAATCTCAACATCACCCAAGACCCAAGTTTCACGATACGATTCTTCAGTCGATTTAGCTTTAAGTCCACAACTTTTTAGAAGCAAAACGCCATTCTCATAATTATCAATTACGACATTTACTTCCTTAGTGCCCATTATTGATTTTTCGTCTGTCACATTTTTGTACGTCATTACGATTTTTCCACCACCTTCATCACGTACTCGTGCAAAAACACCCGGCGTAAGACTAAACACTACTCGTTTCATCAAAACTTCTGGCTTCACGCACTTCGCGCCAATTGCCGCAAGTTTCTCCCTTATTTCATCTTTGTTGATATCTAAAAACTGTGCTTCAATCTCATTATTCATAATTTTATTCTCGTATAAACATATTCATCGTCTTCACGCGCGATGTAAGCCCCATTTTTTAGCATCACTTTGAGAGATGCCGGGTTAGATTTCAACGCTGCCAAATACACTTCGTCTGTGTCAATCGGGAGTTTCCTTGCTTCTTCAATCGCTAGCCGCAAACCTTCCGTAGCATAGCCCTTGTTACGGTATTCTTTTTTGATAGAATAGCCGATATGCCCCGGCCCATTTCGCAAGAAATCATTTAAACAATGTCGCAAACTAAAATACCCAACCACCTTGTCATCCGCCCACAAGAAATAATGCGTATCCGGCACATAACCAGGCTTCATATTAAGCCCCTTCTCGTGGTCTTCCCATCCCGGAAGCACCTCATCCACGAACTTCTCGTACGAAATTCCGTGCCATTCATTTTTGAGCCCGTTTTCATCTTCGGGCATATCGCGAATCAGCTCCCACTCCGCTTTCGCGTCTTTTTTGGTTGGTTTTCTTAGTTCTATCATACCTCTATGATATCACAAAAAAATTCCTATTTCTTTTTCTTCCTAAATAGTTTACCAAGATGTGCTACATAACTAGCTTTTTGTCCAACATCAATCGCATCACCGATGACCGGCACACTACGTACCGCATCAGTTGCTTTCTGATTCACTGCCGCTCGTGTTGGCACTACCTTGCGGAGTGCCTGCTCCGCCGCACTTTCTGCTATGCCAGCCACTACACCACCAGCCACCATTTTACCAACACCGGCTCCCGATGATTTCGGCGCTGCTGCCTTTGCTGTAGAATTCGTCGCAATCTCAGTAAATAAATCCAAGTATTTTTGATTTAGCGGACTCGCCGCCAGCTTCGCTTCAAAATCACCTACATCCTTACACGAAACACCGAGTTTCTCCATCTCAACAAAAAGTTTCTCAACCTTGGCGAGTAGTTCCCCCTCCACATTATAAGCCGCAAAAATCGCATTCTTCCGCGACTCAATACTTCGTTTCACATATTCATCCATATTTCTATGATATCATATAAGTATAACAAGGAGCAAAATGGAAAAAACTTTAGTAATCTATTATTCAGCACAAGGCCACACCAAAGCAATCGCCGAAACAATTGCCAATAATCTCGGCGCTGACACCTTCGAGATCGAACCCAAAGAAATATATACCGAAGAAGACTTGGATTGGACCAACGACGACTCACGTTCCACACGCGAGCACGCGAACCCTGCATCCCGCGATGTAGAACTCGTCACCACCGAAATCCCAAACTGGTCCGAATACAGCACAGTGATTATCGGCTACCCAATCTGGTGGGGCATCGCCGCCTGGCCTACTAATTCCCTCGTCAAAAAGCTCGACTTCACCGGCAAAAAAGTTATCCCATTTTGCGTTTCCCACTCTTCCGGCGTAGGCGAAAGCGACCAACTCTTAAAAGCCGACGCAAATGGCGGCGACTGGACAGAGTGTCATCGCTTCTATCAAGACGCTGATGATGCCAGCATCAAATCTTGGACCGACCAACTAGCTTAATATGCCTGCAACACACTATAAGCAAAATATTCAAATAGTATATAATTAGCTTATGAATCAAATTCTCATCGCTACCACCAACCCAGGCAAAATCACGACCGCTAAAAAAATCCTAGCCAAACTCGGCTATGAAGGCTTATCATTTTCAGATTTGAATCTCCAGCTAAACGAACCAAATGAGACCAAGCCCACCGCCGAAGCAATCGCCGCCGAAAAAGCACTCGGCTACGCCAAGCAATTCAAAGACCTACCAGTTTTGACTCGCGACGACACCAACACTCTTATAGGCGTAGAGCCAGAAGATGATCCCAGAAATCACAACAAAGAATTCGTCGCCCGCAAAATGGGCGAGTATACCGACGCAAACGGCGAAAAAGTCTTTTCCGAAGTTGCCCACAAATATGGCGGAGAAATCCCCCTACTCTTTGAATGGGGCTACGCCCTTGCCTGGTACGAGCAGGACGAGTTAAAAGTGGTATCCACCCTTGTTGCTACCGATATTTCAAAAGCCAAAATCGTCGACCAAATTTCTCCCCACAAAGTTCCAGGTTTTTGTTTCGCACCAGTTTCAAAAGTTCTCATAGACGGCGAATGGAAATACGATTCCGAACTTTCCGAAGAAGAAAGTTGGATCGCCTATTTAAATCTCCAAAAAGACGCTATCAAGCGCCTAATAGACCAGTGCCCACTACTTGAGCCTAAATCTTAATCTCTTCTTTTCGTTTCTCGTATTTTGGCCAATGTTGTAATTTACTCGGAATCCTCGTCCGAATTTTATTTGGCGAAAGCACCGCTTGATTAATCTCTCTCGCTAACCTGAGAGCCATCGTTGCATTTTTGCGTGGCTTCCGCCCATAATCAAGAATATTAAAACCTTTAAAAGCGACGCTCCGCTCCCCATCCGAAAAAACGAATGAATACATTTCCCCATCCAACACATCATTTGGTTCTAGTAGCTTTGGGATTTCAAACACACCAGGCATCTTCTGGATGATTCTTTTGGTGAGTTCTATGTCATCCTGTGAAATCGTATAAGTGTATTCTTTCCCTTGGAACCGCGTCGTCACGTTGTTTTTCAAATCATCCATCATCGTCACGCAAAAAATCTCCTCATCAATCACTCCCCACGCCGGACTAAGTTTATATTCGAAAATCACCATACGTCTAATTCGCTTTTTGTCCCTACTATATTAATAACCGCCTCAATCCCCCAACACCTTCTTCGCCATCTCATACTTCTTCCTCCGCGCCTCATTCAACCCACTCGCCCGCTTCGGATCGGTGTTGTTCGCAAGATCCGCCAGTTTCACCTGCTTCGCCAAAGGGTTCTCCTTCACCCGCCGAAGATACGATTCGTATTCCTCATCCTCCGGCTTCGTCAAAAGCTGCACCGCCTCCACAATGTGTTTCGGAATTCCCTTTTCCAACAAATACTCCGCCGTCACATCCGTGTCCTCAATCGTATCATGTAGAACCGCAATGGTTTTGAGCTCCAACGAATCCAGAAGCCCTGCCATCGCCAGCGGATGCAAAATATACGCCACCCCATTCTTATCCACCTGCCCCTTATGCGCCTTCACGGCAATTTCTAACGCTGTTTCGAAAACTGAGTTCATGATTTACTCCTTAGCCAATTTAACCTTACTTTGTTTTTATAAAAACGCAATGATCATTTAATAATTATTATATCAATTAATATTCAATCTAACTAATGCGCCAATAAACAAAGTAATTACACTAGGTTTTTGACGGCTTCTTTTCGGTCTTCTACGACCGGCTGTTCCTTTTGCATTTAAGGTACATACTTTTCTTTCTCCACCCGAAGTGTTGCCATTCGGCAAGTATCACTTGTAGTGCAGAATCTGCGCATAAAATATGAGGGGCTACCCCCTCTCACTGGAGAAAGGCGCAGAACTCTGCACCGCAATTAACATAAGTATATTACATAAGTTCGAAAACACCAAACATAATCGTTTTGGAAGTGTGGGGAGATATGTATTTGGTGTTTCGCGTATCTGTTATTTGGCGAGTTCGAACTTGCAATTGTCGCATAAGTAAGGTTAAATACGAATACTCTGCGAGGATAGCCGCAATTAATGATTATTGCAAAAGGGTGCGTACCTTGTAATTTCATAAAAGGTCTTCGCAGGGGATAATGTGATTATTCTTTATACTTTTTGTTAATTAAGTTCCTCGCATCAATTACGAGCTGTTGAACTATTTTACTACTATCGTTGATATGCGTATACGTATTATTTCGCAGGTCAAATTCATATAAATCACCGCCAAAACAGTACAGGAATATGGAATCGAATTTGATTTCATAATCTGCCGAACTATCGGATATAACCGACAGTATTTCTGGTAATTCTTGATCAAGAATTAAGCATGAATCGTAGACAAATAAATAGTTTCTAGGAAACACATCGTAGCTGGTATTTAATTTTTTCGTCTTTATTTTAACGGCACAATATATCTTGCCTAGATCACGAGATCTTCCTGGATGTACCAAGCAATACTTTTCCGCTCGTCCACCAAGCTCCTCTATGCGTTTCAGAGCTTTTTCTCTTTGTTCTGAGCTTCCATATGCGTATTGACGAGAATATAAACTATCCATTTCTTGTGACTCTTTATCTTCTGCGCTAGTAACCTCCACTCCAGTAGTTTTATTACGCGAATCCGGTTTCTCGTCTTCTATGGACAAGTCAAAAAAACGTTTAGGGAAGAATTTTTCAAGGATAAGCTTCGCGGAAGTTTCCCAGTATTCTTTTGCTAATTCAGGAGGAAGCGGTCTATCTGGATCTACTATCATCTTCTTCTTGTTTATCCGATTGCAGCTCATTAAGCTCGTCTTTCATCTCATTGAGAACAGTCTTAGTATCATTGTTATTAAAACGGTTCATTATTTCTCCGAATTCTGGGTCTGTTTTTCTCATTTCTGAATCAATAGCTAACCAGTTTATTTTTTTCATAGCTAATGTTGGATCTGGCGCCTTAATACTCTCGGCTATTTTTTGGATATTTTTTGACATGTCGGGCATAGCTTTCAAATATCCATCCATGATTTTCTGTATTTCTGGGGTATACATCCGCGCAGCTTCGCTTAGTGCCTTCTCTATACTTTGAATAGACTTTGATAGCTCGTTTCTGTAGTCGTCTTTAACGTCGCTTATTTTTTCGATAATTGAATCGGAGCATTTTTTAGCCGTATTCAAATCGAAATCTAGTATCGGTTGAGGGTGAGCAGCTTTATTGCGTAGGAACCTTAGTGTATGTAAGCTATTTTTAATGTCGCTGTATTTTACGGGTTTTTCTAATACTACGCAAATTTGATCCCAGACGGTATTTTGTCTTATTTGAGGTATAAGTGTTCTCTTGAAGTCGTCAAAAGATTTTGCTTTGTCTAATGAATCAGCTAGCGCGTTGCCGTCCTTTAGAAATAAGTTCTCGCGTTTCTTGGATGCTATATCGAATTCTAGGCGCTCGAGGAGATCACCAAGATTCCAGCTATTAATTTGTTTGCATAGCTTTATTCGCGATTTCTTATCAGTTTTGCCATCAAAAGCGGCTATTATGCTCGGATAAACATATGTCAGCAATTTTTTAAGCTGGATTTCAACGGGCAGGCAGTATTCCAGAAGTTTAGCGGAACGTTTCAATGATAATTCATCGCTAATTATAAGCACCTTATTGTCTTTGATTAGCTTCTCATAATTGTCATCCGACAGTTGATTAATGGCAAAGCGATACCTAAAGAAAAATAAGTCTCCGCGTTTCGTTAGGTTAATGGGGCTGATTTCGTTTGCGATGTCCGATCCGAATATACTAGAAAGTTTGCTGACAACGCCATGCTCGCTTATTGCGTCAATGGCGAGCTCAAGCTCATATCCGCCTTTAAATGAAAGTTTTACAGACATTATTCGCTCGCGATTTAATCTCCCACCGCAGCATCTTCGTTTCTCTGGATATCGAAGAATTGATTGAGATATTTTTCTAGTTTTTTATCGCAGGCATAAATATACACACCTTTGACCGCGCGGTTCATAAGAATCCTGTAGGTTCTTAACACTTGTTCCAGCATATCGTCTTCATTGATTTGCTCATCATTGGCAACTTGGCGTTGGCTACGCTTCATGGCGCCAGAGTCAGCACAGGCTTCGCGATTGAATACGAGTTTCCCGTCACGAAAAATTAAATCGTTTCCAATGATAATTCCTACATAATTCAGATCGTCACCTTGCACGGTATAAATGCTACCAACTTCTTTTGGCGCGTTTTTGGATCCGATCCAGTTGTTTTGGGTACTGTTCCAGCGAAATTTCATACCATCGATTTCGATGTCATACGCGCTTTTATTGTTTTTGGAATTCCATTTCCAAGCAAAACCGGCCACCATACGCGATAAGCCATATTCGGCTTCGCGTTTTTCCATAGCTTCTGCAAAATCTTGGATGTTATCAAAAATCTTCGCTTCAAAGTTCTCGAAAGTTTCTTTTTCTGTTGGTCTAAAACCGTTTGACAAAATATCGTGGATATAATCGATATACTTTTTACCGCCGAGCGAACGCATTTGTGTTTTGAGATAATACTCACGTTTATTAAACTCGTCTGCATATTGCAAGATATCGTTACGATTAATATTGGCCGGGCGAATGCGTTGTTGGTCGCTAAATACTAGAACTACATTTTTGGATTTTGCCATGATCCAGTCTAGTTCTGAATGAATGCCAGTGTCACCGAAAATCTTCTGATCAATTTCGTGGACCTGCTTACCTAGTGTACCAGTAACGCCAACTTTCAGAAGATGCGCTTCGTCTACTAATGTAATGTCGAAATTATCGTCACATTTACCGAATTGAATTGGTGAAAAGATTCTAACATTCGCATCGCCGAGATCAATCTTATCGAAGATTTTGCGGATGCGGCCACATAGTGATGGCTGCGGAATTACCAGGGCGATGCTTTTGTTCTTAAAGTTCTTGTTAATATGTTCCAGCTCAAAGAAAATATTGAAGTTTGATTCATCGTCAATATCATCGTTTTGGTTGTCGAATGATTGTAGATCGGCTAATAGTTTTGCGAGGTACATAATAACAATGGTTTTACCGGTGCCAGCATCACCATCGATAACTGAAAGGCTTTTAACATCGTGCGTAATGGCCTCGTCGATATTTTGGACAATCTCAGTCACTACATTTAGCTGCTCAAAGTTTAGGTTCTTGTATGGAGAGAACTTAAACAGCTCGGAATTATTAATCTCTGAAATAGTTTTATCGGCAATTTTTAGTTCGCGAAGTCGGTTCCAGATCTCTTCGAAAGTCTTACGATAGTTGGCCCTGTCGTAGTAATCACGATCGCACATGCCGTCGTTGCGATTTAGGACCTTAAACTTTCCGTCACCGCTAAAATATTGAATGAGATAAGACTCTAAATCTAGTGCAGCACTTTTGTTGAATGTTTCATCGAAAACTACTTTTACTGATCCATGTCTGAGACTTGATTTCTCGACATTCGCTAGGTGCTGGTTCATGCGGTTTTTAAGATTTGTAGTTTCGCCAATGTAGATTTGCTGGTTGTTGTAAATCTGATAAACTACTGGCCAGTTTTCTTCCAAATGATCTTCTACGGCCAAGTTGTTGATTGCTTTTTGGTCGAAAGAATAATTTCTAATTTGGAAGGATTTTTCTGCCATATTATAATTCCGTATATTTTTTGCTATTACCTTTAGATTTGTTTACTGGGTATTTTTTAGAGTTTTCCTCTAATTTTTCCATAACAATATCCTCAAGATTGACACCGAGCTTGTCGGCTAGGAGAATCGCATAATTTACTACGTCAGCCAGTTCTTTACAGACTTCCTTTTTATTGTAGTTGTCGTTCCATTGAAAACATTCAAGAAGTTCACCTGACTCAATTGCAATTGATTTTGCCAAGTTGGCAGGGGAATGAAACTGATCCCAGTCTCTGTCTTTTGTAAATTTTACCACCGCCGCCTTGACTTCTTCCATATAAGCATTATATCATATATGGCCATCATTGTCTGGTTATGTAAGCATGATGTCTAGATAGTCCACATAGTTTTGGAGATTAATAAGTAGCTCATCAAAGAGTATTATGTCTATATTAGTGTATGTCGTTTTTAGTTTTTTAATTTCTTTTTCTAAACGTGAGGTTAATAAATCATTTGTATTTTCACTTATAATATGATCCCTTGAAGATATTATAAGAATTCCTCTTGGCCTATAAATCTTTTCATGTTCTATAAGTGATTTTGTATATTCATTTTTGATGGAGTTTATCTCTATATTTTCTGTTTTTAGATCTATATACTTGCTTAATTGAAAAACAGCTTTGTTTAATTCGTTTGATGGATAATACGAGTCCCTGCCTTTTTCTTTTCTCAGTAGTATGGCCCTGTGATGTTTTATTTCTATAACATCAACGTTGTTGTATATGTCGACTGCCAAAAAGTCAGGTCTTGCGTCCTTTTCGTATCCTGGGAGAGGCTTAAAAACTACCTGTGGATAGAATTCCTTATAATTCATTAATAAAACACGTAAATATTTATCAAAATAGCATTGCCAGCAGGACTCCAGTGTTTTTCTCTCTTCATTTAAGTATTTTCTCGAGAATTTTTTAATTTTAGTCTTATTTGAATTCAACGACAGTAATTCTTTTCCTATTTTAAGTATTTCTTCTATGCCTTCTTTGTATAATGGTAGGGTTTCTTTAATTGTAAGCTTGTATGCTCCTTCGCGGATTTGGTCATCCATGAAATTTTTTACGAAAGTACGGTCTCCCTTACTAAGTGATATATATTTGCCCTCGAACCCTTTTACTATGTATCCTACGTTTGCAAAGATAGCTGATGTATCAATTGTGGTATCTGCCCCGTGTTCACCTGTTTGAAATTTGTCCCTTACTATATCAGATGCTTTTTTATTTATAAGTTTTACTTTCTTTAAATGTTCTCTATAGGCATTGTATCTCTTGCTATTTAAAATAGTAGTTTCCTCTATTGAATACCCATCTGGTATTCTGTCCGTAAGGCTAAGATACTTGTTCTCGATTTTTTGTAATTGTGCAAACTTTTTTAATTCTTTAGTCAAAGTTAAGTTGTCAAGGGATATATAATCTTTTAGGAAATCTATTAAATTGGAATCGAAAATTAGAGCCTGGAAGAAACTGGCACGTTGATTTATTTGATCCCTAATGTTCCTTTTGCCACTCTGGAAAATACTATCTATCCTCTTTATCTCGTAGAGTTTTAAAACTATTATTCCGTCTTGGTTATATTCAACTGGATTTTCATTCCAGTTATCCTGAAAGATTGATATATATTCTTTGAAATCTGAGCTAATGCTTTTCATAATGTATATGTCCGATGTTGTCAATAAGATATATTATAGCATTTTTGTAATCTTTTGCCACTCATTGTCAAGAAAAAATCCCACCCCTATTTTCTGCGCAATAACTATCAAAACCCGATTGTGTTCAAGTGGATGCTATCTATTGACGAATTGACAAAATATTTTATTAGAATCGTCGCCGTAATGGTTGATATCTTCTGGTTCAGCCCAAAGCGAAAGCTTGTGGACGCGCCACTTGCCAATGAAGAACATCTGAACTATCGCGTCATT
>CAMKOB010000020.1 GCA_946414345.1 uncultured Candidatus Saccharibacteria bacterium | reverse complement strand
GCTGGGGCTGGGGCAGCTGCTTCGACTGGGGCTGCTGGAGCTGCTGGTGCTGGGGTTGTTGGAGCTGCTGGTGCTGGGGCTGTTGGAGCTGCTGGTGCTGGGGCTGGGGCAGCTGCTTCGACTGGGGCTGCTGGAGCTGCTGGTGCTGGGGCTGTTGGAGCTGCTGGTGCTGGGGCTGTTGGAGCCGATGTTGATTGTGTTGCTTTGTCATTTAATACCTCATGAATTGTGTTAACCATATCTTCAATGCCAATTTGAGACTTTACTAAATAGCGATCGCACCCGAGAGCTTCACCGCGCGCACGTTGATCTTCTGACGAAAGCGCGGTCATCATAATTACTCTAATATCTTTTGTTTCCGGGGTATTGCGCAAAATGTCGAGCATATCAAATCCAGATATCTTTGGCATCATAACATCTGATAAAACTAAGTCTGGTTTTTCGCGCACAGCGACAGCTAAGGCGTCTTCTCCATCGCCAGCCGATACAACATCGTAACCTTCAGCAGCAATACGTATACTGTAAATCTCGCGCAAGGCTGCGTCATCTTCTACTACCATTATTTTCATGTGTTTCCTCCTTGTGTTACGTTGTTAGTCTGGCTTGTGGTTGCATTTGCGATTGTGGGCTGCGATGGGGGAGTGGGCATAGGCTGGGGCGTAGTTGCCGCAGTGGCGACTGGTTGGGGTGGTGCCGCAGTGGTTGGTTGAGGTGTGGTTACTGGCGCAGCCGCCACGGGTGTAGGTTGAGGCGCGGGTTGGGCAGCTAGTGCGGGTTGCGCAACGGGCTGAGCAACAGGTGTAGTCGGTGCAGGCGCAGCGGGCTGAGCAACAGGTGTAGTCGGTGCAGGCGCAGCGGGCTGGGTATTGGGTTGAGCGGCGGGCGCAACTGGCGTGGGGGCAGTAGGCGCTGGTGCAACGGACGTAGCCAATACAGGCTGTTGAGTAGCTTGTGGCTTGCTAACTTGCTGGTTCTTAACAGCAATCATACGTTTTTCATATTCCTCGCCAGACAAACGTGGCAACGAAACATAAAAAGTCGAACCTTCGCCATATTTTGATTCTGCCCAAACATTACCATCCATTGCTTCAACACGTTGTTTAACGATGTATAGTCCAAGCCCGGTACCACCAATAGTGCGAGTGTCAGAATTGTCGGCGCGATAGAATTTTTGGAAAACATGTCCTAAATCTTCAGCAGAAATGCCCATACCGGTGTCTTTTACCGAAATAACTGCCCGATCACCATCGCCACGCACATTGACGCGTATGGAGCCTCCGGCCGCAGTATATTTAATTGCATTGTCAATTAAGTTACCAAGAATTTCGCGCAAAAAATTCACATCAACAGAGCTGTAAACTACTTGAGAAAGATGGAGCGCATTTCTAAAGGAGCTGTCGCTTGCTCCTAATTCTAGTTTTAGCTTTGCATTTTGAGCCGGAACGATGTAGCCATCAGCAATTTGTCTAACCAAGGCGGTCAGCTCGACTGGAACAAGTTCTGGACGCATACGGCTATCGTCTAGTTTAGTGGTATCTAGCAAGTCTCGGAATAGATGGCCGAGATGCTGTGAGGCGTCATGGGCGGAAGTTAGATAACCACGAGCGCGCTCATCGATTGTGGCAGTTTGCGGGTTCAAAGCCAAAGTGAGATAGCCGTCAATCGTGGCTACCGGCGTACGCATTTCGTGTGACGCAGTAGAAATGAATTCAGCTTGCTCACCCTCTTCGGCGAGTTCACGTGTGATATCACGAAAAGTAATGATATAGTTACCGTCTTGGTTGTTAACTGGTACAACCGATATTGCAATAGGTATGCGTTTACCAGATGCGCCGGCAATAAGATTGACTTCGTAGCCATCAAGTACCTGAGCGGTGCGTATCGACTGGAAGAGCATATTATCATTATCGGCTAATTCGTGTCCATCTTTAGCTTCAATCTTAAGCGTCAAGCCATAATCTAGACCAACAGCATTTTCTGCTACACCACAATCAGTCATCGTAACGGCCGCTGGGTTAATATACTGGATAATGTTAGAGCGATTGATTACAATTACGCCATCATGAATCATATTTAGGGCGAGTTCAGCAAGGCCACTAGTAGAACTACTAGCTTTTGAAGATGATTTTTTACTAAAAAGGCTCATACTTAGATTTATTTTACCACAAGTTTAATAAAATGTGATAAAATTGGTTTATGAATAAAGACGTCATCTATATTGAACCAGAAGATGATATCACCGATATCATTACTAAAATAGAAAAATCCAAAGAAAAAATCGTGGCTCTTGTACCGCCAAAGAAAGCTGGTGTATTTCGAAGCATTGTAAATATTAAATTGATTACAAAGGCAGGAGCAAATGCCGAAAAAGCCGTGGTGCTCGTGACAACCGATCCATCGATTATCAAGCTTGCTGCCGTGACAAAGCTTCCGGTGACTAAGAATTTGCGCTCAGCTCCGGCAGTGCCAAAAGCTGAGGAGATTGAAGAAATTGAAGCGGCCGCAGTTGAAGAGACAGTTGTAGATGACGACAACGAATCTGAAAACAATGACAAAAAAGAAAACAAACTCGATGACGACGTGGCCGAAGAAAACCAAAAAGCCGATGAAGATAAAAAATCTGCAAAAAAAGATGACGGAGCAGAGAATAAATCAGATGACAAAGCAAAAGAGAAAAAGGATGGTGCCGAGCCTAAAAAGAATAAGAATTTCTCGACTAATCCGTTCATAGCTTGGATACAAAAACATAAAAAAACTGTGATTTTTGGCGGAATTGGATTAGTGGCTTTGATTCTACTATTGATTTGGGCCAATGTAATTGCTCCGGCGGTAACGGTTGATGTAATTGTGCGCACAACAACTGCCAATTTCTCAGAAAATGTCACTTTCACTGATAAATTAGAAGAGGAAAATGCCAGTGAAGGTAAATTTTACATCCAAGAAAAGAAAATTGAAATTAAAGAAGAGAAGGAATTTGAAGCCACTGGTAAGAAAAACATTGGCGAAAAAGCTACTGGTATAGTAATCGTAAAAGTATACTTTGAGGCTAAAGGCTCCATTACGGTTGAACATGGTGCAACCTTTACTGTTAATGATTTATCATTCATTGCGACAGAAGATACACCAGTATCTTGGGATGGCAGATTCTCAAATTGTGAAAACCAAGACGACGTAGTTTTGCCAGGAAGTCATGCACAGTGTCTCAAATCTGCCAGTGTGGCCGTGCAAGCAGTTGAAGCGGGTGCTGATTATAATATTCCGGCTACACCAGGCGGCTGGAGCTTCACTGCAAATGTGTCAGGCGTTTATTCTAATCAAGCTATGACTGGTGGCACCGACAAAATCGTCACGGTAGTACAACAATCTGATATAGACCAGGCTAAAGAACAGCTTAAAACATCTGGCGAAGCAGCTAATCGCGAGGCACTATTTGAATCGCTAAATGATGACGATTTCAAGATTGAGAGCAGCTTTAGACAAACTGTTGGCGAAGCAGTATCGACGCCGGCCTTGGGTGAACAGGTTGAAGAGAAAAAGAAGGCTAAAATAACCGTTACAACAACTGCTAGTGTTTATATACTCGACGAAACAAAAGTCAAGGAATTTATCAAAGAAAAAGCTAAATTGGCGGATGGTTATAAAATCTACGAAATGAATGATCCATTCATCGAGAACTTTACCAAGACTGAAGCTGGGTACATAGGTAAATTAAAAACTTCTTACGTTTCTGGTTCCGAAGTGACCGCAAAAGACGTGGTCGAAACAGTAATGGGTAAAGGTCTTGGCACTGGGCGAGATGATTTGACAAAGGCCTATAGTGGTATTTCGAAAGTTACAACCGAAGTTTCATTCCCATGGGTGACTTCCTTCCCGAACGATGAAGAAAAAATCACGGTAAACATTATCGTGGAGGACAACAATAAATAGCTATCAGATTTAGAAGGAGTGTGGAGTGAAAATAATTGGCTTAGACGTAGGCGAGAAACGGATTGGCGTGGCGAAAGTTGATTCATCAACCAAAATTGCCGTGCCGGTCGGTTTCATCAGAGTTGACGGCACAGAATGGCAAGAAATCGAGCGTTTGGGTAGGATTAATAGCACAAATGTATTTGTATTAGGTCTACCGCGTAGCAATGAAGGGAATGAGACCAAGCAAAGTGCCTATGTGCGAGCGTTTGCTAAAACTTTGGCCGAAAAGATTTCTGATGCTAAAATCCGTTTTCAGGACGAGTCCCTGACGTCCGTTGAGGCCGAGTCGCGCCTCAAAAAAAGCAAGAAAAAATACGAACGTGGAGACATCGACGCAGAAGCAGCTGCAATTATCCTGCAGGATTTCGTTGAAAACTTGGGCAAACAAGGCGCTTGCTCTCTAATAAATACACCCAAAAGTAGCGAACAAAAAACCAGTGACAAAGAGGGCAAGCTACCCAAAAAAGCTTCTAAGGTCGTTTTAAAAACTAAAACTACTTCATCAAAATTAAAAAAGTGGACTATTTTTGGGATACCAGTTATCGTGATTCTAGTTTTAGTTGGTATTACGGCTGGGCTAAAAATTCGAGATTACGTAAGATGGAGGAGAGAACAAGAGTATATCGCCTGGCAAGAATCTCAGGTAGCAGCAACTTTTAATTTCACAATAAAACCCGGCGAAACTATTTTTGATATCAAAAAACATTTACTCGCAGTGGATCGTAATGGCGGGGCTGAGCCGGCTGAAGGAGAGGAACTAGTGCCAAATTATACAAACGACGAGATAGAAAAAGCCTTTAATGCACAATACGATTACAATTTCTTGAATGGACGACCAGAAGGAGCCAGTTTGGAAGGTTACTTGTTCCCAGAGACACATAACTTCTATAGTACCGCTACAGTCGAAGATATTTTAGGGACTTTTCTTTCCGGAATGCAGGATGTGATTAATAGCAATGGATTGGTTGAAGCCTACTCGACACATGGGCTCAGTTTGTATGATGGCATCGTTTTAGCTTCAGTGGTACAAAAAGAGGTGCCTCCACAAGATATGCCAACTGCAGCACAGGTGTTTTTGAGCCGAATCAGTTACGGCATGGCTCTAGGTAGCGACATTACGGTAGCTTATGCCCTAAACATAATTGATCCAAATCGCGAAGTTTATCAGGATAATTACGCCGCATTGGAGGTTGATTCTTGCTATAACACACGAAAATACGCCGGTTTGCCATGTGGTCCAGTATCAAACCCCGGGCTTTCTGCACTTCTAGCCGTAGCGCATCCAACAGATACGGCCTATCTGTATTTCTTGACAGGAGACGATGGTATGACGTATTATAGTTACACACAGGACGAGCATGATAGAAATAGACTAAACCATTGCCAGGAGTTGTGTGAAGTTTCATTATGAGTAAACGTAAGAAAAAGATAGATTTTAAGAAGATAAAGCAAATTCTACCTTATTTTATAACTGGAACAATAACTTTATTATTGGTTTTTGTTGGCTCAATTGACAAAAAGAACGCTGGTGCCACATTGAGCCTTGACAACTTTGCGGAGAACGACTACAAGGTGTCAGTGGATCAATTGTCAGAATTATACGTGGTGGCGGATTTATCCGATGCGATTAGCCTCGCCTCAGCGTCGGATGTGGCGTCAAACTACGTGGTAACGTTATCTATGTATGATGCTGGGCAAACTTCTACAGGAAAGATAGAAAAACCAACCATTACGGATGTAGACATCTTGCGCGGTGTAATTGTTCACGTTGTAAAAGAAGGCGAAACGATGGAATCTATTGCCGCAAGTGTTGGTAAAGGAGTTACGACGGATGACATCCGATGGTCCAACGACATGAAAGAGACCGCTGTCTCGGTGGGGGATACTCTTTATGTACCAAGTGCACATGGAATTGTTTATGTCGTAGAAGAGGGAGATACGGCTGATTCGATTGCCGAGACATATGGCTCGACTGCAACAGAGATTTTACATTTGAACGATTTGGAGACCACCGGTTTAGTGGTAGGAAGACCAATTTTTATTAAAGATGGTACTTTGCCAGAAACGGAACGGCCAGAATATGTACCACCAGTGGTGACGTACTATTACTACACTTACCTTGGTAACACCGCATCGCGCCAGAATATTGAGGTAATTGGATGGTTCTATAATCTTGGCGGGCCATATGCGCCTGGTCAATGTACGCAGTGGGCTTGGTACAAGTGGCAAACGATTGGGCGCGAGGTGCCAACGAGCTGGGGTAATGCCTATTCTTGGGGCGTAAATGCAATGGCACAAAATTACTTAGTCGACCATAATCCTACTGCTGGGGCAATTTTCCAAAGCTCATCTGGTTGGTACGGCCACGTCGGTTATGTGGAGGAAGTTTATCCAGATGGTTCAATTCTTGCTTCGGAGATGAATTATAATTACCAACCATTCCGTGCCATTCAGTCAATCATTCCGGCCGCTTCAGCAGCTAGTTTGTGGTATATTCACTAAAAAGATGTTATAATAAGTGTAATGTTTACAGATGTTGCAAAAGTTAGTTTAAAGGCCGGTAAGGGTGGTGACGGTGCTGTGTCTTTCCGTCGAGAGATATATATTCCGAAGGGTGGTCCAGATGGTGGAGATGGTGGCAAAGGCGGCGACATTGTTTTTCGTGCCGATAAAGATACTAACACTTTAATTGATTTTCGTTTTACGCCAATATTGACTGCCGAGGATGGGCGCAATGGTTCTGGCACACGCTCCGCGGGGCGAGCTGGCAAAGACTTGGTTGTCGAGGTGCCAATCGGCACAATCGTTAAGCGAGATGGAAACGTGATTGCAGATCTTACGCAGGATGGACGGACGGCTATTATTGCCAAGGGCGGCGATGGCGGTTTTGGTAATGCGCATTTTAAGAGTTCTACGAGGCAAGCACCAATCATCGCCGAGGTAGGTGAGCCCGGTGAAGAATTTGAAGCAGAGCTAGAGTTAAAACTACTTGCAGATGTTGGATTAGTTGGATTACCAAATGCTGGAAAATCCACGTTTTTGTCCGTTGTTTCAAATGCCAAGCCAGAGATTGCCGATTACCCTTTTACAACACTTACACCACAACTCGGAGTGGCCACGATTGATAAACACGATTTGTTGATTGCCGATATACCAGGTTTAATTGAGGGGGCGTCCGAAGGGAAGGGGCTCGGGCACGATTTTCTCCGACACGTTGACAGGACAGCGGTACTACTACATCTAGTGGATGTCTACAATGATGATGCCGGTAAGGCTTACAAAACCATTCGTGGAGAACTTGAAAAGTATTCAGATTTAGCTTCACGCCCAGAAGTCGTGGCACTAACCAAGTGTGAAGGAGTTGATTCAGAGATTATCGCCATGCAAACAGCCTCGATTCTTGCCGTTAATCCAGACGCAAAAGTTTTTGCCATTTCATCTTCAGCACATCAGGGTATAGATGAGCTATTACGAGAATTAAAAGACGAGGTAATCTCGCATAAACAATCGGAGCTTGACTCTTCTCAGGAAGTGAGCTCCCGATTGTCAAGCGATGAAGCTCTGCCAACTATTTCGTTGTCACCTAAAGAGGTGAAGTCTACCTGGAAGGTAGAGAAGCAAGACGATAAATTTATCGTAACAGGGGAAAAGATTGAGAAGTTTGCTCGTAGAACAGATATGAATAATTACGCTAGCCTTAACAGATTGCGTGACATTATGAAAAAGATGGGAATTAGGGCGGAGCTAACATCCCAGGGCGCCGAACCCGATTCAGTTATCTCAATTGCCGGGAAAGAATTTACCCTCGTGGAAGACTGGTAGTTATTCGCATTTACCATTATTGCTATTTACTTTTTTTGTTTTTATGCTATAATAATAGTCGATCTCACACATGTACATTGACAGTAGGAAGGGTGTTAATGTGCATGAAAAATAAAAATAGGAGGGTTCTAGCATGAAACACACCACGAGGCAATCACGGAAAAATAGGAGGGAGGAAACCATGTTCACAACATCTGGCCCGAGAGCGGTCAATTCCTGCCAGGCGGTTAGCTACTGCTATGTCATGGATGACGCTTTCTGCACGGTAGGCCACGGCCCGGTCATTGCACGAGATAATTCCATAGATTGGGGACGAGTGTTCAGGCAAGTCACCGCTATCCTTGTCGGGATACTCATAACCATCGCGGCGCTCGCGTTCTTTGACCTTATCGGCTTTGGATCATACCTCTTCACCGTTGAGGGATTGTCCTATTATTTCCACGATTCTCCTTGCGGATTCATCTGCTGCCAGCTGGCAGCCGGTTCGTTTACCGCTTGGAGATTCGGCGCTCCCATCGCACGGGAAATCTGGAAAGACTAAGACATCCCGCCTCGGCCTACGAAAATCTCCCCGGCCACCAGCCGGGGGATTTTTGTGCAAACAAGCTCTTGATTTTTTAATCTGTTTATGTTATAATATTAAGATAGCTCATTTTGCAATTATTTTGAAGGGAGTGAGATAACCCATGACGCAAAATGAAAGAACCTTACGAATGAAAGGAGAGTTTAAGCAACTTCGAGACGACGGCCTAAATATTGCGGAAATCGCCGAAAAATTTGGCCTGTCACCCTCCACTGTTTATCGCCATCTCGATGAGATTGCAGAGTCCCTTGGAGTCAGCCGCGAGTCACTACTACTAGAGCCTGACAAGGCTTCCTTCGGGGCCATCGGCAGAACTTATGGGAAGCTCGAGCCCGTCGATCTGGTTGGTTTTCAGCAGCATTTTGAATCCGCGCTGGACGAAATGTCCAAGATGAACCAAGCGGTCAAGGAACAGCTCGACGAAAAAGACACCGAACTTCAATTATTTGAGGAGGACTGGAAAGATGCTGGTAATTACACCTGCTGACATCAAAAATGGTATCAAATATGGGGTAGGAGTAGACGAGTTTTGTAGCAAATATGACTGCACGGAAGAGGAATTCGAGCGTCGCGTACGTGGGATGTACCACGGAAAGGCAGATGAAATCCTAGGAGAAATTCGTGCGTCAGAGCGTAAGCATCGCAAGGACAGAAGCCGTTTCAGGTCCGGAAAAGTGAAAGGTACTTCGGCTGGTCTTTTGGATGCGCCCATGGATGCTGGGGATGGAACTGTAGAAACCGAGCAGGATACTGCTGCTCCGGCTGAGACCATCGAGAGCGAGCTCGAGCTTTTGCGCGCCGAAGAGAAAACTGTAAGTGATAGGGTCATGACTGAAGAAAATGATTTTCAGCTTTTGCTCAGTCACCATAAAGAAAAGCTTGGTGAACTGAGAGAAATTCAGAAGGAATTGTTGAGGATTAAAAACACATTCATTGCGAAGAGCGAGCAATTCAGATTGATAGTCGCCGACGACAACTCACTTGTGGAGCGCATGAATAAAATTTCCGAAGCTCGACGCGCCAACATCAAAGACCTCGAGCGTATCCGTGAGAGGATTAAAGTCTTGGAGACTGTTACCCTGTATGCCTACGATGATGGCAATATCACAATTATCGATGGCCCCGCGATGGAGCTCGATGATACTGGCTCAGATGGACTTTTCCCGGAGTTGGTGACGAATCCTAAGTGTGAAAACTTAACGGTTCGTCAGATACGGCTCATTGCGAGGATGTTCTGTATCGTCAAGAATGCCTCACTTCCAACAGAGGTGTTATTTGACTCAGAATCCGTCGGCAAGGCATATAACCAGCTTCTTGACACTCCTATCGCTTAAACTCAAACCTTTCATTAAAGCACCGCCAGACACTCGCCGGCGGTGCTTTACTTATCTTGACTTTTTATCCTATTTGTGCTATAATTTATTAGTTAGGACTAAGGTTTTAGAGCCTAAGGCTCTTTTATATAGATGATTTTTCATATTTTTTGGAGGGTAAGAGAAAATGAAAAAGCTCACCATCGTCATTCTCGTCATCGTTTTTCTGGTATCCTGCGCTGGTTGCGCCAACTCCGGTTCCTATAAGTACGCCGAGAATTACAGATTCACGGTATACGACGATGTCACAAGTGATGAATTTTGGACGGATTTGTCCGCAAATTCTAGCGACGCCGACATCGGAGACATGCTGGGTCTAATTGAGAGAATATTCCGGCGTGACTTCGGTGAACTAAACATGGACTGGGGTGGCCTAATGCGCGTTACCAAAGCCCGGCAAGTGGCAGTAGAAGCCACGAGTTTGGATGCCCCAAGTAATATTTCGTATGGGGCCCAGTACTATTGCACAACTTGCAATGCGGAAGTCGGGGAGATGTATCTCTTCCCGGGATACTTTAGCGCTCCGGAAAAAAGACAGCTGCAGGCATTGACGCACGCGTTGGTGCTAACAGCTCTTTCAACGGAGACCGGTAAATCTAGCCAGATTAAGGAGGGGCTGGCTGAGTATTACACTTCCATATTCATGGATAATGTAGGCTACACGATGGAGGAAACCATTTATCCTCATCAGATGACCGTTGCCACTTGGCTAATTGCGGTGTTTGGCGAGGATGCGGTAGTTAACGCCGTGAGAGAAGACCGATTTGACGAGTTGATTGACGTCAACTCTAAGCCTGGCATGGGCACCAAACTCGAGGAAGCACTCACTGCCCTCAATCTGGGCGGCGACCCCGACAGGGCCACGAATGCCATTTACGACATTCTGGCCCATGTAACAATCGGGGCCGGAAAAAAGCTTGAGGACGTAGATTACCTGTTGGACTACGTCAAGGAACTTTCGAAGCTGGAAGGCACCAAGATTGACTCTAGCTACATAAGGAAGGTTCTGCAGAAAAAAGCGTAGTTTCTTTTGAGGGGGGAGAGGAATGAAAAAAGGACTTCTTTTGATTCTGGCGACTATCGTTTTTATGTCTGGAACGCTCTCATGCACTATTATCCGAAAGCCCGATAGCTACAAGTATGCAGATACCTGTAGTCTTAACGGCATTAATTACGTCGATAATGAGTTCTGGGAAGACATCTACAGCCATTCTGAAGAGACAGTTTTTGAAACTTCAGATGTTCTGAAGGAAGGCATTGGGATGTTTTTCTCAAATCTAGACATCGATTTGGAACGGCTTAGTGCAGTCAAGATCGCTAGCGCAGTAATGTCTGGCGATCTTGAGGAAGTCAGAGAGCTAAAGAGGAATACTTTAGTATATGTCAGCCAGAGTTATGCGGTGTATGACGCTGCATCAAATACCATCTACGTTTTCCCTAGTTTTGTTCTGGCGGACCCGGAGACGCAAGTTTACGTGCTGTTGCGCGAATTGATGCTTGCATCAATTGGTGCCCAAGGTAACACCCACCTCGAGGAGGGCATAGCGGACTTTTACGCTTCGCTCTTTGTTAACGAGGCCGATGTTGCTATCTCATCGTATGCTTATCCCAACGAGATGATGGTAGCAATTTGGCTATTCTCTGCCTTTGGAGAGGGAGAAGTAATTCACGCCGTGCGTGAAAACAGGCTTTTCTCTCTAATAGACCAGGGGACAAAGCCTGGTATGGCCGAGAAGGTTGAGTCTGCTCTGGAGTTTATCTACTGGGGCGACAAAAATGATAGAGCCGGGCGAGATGTAGCTATGAACATAGTCTACGACGTTCTCGCTCACGCTAGCATAAATGCTGACAAAAATGACGTCAGCTATTTACTGGGCGTCACTAAGGGCATCTGCGATACTCAGGGGATCGACCTCGATTCTGATTACATCGAGAGTGTTCTCCACCTGCGCAAAGATCAGTTGTGAAAAATTATTCTATAAAAATCTCCCCGGCAGCCAGTCGGGGGATTTTTTGTGGTAAAACTATTGACATTTTTAAACAAGTGTGATATAATAGAGTGCATAGTGGGTGTGGCATGGTACATTACCAACGTGTGGGTGAAACAGGAATTTTGGCTGTATGCTTTCGCGACGCGCAATTCTTGTTTCAGCTTAGTCATTCCACTGGCTAAGCAGCCTGGGCAGAAACAGTCTGCATGTAAGTTCCTAACCTAGCGGGGGAAGGAAGTGGAAACTTGCATGTAATCTGCTAGTGCATCTCTCTTCGTTTTCTGGTTGCCTCGTAGTGGGTAATCTAGTTGAAACACCGCTGAAGAGGCGTTGCAAGTTCCCGGTCTACCCGGCGGTCTAGAGAATGGCCCTCTATGGGGGGTCGACCGCCGGGAGCAATAGCCGGAGAACAAACAACGTGCAGCCAATATGGTTGCAGTACACTATGGGCGCGGCCTTTCCGTGATCGCTCTCACCGCCCTATACCACACCCTTCCCTCGGAGCCTTGCTCCGAGGGTTTTTTATTCTGCTTTACCGGAGTGTTCGGCGCGCCATTTGGCGATTTCGCCATGATTACCTGAGAGGAGAATGTCAGGGACTTTCATGCCGCGAAAATCGGCTGGCTTGGTGTATTGGGGGTATTCGAGGTTGTCGCCATCAGAAAAACTTTCGATTTCGGCGGAAGTTTCGCCACCGAGGACGCCTGGAATCAAGCGAACCACTGAGTCGATGATGATTAGCGCTGGAAGCTCGCCGCCGGTGAGGACGTATTTACCAAGGGAAATCTTATAGTCCACCAGCGACAGAATCCGCTCATCGTATCCTTCGTAATGTGGACATAAGATGATGTAATGGGCGTCTTTCGCGAACGTCCTAGCCATTTTTTGGGTCCAGGTATCGCCGACGGGGGTAGGGAGGATGACTTTGGCGCTTGGATCTTTTTCTTTGACGGATTCAATAGCGGCAAAAACCGGCTCACAGCGAAGAAGCATACCGTCGCCACCGCCGTAGGGCGTATCGTCGACGGATTTATGCGGGCCAAGACCAAAATCGCGTAAATTCACAAAATCAAACTCGGCAAGGCCTTTATCAACGGCTTTCCACATCATGGAAGTCTTAAGATAAGGCTCAATTGCTTCACGAAATAGGGTAATAATGGTGAATTTAATCATGAATATATTATAACATTTTTTAAGAG
>CAMKOB010000019.1 GCA_946414345.1 uncultured Candidatus Saccharibacteria bacterium | reverse complement strand
CCTTCATACCAGCAATTAGCTGTGAGTAGGAAAGACCAAGTTCTCTTGAAGCATTATTGATGCGGGTAATCCAAATCGCTCGAAGATCGCGTTTGCGATTTCTGCGATCGCGATAACTATAGCGAAGGGCTTTAATTACACCTTGCTTACCCAAACGGAAGCTACGAGTGCGTGCATGTTGCATGCCTTTAGCAGCTTTCAAAGTTTTCTTATGTTTGGCCATTGCGGCCACACCACGTTTTACTCTCATAATTAAACCCCTAATGCAGTTTTAATATTTTTCTTAATTTTCCCACTCACGGAAGCAGACGTTTTCATATTGCGCTTCCTAGCTTTAGATTTTTTAGCGAGAATGTGATTCCCGTAAGCACGCTCACGTGTGATTTTGCCACTACCGGTAATCTTAATACGTTTCGCGGTGCCTTTATGCGTCTTTAGTTTTGGCATATAGGTTTTCCTTTAGTTTATAGTTAATATTTAGTGTGCAATCGGGGGCCTTGGAAGTAGGAAATTACTTCTTTCGTACCTGTACCGATAGGTTACGTCCGCTCCACTGCGTTTTGCCTTCCAAGACGATGTCGTCGCCCATTAGACCTAGAACTTTATCTAACAGCTCTTGTCCGAGTTCTTTGTGTGCCATTTCACGACCGCGAAGCACAATCATGATCTTCACTCTGTCGCCATCTTCGACAAACTCACGCATTTTGCGAACTTTGATATTGAGGTCGTTATCTGAAATCTTGAGGCCAATCTTCATTTGTTTTAAGTCGGACTGTTTTTCACGCGCTTTTTTGCGGTTTTTCGCCTCTTCTTTCATTTTTTGATATTGGAATTTACCCCAATCAATAATTTTAACGACCGGTGGATTGGCATTAGCGGCAATTTCCACTAAATCCACTCCCTGTTGCCTCGCAAGAATCTGGGCTTCTTTACTCGACATGATGCCAAGCTGCTCACCACTCTCTCCAATAACGCGTACCTCCGGATAACGAATCTCTGAGTTTAGCCGGGTATGTGATGAGTTTTTGATAATAGTCCTTTCTTCTCTTGAATTAACCTGTGACAATTATACCAAACATTACTCCAAAATGCAAGAGATAATTTACCTTTTACGATAAGTTAATGCTTCAGCTAAGTGATTAGCGTTAATTACTGACGCCCCCTCTAAATCTGCAATCGTTTGCGCTACTTTGATCGCTTTGAAATATGCTCTTGCCGACAAGCTAAGTCGTTCGGAAGCATCCGCCAAGAGTTTTTCTGCCGCCGGCTCCATCTTTAATTTTTGGGATACTTCAAATGATGATAGGGAAGCATTAAAGAACCCATCGCGTTGATATCGTGTTTTCTGTCTCAAAATTGCTTTTTTAATGACTTCTTTTGTTGTGCAATGTTCATCAGACGAGTCTGTCATTTGCTTTCTTAAATCCGCATTTTCAACCCTCTCTACACCCACATGCATATCGATTCGATCGAATAGTGGTCCAGAAAGTTTCTTCTGATAACTCTGAATCTGTTGTTCGGTGCACTTACATTTGTGTGTCGGGTCGCCCAAATAGCCGCAAGGGCATGGATTCATGGTCGCAATCAACATAAAATCTGCTGGATATGCACTTTTGCGATTCGCTCGTGAAATAGTAATGACTCTATCTTCTAGAGGTTGTCTCAATGCTTCTAATACGGATCTCTGAAACTCTGGGAGCTCATCTAAAAATAATACACCTTTATGTGCCAAAGAAATCTCTCCTGGAATAGCCGCGGCGCCACCTCCAATTATAGATGTCGCGCTCGCCGTATGATGCGGACTTCTAAATGGGCGGTCCTCGATAATATCATCTGTTGTCATTCCGGCCAAAGAATAAATTTTAGTAATTGCCACTTTTTCCTCGGGCGTCAAAGTTGGTAATAAATTTGCCGCCGCCCTTGCCAATAATGTCTTTCCGGCACCCGGCGGACCAGATATTAAAATATTATGGTGCCCAGTTATTGCAATTTCTATGGCGCGCTTAGCTACTTTTTGCCCCCTTATATGGTCTAAAATCGGTCCGACTGGTTTGCTTCTTTCCGTTTGGCCACTGCTAATCTCATCCGTACAATGCAAAACGAGCTGTTTCTTGAGGGCTAAAAACAATTCTTGGAGTGTATTTACACCGTAAATAGCAATATCTTTTATTAGTGAAGCTTGGGCTAAATTTTTAAGCGGTAAATATACCTCCTGGATTCCAGCTTTTTTTGCTACTTCAATAATATTAATAATACCTTTTATTGGGCGAAGCTCTCCATCGAGCGCCAATTCACCCACAAATAGTCGCTTTTCGACGTCGGCTTTTATGAGCTGGCCAGAAATTAACATTACTGCCAGTGCAATCGGTAAGTCTAAATATGACCCATCTTTTAATAAATCTGCCGGAGCAAGATTGATTGTGACCTTTCGGTCAGGGAACGAAAAACCAGAGTTAACTATTGCGCTTCGCACTCGCTCCTTTGCTTCATTAATGGTTTTATTTGCCATCCCTACAATATTGAAAGCGGGAAGACCCCTGTTCATATCCCCCTCGACCTCGACCATTTTACCACCGAAGCCATATGGTATTGCTGAAAAAATTTTGCTTGTCATGCGCATCTTATTAGCATATACTACAGAAAAGTACAACCCCCCACCAATTTAACAGAGCAAAAAGTGCTTAAGAAAAATTGTATTTTTTTAAGTATTTTTCAGAATTTACACAAAAACTTGCTTGTGGAAAACAATGGCCGCTTGTGGAAAACTTTGCAAAAATTGTATAAAAAAGTTGTAAAAAAGTATTGACATGAGCATTTTCACGCGCTATAATAGAGGTAGCTTTTGAATAAAAAAATTATTCAAAAGGTCAAAACAAAAATATAGCCAAAATAACTCCACACTCTACTTATAAGAAGGTCGGTTTCCTCGCAGTTAGCCGACCTTCTTTCTTTTATCTAAAAAAATCTTGTTTATCTTAAGCAATTATGATATAATCTAATCAGTTGGGGCTGACAAAGCTTAGACGGATCGTTAACAGATTTGATGCGTGCCGATTGAATACCGTAAGTATTAAATAAGTGCTAAAAACACTAATGTAGCGCATGTTGCATACATGCCTGCTTATGCCTAATTATTTGTAGGCTGGTTTGTGTTTGAGGTTCCGTAGAATACAAATTATCATATAACGGAAATAAGACTATCATAGTAGCGAGTGGTGGTTCGAAAATTGGCTATGGCGTTTGTTAGTTTCGTTTTCTGCAGCTAACAATACTCGCCAAGAAAAACAGGAAACTATGCACGTAGATTCAAATCCATGTGGCAATTCGGACCCGGAGGCAGTATCCGGCAGCTCCACCATGACATATTTGTGATGTTTTGTGAAAACCAAAAACTTGTGACACATGACACAAAGACGACAAAAAATATAATCAACTCGCCGAAAGGCGATTTTTTAGTGTAATAAACATAGCCTCAGTATATTGCGAGCAAAATGATGATTCTAGTAAAATGAAAATCGCAATACGAAAACCTGAATCTAAAATCAAAACATGCAAAATAAGAAAAATACAAGCAAATTTACGACCAAAACGCGTTTGATATTGTAAAAAATACAACAAGTTGAATAAATAATTAGAACAGAGAAGAATTGGGGTATATGTTGTAAAAAATACATTAAAAAAGTTGATCAAAACTATTGATTTTTTATTAGACTTATGCTAATATGAAAGTAGTCGAGATGACTAAGACAAAAACTAAAAACAAAAGGACATTAACATGAAAAACCAAAAAAAGAAAAGACAAAAACGCACGTAAAGTTTGGCGGGCGAAAAGGTAATTTCTAGCCATAAATTACAATTAATAGGAATTACCTAGAGCTCCGCGAAACAAAATCGCGTTGAGCGCATTGCTAAATCTTTCGCTAGCACCTTCCCATAAAACAAAAAAAGAAAAATAGAACGAAAGATTAAAAGCAATAAGGACCTATGCTTCACCTCGCGTGAAGCGGTCAAAAGGGAAACGCGAAGCAGGGTTGTGGCCAATAGTTGATTTATTTAGTGCCAGATAACCCACTTCGCCTTCCCCCAGAAATAATACTTGGGGGCAAAATCAGAAAGTGTGATATAATGAAGCTATGAAGCATAACCGCATTATTGTCACCATCAGCATCATCGGACTCGCAGCTTTAACATTGATGCTAAATGTAACATCACCGACGGAAATTGGTCCTTTCGGTGTTTTATTATTTTTTACAACATTATACATTTCTCTCTTTGGCGCCATCACGCTCGGCTTGATGGCTTTTTATCGTCTTGCCTTTAAGAAAACTACGTTGGTTGGCAAAGATTATCTCTATTCAGCGGTACTTGCGTTTGGCCCAATTATGGTCCTAATGGCTCGCTCTTTCGGTGCAATCAACCTCTGGACAATGGCACTCATCCTAACTTTTCTATTTTTGGCCGAATTTTTAGTAGCAAAACGTATGTAAGTGTGATAGAATAAGCATATGGATAATAGAGCGCAACCCAAAAACCCCGGAGAAATCCCCAATATTGGTGATCCGATGCCAGAAAATTGGATGCCAGAACCTCAGCATGATCAGTCAAAGATAGGTGGAGAAGCAATCAATGCCACCATCACCTCGAACCCAGATGACGAAGATGTGCCGATTCTTCCTCCAGAGGAAGAAACAATCGAAATTGTTGAAGCACCAGACAGCACCCCGGCAAAAACAGACGAACAAGAATCAAAGCTCGTCTTTGATCCTCTTGATGTTGCACCAAAAAAGGAAGGGATCGACGGAACCGCAAAGAAGGCAGTCGAAGATATAGAAAGCCTCTTTAGAGAGGGCAACGCTAAGGCCGCTATGGCAAATTATCAAGCCCTCAGGGCCGCTGTCAACGGGAGTAAAACAAAATGATGGAGCCTTGGGTGGTAGCAATCATCGTCGCTTCTGCGGCCATCCTAATCATCTCGCTTTTTGTTGCTGCACATCTTAGAAAACTCAAAAAAGTTCAAAAATACGAACGTAGCCTCAAGATGAAGCCACTTCTCATCCACCTTCCACCCTCCACCGATGATGTTAGTGCTGGTAGTAGTCGTGACGAGCGCGACATTGCAAGCGAAGCTATCTCTAAAACCCAGACTATGTACTCTATTCTCGCCTCCACAATCGCTAAAGGACGCAAGGCTCGCTTTTATGGTCAACAACACTTCTCCTTTGAGATTATTGCCGCAAATGGTTTCATCCACTATTACGCCATAGTGCCAGCTAAGCTAACAGAGGTAGTTAAGCAAGCCATTCAATCTGCATATCCAACAGCTCGTCTTGAGGAAAAGGACGAAGAAAACATCTTCGAAGGTAGCACGGATACGAGCACCATATCTGGTGCCGAACTAAACTTATCAAAAGATTATTACCTACCTATTGCCACATACGAAGACACTAAGCGCGATGCCTCCATGGCGATTTTAAACGCGCTCACCAATCTGAACAAAAATGAAGGTGCCGCTGTACAAATTTTGTTCCGTCCTGCACACAAAAGTTGGTCTGAGTCCGGCAAGTCTCAAATTAAACTAATACAGTCAGGGAAAGAAGTTAAAACGACTATCGGTGGCGACTCTATTGGACAAACCGTTATTGATTTTATACGTGCCCCCTTCGAAGTGCCAGAGATGCACGAGAAAAAAGAAGAAATCAAACAGGTTAACAATATCGACCAAGATAAAATTAATGCCATAACTGCCAAAATGCGCTACCCTGCGTTTGAAACCTTGATTCGCATTGTTGCAAGCTCTGAGGATAAAACCCGCTCAGACGCCATTCTAGGTGGTATTATCAGTGCTTTTTCACAGTTTGATTCCGCTCAATTCAATGGTTTTCAGGTAAATATGCTTAAAGATACGAAAAAAC
The DNA here is from genome assembly GCA_946414345.1 of uncultured Candidatus Saccharibacteria bacterium. Classification (GTDB taxonomy): domain Bacteria; phylum Patescibacteriota; class Saccharimonadia; order Saccharimonadales; family Saccharimonadaceae; genus Nanosyncoccus. Next base: position 8,028 of record CAMKOB010000019.1, on the reverse strand, counting down.
TTTGTACCGATTACACCTTTCGTTTCTTTCCGACAAAAATTCACAAGAACATCCTAAACAGTGTGGAGATGGCCTCCATCTACCACTTGCCAGAGCAGAACGCAATTCCTTCTACTAGTGTAGAGCGCCAACTTGTTAAGCAAGTCGATGGACCTGCTAAGCTAATGACGGAGGGCTTATTCCTTGGCACCAACGAATATCGTGGCAATAAGAAAGCAATTTACCTCGGTGAGAAAGACCGTCGACGCCACATGTACATCATTGGTCAAACAGGTATGGGTAAATCCGTCTTTCTCGAGAATTTAGCTTTTCAGGATATGTGTGATGGTCGAGGTTTTGCCTTCATCGATCCACACGGTGACGCCGTAGAGGCGCTTTTGAAGCGTGTGCCAGAAGAGCGCATTGATGATGTTATCTACTTTGATCCCGCTGATATAGAGCATCCAGTAGGCATGAATATGTTTGAATTCACCAACGATGACCAGAAGGACTTCATCGTTCAAGAGGGAATCAGTATGCTCCAGTCGCTTTTCGATCCAAATAATCAAGGGTTCTTTGGTCCGCGTGGTCAGCATATGTTTAGAAATGCCGCCCTTCTCTTAATGTCCGACCCTGCCGGCGCCACGTTCATCGATATTCCTCAGTGCTTCACCGATCCAGAGTTTGTTAAATCTAAATTAAGATATGTTACCGATAAGGCTGTCTATGATTACTGGACCAAAGAGTTTCCCGCCTCACAAAAATCCAATGACGCCGGCGAGGTCACTACCTGGTTTGCCTCTAAATGGGGTCCATTTATCGCTAACACCATCATGAGAAACACTCTTGGCCAGATTAAATCAGGGTTCAATATTCGAGAAATCATGGATAACAAGAAAATTTTCCTCGTTAACCTTTCTAAAGGCCGCCTCGGTGACATTAATGCTAATCTCCTAGGTATGATCTTTGTCATGAAATTCCAACAGGCCGCCATGAGCCGCCAGGATATCCCAGAGGACGAACGTAAAGATTTCTGCCTCTATGTGGATGAGTTCCAAAATTTCGCAACAGATAGCTTCGAGTCCATCCTCTCTGAAGCCCGTAAGTATCGTCTCAATCTTATCGTCGCCAACCAGTTCATGACTCAGCTTACTGAAAAAATTAGGGAAGCACTTCTTGGCAACGTGGGCACTATTATCTGTGGCCGTATAGGTATTACAGATGCTGAATTGATGGCTAAAGCTTTCTCTCCCACCTTTAATGCCGAAGATTTGACTAAAACCCCGAACTTTGCCGCCGTAGCGAAAGTCATGATGTTTGATATGCCGTCCGCCCCCTTTACAATGGGCCTTCCAGCCCCAATGGGTGAGCCGAATGAAGAACTGATGAATTCTCTCAAAGTCTACTCTGCTACCAAGTACGCCAAAACTCGTGCTGAGGTTGAAAAGGAAATACAGGACCGTTGGAGCGCTCATGAGCTTGAAACGCCTAAAGACCCGTCTCCAAGCCCAGAAGGCCCTTCTGAGGGCTCTGAAGAGCCTCAGGAAGGATTTTTAGACGCCTGGTTAAACAAAAATAATGACTAGGATGAAAAATAGCTAATTTTGCGAGCATTGAGCAAGCCCAAGAATTAAGAAATGATTTCACAGATTTGAATCCTGTACTGAAATACAGGTGAAAATCTGCCTGAAATCATCTCTTAATTCCTGGCGCGAAGCGAATAGCTTACAGAATTAGCTTTTTTTCATCCTATATCCCTTGATTTTTTTCTTAATAAGGTATACAATAGAAAGGTATATTTAAGATGAGGTATCAAAATGTCCGCTAAGGAAGCTTATGATTCGTCCGAAATTCGGGTGCTAGAAGGGTTAGAGCCGGTTCGTCTAAGACCAGGTATGTATATTGGCTCTACAGGTTATGATGGTTTGCATCATCTAATCAAAGAAATTGCCGACAACTCTATCGACGAGGCTATTGCCGGCTACGCAAATAAAATCGATATCACCATCCTCGAAGATGGTGGCGTCAGAGTCGACGATAACGGTCGCGGTATTCCAGTAGATATCCACCCCAAGACCAAAAAATCTACTCTGGAGACAGTTTTAACCGTCCTTCATGCTGGTGGTAAGTTCGGCGATGGTGGCTATAAAGTCTCCTCTGGCCTCCACGGTGTTGGGTCATCTGTTGTAAACGCCCTATCCACTAAAATGACCGCCGAAGTCTACAGGGAAGGCAAAACCCACCATATCGAATTTGATACCGGTAAACCCACTATGGAGCTACAGGTATCAAATGGCTCTCCGCGCGAGCATGGCACCTCTATTACTTTCTACCCAGATCCCACAATTTTTAAGGAAACTACTACTTTTGATTATACCTGGGTATCTAATTACGCCCGTCACCAGGCCTATCTTACCAAAGGTATTCTTATTACCGTTAAAGACGAGCGCACCGGCACCAAAGAATCGTTCTACTTTGAAGGTGGCATCAAAAGTTATGTCAAACGTCTTAATCAGGGGAAAGAAGTTCTTGCAGAAGATATTTTCTATGTTGAAAAACAGGTTAACGACACTGGCGTAGAAATAGCACTTCAATACAACGACACCTATGCCGAGACTATGAAGCCATTTGCTAATAACGTTCTCACCCCTGATGGTGGTATGCATGTAGTTGGCTTCCGCACTGGTCTCAACCGTGTAATTAACGATTATGCCCGTAAAAACGGCCTCTTGAAAGAGAAAGAAGAAAATCTCACTGGTGATGACATTAAAGAAGGTCTCACCGCTGTAATTTTGGTTAAACTCCCTGACCCCCAATTTGAAGGTCAGACCAAGAATAAATTAGGTAATCCAGAGGTACGCGGCTACGTAGACAAGGTTATGACCGAATACTTTGGTTATTATCTAGAGGAAAATCCCGCTATTGCTAAGAAGATTGTCAGTAAAGCCACCCTTGCCGCTCGCGCTCGCAAGGCTGCTCGTGCCGCCAGAGATAATGTTATTAGAAAAGGCGCCTTTGAAGGCCTCAATCTTCCCAGTAAGCTTGCTGACTGTTCTAGCAGGGATCGTTCTGAATGTGAGCTCTTTATCGTGGAGGGTAATTCTGCTGCTGGTTCCGCCAAGGAAGGGCGCAACCCACAAATCCAAGCCATTCTACCCCTAAGAGGTAAAGTCCTCAATACCGAGCGTGCACGTCTAGACAAGATGCTTGCTAACCAAGAGTTAGTCTCTCTGATTAAAGGCCTCGGAGTTGGCATTGGTGATCAGTTCAACCTTGACGGCCTCAGGTACGACAAAATCATCTTCATGACCGATGCTGATGTTGATGGTCTCCACATCGCTACACTCCTTATGACTTTCTTCTTCCGCTACATGCCAGAGGTAATCGCTGCTGGCCATGTCTATTTAGCCAAACCACCCCTATTTGGCCTTATTAAAGGCACCGGCAATACTCGCAAGATTGACTATCTTTATGACGAAGTAGCTCTAGAGAAGAAACTTACCGAAAAAATCGAAGAACGCAAAAAAGCCGGCACCAAGATTGATGAATCTCAAGAGAGATTTAAGCAAGCTGGCTACACCGCACAACAACGTTTCAAAGGTCTTGGCGAAATGGACGCCAAACAGCTTTGGGAAACCACTATGGATCCAGAGAACCGTATCTTGGTAAAGGTCCATGTCGAAGATGCCGAAAAAGCTGACGCCGTATTTACAAAACTGATGGGAGATCAGGTCGAACTCCGTAAAAACTTCATCCAGGCCGGCGCCGCCTCAGTTAACCTAGATGATTTGGACTTTTAAGGAAGGAGTGTAAATAATATGAATATAGATGATAATAAAGACCTGAAGAATACGTCTTCTGAGGAGTCTTTGGCGACAACGGGAGCCAACGAAGCGAGCGAACCCCGTAAAGACGGGCGTGAGCGAAGCGGCTCCGAAGATGGCGTTTCTGAAGGCCTTGAGTATAAACCTGTCGAGCACACCATGGAAGACTACTTCTTGAAGTACTCCATGTCCGTTATTATTGACCGTGCCCTCCCAGATGTCCGTGATGGTCTGAAGCCAGTTAACCGCCGTATTCTATATGCCATGAACAAAAATGGCTGGAAGGCCCCTCACCCCACGGTAAAATCCGCCCGTATAGTCGGTGAGGTGATGGGTAAGTACCATCCACATGGTGATTCCTCTATTTATGACGCTATGGTAAATCTCGCCCAACCTTGGAAAATGCGCTACACTCTCGTAGAAGGTCAAGGTAACTTTGGCTCTGCCGATGGTGATGAGCCAGCAGCCTCTCGTTATACTGAGGCCCGCATGGACAAAATCGGCGCCGAGCTTTTAGCTGATATCGAGAAGGAAACTGTTGATTTTAGAGATAACTTCGACGGTTCAGAGAAAGAACCGGTCGTTCTCCCGGCTGCTCTCCCAAATATTCTATTGAATGGTCAAATGGGTATCGCCGTTGGTATGGCAACCAATATACCGCCCCATAACCTTGGCGAATTGGTAGATGCTACAGTGGCTCTAATTGACGATCCGGAAATTACCCTTGATGGTCTCATGCAACACGTTAAAGGTCCGGATTTCCCGACTGGCGCCGAAGTTTATGGTGGTGCTCCAATGAAGCAAGCCTACGCCACAGGGAAAGGCTCTGTCACTATTCGTGCTATTACTAACATCGAAGAACGTAAAAATGGCCGCTACAACATTGTAGTAACAGAGATGCCATACGGCGTATCAAAAGAAGGTTTTATCGAAAAAGTTCGCGATCTTGTTCTTAATAAAAAAATAACCTCTATCTCTGATGCTCGCAACGAGTCCGCTCGTGGTAAGACTCGTGTCGTTGTTGAGCTCAAAAAAGACGCTTTCCCCAAGAAAATCTTGAACCAGCTCTATAAACTAACCGATTTACAAACATCGTTCCACTATAATATCTTGGCACTAGTTGACGGCATTCAGCCTCGTGTCCTCGGTCTCAAAGAGATTTTAAGCGAATTCGTAAAGCACCGTCAAATCGTAGTGCGTCGCCGCACGGAGTTTGATCTCCGTAAGGCAAAAGAACGCGCCCATATCTTAGAGGGTTTGAAGATTGCTCTTGATAACATCGATGAGGTCATTAAGGTCATTCGCGCTTCTTATGATGACGCTGATAAACAACTTATGACTAGGTTTGGCCTATCTGAAATACAGGCTAACGCTATCTTACAGATGCAACTTCGCCGTCTCCAAGGACTAGAGCGTGATAAAATCGAAGAAGAGTTAAAAGAGCTTCACGAACTCATCGAGAAACTCGAAGCCATTCTTGCCGACGAAAAAGAAATTCTTCGCGTCATCAAAGAGGAGCTTCTCGCCCTCAAAGAGAAATATGGCGACGAGCGCCGCTCTAAGATTATTAATCACGAAGTGGGCAAATTCTCTGAAGAGGAGCTTATTCCAGAAGAAGAGAGCGTTATCTTGCTCACCTCTGAAAACTACATGAAGCGAGTTCCTCAAGCTGATTTCCGTAAGCAAAACAGAGGTGGTAAAGGTAAACGTGGCATGACCACCAAGGAAGAAGACATGATTGCCCAAATTCTTACCGCTTCATCTCATGATTATCTGTTATTCTTTACGAATCAGGGTAGATTATTCCGCATGAAAGCCTACGAAGTCCCCCAGGCCTCCTTGTCCGCCAAGGGTACCGCCGCTGTTAACATGCTCAATATGCATCCAGAAGAAAAAATCACTGCCATCATTAAACAGGGCGAAACCGGCGGTGAAGGCTATCTCTTTATGGCTACCAAGAAGGGCACTATCAAAAAGTCCGCTATTAAAGATTTTTACAACGTACGTAGCAACGGTCTCATCGCTATTAAGCTAGACACCGGCGACGAACTCCGCTGGGTTAAGGAAACCACTGGCGAGAACGACATTGTTATTAGTACCTCTGCTGGCCAAGCTACTAGATTCAACGAGAAAGAGGTTCGCGCCATGGGTCGCTCTGCCATGGGCGTAAGGGGTATGCGCCTCCGTCCGAAAGACGAAATCGTCGGCATGGACGTTATCACTGATCCAGATCAAAAACTTATCGCTGTCTCAGCTAATGGCTATGGCAAGGCGTGCCTTGTTTCTAACTTCCCACCCCATAAGCGCGGCGGTGTTGGTATTAAGGTCGCCTCTGTTACCGCTAAAACCGGCCCAATCGTAGCTGTCCATACTCTTGATCCGCTCGCCAAAGAAGTTATCATGATGTCCACCAAGGGGCAAGCTATCCGCGTTGCAATGAAAGAAATTCCAACTCTCGGTCGCGCTACCCAAGGTGTTCGCATCATGCGCATGAGTGAAGGAGATACCGTCGCCTCTATTGGTATCGTCCTCCCAGAAGAAGAAAATGATGAATCAACCAACGAAGAACCTACCAAAAATCCCAAAAAATAAAATCACCAACCAATCTTAGCAATAGCATCTTTCAGAAAATCAAAGGGGTGATACTGGTTATGTTCTCTAAAGCCAGGGTAGGGGGTTGACATTCTCTGGGGCTTGTGACTATACTCCGCCATAATATTTTTAATCAAAAAAGGAGTTTTATGGCAAAAATACCATTAGCGGTATCAACCGCACTAATATCAACTGTATTTTTAACAGGTTTAGCAACGCCATCGGTTCACGCCACAGGTACGTTAGAAGATGGCTTAAAGTATTGGACTATTCAAGATATCATCGAATATGGTATAGGAGCAGAAGCAGAGCGAACCGCACTCTGTGGTAATGATGCCTCATGCAAAGAACAATACTACTACGAGCATATGGATGGCGGGGAAGACCGCACCAGATATCAGCTCCTTGATCGTTTTAATAGTACCAGAATTTGGTTGACTAGCATTAATCCGTCTACCGGAGAAGCAAAGTTTCTTTATCAGGGGACAGATGGTTGGGAGGTAGCCATGGGGCATAATGTCGTGCCACAGAATCTAAACGAACTTTATTTTGTTTGGTTGCAGGATGACGCGGTTGATAAATATTATAGTAATTCCTGGTTCGACCCAGCACGCGAGCACTATGTTCCAGATTACGTAGACGAAATCTTATCAGGTGAGCTACCGCCAGATACGCATGAAATTTTCTCATACAACATCGAACGAGACGGTTATATTGCGTACCCTGAAAGAACAGAGATAAGCTTTACCGTATCAGGCAATGCTAATCTTGGAGCTAACGCAGACGGTGCGGTTTACTACAGCAATATGGTTGGCGGGCTACGTACACACGGCGTATACAACTACAGCAGTTGTCTGAACAACCCAAATTACAAGGAAGGTATGGAGTGCCGTTTTGTCTTTACCGAAGACTATTTTCAGATATTTGTTCCATTCAATGCGGATGGAACTCTAGCAACGGCTGGAAGCCAGTCAGAGCCAGAGCCAGAACTTACAACCGAGCCGGAACCAGAACCTATTAATGACATCACGCCATCTACTGGCGATAATACTGGTAACTCTGGAGACAATAATCAAGACATTCCCGAAGAGATTGAGCTAACCAATAACAACGAAACACCTGATGGCGTCAATAAAACAGATAATCAGGCTGAAAACAGGGAAGATACCATCGTTATAGCTGACAAAAGCATAAATTCTCCAGATATTACCACGCCAAACACTGGTCAACCAACTAACGATAATGGGGAGAAGAGCGCACCAGTCTTTCCGTGGTGGCTCACTATAATTCTGGTAATTAATGGTGCTATGCTCGTCTGGCTCTTCTGGCCCGACAACCTCGTCGGAAAAATCGAAAGATTTTTCAAAAAAAGTATTGACAAAAAAGACAAAGTGCGCTAAAATCATACTTAGTCTAAAGCTGCGAGACTTAATAGATATTTTGTAGCAATTAGCGGAAGTTTAACAATTTAGTTGTGCAATTAACTCGTTAATAATTTTTATTAACGAAATCATCGTCAGTTTTTTTAATTTGAGTTTTCAAATTTTCATACAGATCTCTGAATAAGAATGAATTCAGAATCTTTAATGGAGAGTTTGATCCTGGCTCAGGATGAATGCTGGCGGCGTGCCTA
>CAMKOB010000018.1 GCA_946414345.1 uncultured Candidatus Saccharibacteria bacterium | reverse complement strand
TCTTGACAATTTAGCATAAGTGTGATATAATGAAAGTTGAATTGTTTAGATACACGAGGCGTGAATAGACGGTTTGAATTTTAATAGCTTGTCAGATAATTTTTTTCCAAAAATCATGAAGGGGGATAAAAATGGAAGAGAAAAAATACGAGATTCTGTTTGATCAGAAGAAGGAATATGACGGGCACACCCTCTACCGGATTGTTGCCGTGAAGGATTTTGGCGACATCAAGAAGGGCGACGTCGGTGGCTGGATTGAGACCGAAAGCAACCTTTCTCATGAAGGTAAATGCTGGGTTGGCGACGATGCCGTGGTTTTCGATGACGCCAAGGTTTCCGACCGTGCCAGAGTTTACGGTAACGCCAAGGTTTATTGTTCCGCCGTGATTTATGATGAGGCCGAGGTTTATGGTTCCGCCCTAGTTTGCGGTTCGGCCGAGGTTTACGGTTCGGCAGAGGTTTACGGTTCGGCCGAGGTTTACGGTGCCGCCCAGGTTTACAATTGTGCTCAGGTTTACGGTCAAGCCCAGGTTTGCGATAACACCGAAATTTATGATTATGCCGAGGTCTATGATCATGCTAAGGTCTACCTTGGTGCCGAAGTTTACGGTTGGGCCAAAATCTTCGGTGAGGCCGTGATTGACAGTGAAGCCCAGGTTTACGGTCAAGCCCAGGTTTATGGCTGTGCTCATGTTTACAATTGCGCCCATGTTTTTGACAGTGCGGTTGTCTTTGACAACGCTGAAGTCTGCGGAGATTCTCGTGTCTTTTACGACTCGAGAGTCTTCCACGACGAGGTCGTAAGAGACCAGGTCGTGGCAACGCGGTGGCCGAAGAAGCAGGAAGAGTCTGAAAGCTAAAATGAGAAGCGTCGCTTGGAAGCAAGCGGCGCTTTTTCATGTGTATCAAATAAGTTGCACAAAAGAAAAACGGCCTTTTAGAGCCGTTTCCCCGCTGTTACGCGCCCACCCTGGGGCACATTGGTTTGTTTTAATCCGCTGTTTGTTTTTGTTAATGTAAGTCTCCACACTCCACCAACTTTGTCAGTGGAACCCCGTGAAGCGTACCAGCTTATGTTTATTATAAAGCATTAGTTATATGTTTGTCAATACATTTTTGTAATGATTTTCAAGAAAAATCCCGCCGGAGGCGGGATGGGGTGCTAGGGTATCGGTGCATAGGAAAGTCTGATAATGTCTCCCGCGAATAGTATCACGAGAAAAATAATGCAAAACATCTCTGCGTTTTTATTGTATGTTTCGAAATGTTCGAGACTGGATCTTTTGGTGCATTCGGATGCCATGATGTAATAATATACTGACAGACCTAGTGATGCGATGGCTAAGACCGCCATGATAACCATTGTTGTTGTCATTACAACTCCCCCTTATGTTCGCCTTATTTTTAACCCTGCACCTCTATATTATACCATAGAGTGGCCTTAATTGGGATGTTGTGATATAATAACAGATAGGTTGTCGTACATTACGGGGTAAAAGAAGGGAGGAGATTTTATGACAACCAAAATCATCGAGAGTGAAATCACGGCAAAAATGCTCACAACAGACATAGAGCTGGCGAGTGGGGGGACCATTAATGGTCTTTCTCACGACATCGAATGGATGCACTTATATCTGCAGTACCTCGAGGAGGACTACGGTGTCAAGGTTGACCCGGCCGAGAGATTCGGCGTTTCGCCCGAGGCGGTACTCGAAGACATAAAGTGCCGCATCGAAAAAGCGAAAAAGACACTCGCTGAAGTCCAGACCGACAAATGTGAGTACCCGCAGCGTGCACTGATTGATGCGCATAACTCCTTAGTAGAAGGAAGGCTGAGGGCGAGTGAAGTTTCCAGGAAAATTATCAACCTGTACTGGGAGCTCGCGGAAGAGAACAATATCGAAATCTAACTGCGCTGAGCACTAGCCCCCCCCAATTTAAAAAGCTGAACAGGCAGATTGCCTCAAAATACCCCCGCCCCCCCGAGTCTTGCACTCGGGGTGTTTTTTTATCTTTTTTATGTTGCTATTATAGACAGTTAAGCAAAAGTATGATATAATATAAGTATTACAGGTGGCGTGTTTAGGGGAGGTAAACAGGAGCCACTAGTTTTTTAACAAACTAACGAAAAAGGAGAGGGTACAATGTATTTTAACCCAGCAATCTTACGCCGACTAATCGATGAAACTGGGTTGTCTCGCCCCCAGGTAGCAGAAGCAATTGGGATGTCGCTTGCAACGATAGATTCCTGCCTCAGCGGTAGGCAGAGTCTTCCCAGTTTGAAAACCCTGTCAGCGCTCGCGGACTTTTTCGCAGTTTCGATTGACTTTTTGATTGGACGCTGCGACGAAGGACAAGTCGAAAAAATTTTTGCGGATTATCCCCGGTATTTCATGGAACTCCGGCGTGCGCCGTATGAGGCCTATTTAAACGGGCGCGTTGCTTTTTCCGACAAAGGTTTGATTGGTGAGGCGCCGTGGCCGTATAACCTGCTCAATGTTGTTTTCCCGAATAGCCAGGTCATTAACACGATCAGCGAAGAGCATGAGGCCGACATCGTGGAAGCAATTATGACTTTGCCGGAGAGGCAGTCCGAGTTTATCTTGGCTTATTTCCGTGACGGAAAAAGATTGGACAAGATTGGGAAACCCGCGAACATCTCTGGCGAACGCGTTCGCCAAGTTATCTCAAGAGGGACCAGTGCCCTCAGGCGTCCTCCGCAAGCGGATTATTTACTCTACGGCAAAAGGCTCGCCGAACATGGGAGCGGAGTTAAGCTGCTCGAAATAAGCTTGGCAGCCCGCCAGCGTGAGCTGGAGCTCGTTAAAAAGAAGCTCGATGAAAACTACTCTCGGATAGTTGAAGCACAGGAATATCTCTACGATTATGGCGTAGAGGCGATGAGGATGGCAAAAGCCATCACCGACACTTTGGAAGTATTGCCGCCTAGACAAGGAGCAAAGGTTATAGATACAAAGAGCATCAAGCTTGCTGAGCTTGGGCTCTCCATGCGAACATACAATGCTTTAATGAGGCTAGGTTGCAACACGCTTGGTGATATCATGGTGATTGCCGAAGAAGGATCTTTGACTAAAATTCGCAACCTCGGCACAGTATCTGCAAGGGAGGTGCTAGCAAGAATTGAGTCTCTCACTGGTAAAAGCTTTTTTGGGAAAGGTGATAACCCTCCTCGTTAAAGTCTTTTCAAGGAAGCAGAGTGATAAGTAACACACCCCACTCGTTAGTTACATATCCCGTGGCAAGAAATTGCCGCGGGATTTTTCATTGAGATTTGGGGGGGGCACGATCTAGCGTAGGTATTTCATGTTATAATTACGGTATGGATTTGATGGCAAATGTGGAGGACCTGAAGGGGATTGGGCCAAAGACGGCGGAGATTTTGAAGAAGTTCGGAATCAAGACCGTGCGGGATTTTTTTTACAATTTGCCAAGAGATTATGAGAATTTTTCAAGACCAAGTGCGATTCGTGAGATTCGGCCAGGAAAAATAGTGATAAAAGGTAAGATATCGGATTTAAGCTCTCGGAGGGCTAAAAAGCGCAACTTGTCAATAACTGAGGGGGTGGTGAGGGATTCTACTGGGGCGATACGAGTAGTGTGGTTTAATCAGAGTTACAGGTTACATCAGTTTGCATCCGATAAAGAATACTATTTTACTGGGGTATATGAGCTTAAGAATGGGCGCTGGCAGCTTACTTCGCCATCGGCAGCGCTTGCGTCCGAGGTAGAGATTACGGGCGGTCCTAGCCCTGTCTACGTGGCCCACGGAGGGCTAAAATCAGGGGATTTTCGGCGGCTAATGAATGCATCGCGCGATAGGTTTGCGGGGATTCCAGATTTGCTCCCAACAGTTTCGAGTGGAGTACGGCGCGAGTCGCTTTTTAAGGTACATTTTCCTGAGTCGTCTAGCGATATACAGGTTGGACGAGAATATTTGGCGTACGAGGAGATTTTTGAGCTTTTGTTTGCGGCACGGCTCAATCGACGTGAAAATGAGAAATTACGAGCGGTTTTAGTGCCGTTTGAGAAGGAACGGATACAAAAATTTGTGGGTTCTTTGCCGTTTCGGCTGACAAATGCACAGAGGCGGGCGGCTTGGGAGATTTTTCAGGATATGGAGAAGAATGTGCCGATGAACCGGCTTTTACAGGGAGATGTTGGCTCTGGTAAAACAATGGTGGCGGCACTGGCGGCCTATGAAGCAGTGGGGGATGATGGAGGTGGACATAGGCAAGTAGCGATTCTCGCGCCGACGGCGATTTTGGCCGGTCAGCATTACGAGAGTATTGGGCCGTTACTGTCTCGGTTTGGTGTGCGGACGGCACTTTTGACTGCCGCTACCAAAAAGAAGGCAGAGCTAAAAAAACAGATAGCACAGGGGGAGGTGGATATCGTGATTGGCACACATGCGATTTTGACCGATGATACGGAATTTTCAAATCTTGTGCTGGTGATTATCGATGAACAGCATCGATTTGGGGTGGAACAGAGGCAGAAGCTGATGCTCAAGTCTCCATCTGGGTTGTCACCACATCTCTTGGCGATGACGGCGACACCGATTCCGCGTTCTTTGCAACTTACGGTGTTTGGGGATTTGTCGGTGTCAATTTTGGATGAATTGCCAGCGGGGCGTCAACCAGTGACGACACAGATTATGAATGAGCTAGAGATGCGCGAGAAGTTGTACCCCTTGATGCTGGATATCCATGGACGCGCACCAGATGCGAAGCGCCACGGCGAGCATGCGCGCGGGCAACAGATTTATTGGATTTGTAAGGCGATTGAAGAGGGGACGAGCGAGGTGACCTCGGTAAAGAAGCGTGCAAAAATGCTTTGCGAGATGTTTCCAAAACTTCGGGTAGAGTTTTTGCATGGCAAGATGAAGCCACTTGAGAAGGATGCCGTGATGGAGCGGTTTGCGGATGGATCGATTGATATTTTGGTCTCGACAACAGTGGTAGAAGTGGGGGTGGATGTGCCAAATGCAACGCTGATGATTATCGAGAACGCCGAGACTTATGGGTTGGCGCAATTACATCAGTTACGTGGGCGCGTGGGGCGGGGCGCGAGCGAAGCTTTTTGTGTTTTGCTGACCTCTGGAGATACAGCGCCAACACGGAGGCTACGCGAGGTCGAGAAGTCCAACGATGGTTTTCACCTTGCAGAGGTGGATTTAAAATTGCGTGGGCCAGGGGAAATTTATGGTGCTTTGCAGCATGGAGCTTTGGATCTTAGGATTGCGACTCTATCTGATACACGGTTGATTGCACGGGCACAAAAGGATGTCGAGAAGTTTTTGACTAATCCTGAGAATATGGTAAAATATAAAGAGTTAATGGCTAATATTCAGAAATATCAACAGATTACGACACTTAATTAGGAGATTTATGAATTATGAGAGCCATGAGGGGTAGCGCGGAAAAAGCGAAAAACTAGGAGAGATATGAAGCAAAAAATGTACGAGACTAGAGGCGGAGAGGTCAGAATCACAGGCGGGATTTTTCGTGGCAGAAAAATCGCCACACCTGGTGGCGGGACGCACCCGATGGGTGAGAGAGAAAGACTGGCGCTATTAAATATGATTTCTGATGTCGTGCCAGGAGCGGTGGTATTGGACGCTTATGCCGGAAGTGGGGCGCTCGGTATAGAGGCGCTGTCGCGTGGGGCCTCGCGAGTGGTTTTTGTTGAGAAAAACCGTAGTGCGGGGGCTGTAATTACCAAGAATCTAGCTTTGCTTGGGATAGTTGCGGAGGTTTTGGTTTGTGATGCTAAGTCTTTTGTGACGGATGAAAAATTTGACTTGATTTTGGTGGACCCGCCGTATGATTTGTTCGAGATAGAGGGGGTGATGAATTTGGCGCAGTTTTTGAAGGATAATGGGGTTTTGGTTTTGTCACATCCGGGCGAAGCGCCAAGTTTGGCAGGGGTGACGCTTGAGAAGAGTCGTTCGTATGCGGGGGCGACAGTTTCAGTCTACCAAAAAACGTAGGTGTCATGCTCTTATTATTGACTTTTTTAAGCGTATGTGTTATAATTATAAGGTTATGGCGTAAAAAAGTCATCGTAATTTAAAATAATTCTTATGGGGGGTAAGAATCATGGAGAAGAAGTTTGAACTTACCGATGAAATCGCAGTGGTGTACGAAGGGCTGCACGAAGACGACGGCAAAAAATTTGGTTGGCAGATCAGGTTTGACCCGGTTTGGCATTGTTCTTTGCCCTTCGTCGACTTTTCGACTTCGGCATTAAATCATCCTCTCGCGGTTTGCCGTGCGGCTGTGGTGCATCGTATCCGTGCTTTGCGCGATATCCCGGAAGCCGGCGTAAAGGCAGGAGATCTCGGTGGTTTTATCGAGGAGGAAGAAAACCTTTCCCATCGTGGGAGCGCCTGGGTTTCCGACGACGCGGTCGTATATGGCCAGGCTTACGTTGCAGACAATGCTATTGTCCGAGGTAAAGCTATAATCTCTGGTACCGAAGGTGCCACCAAGGTCGGCGAAAATGCTGAGGTGACGGATAACGCCACTATACTCCGCGGTACCATTACCGGAAATGTCAAAATTTATGGCAACACCTTTGGCCGTGGCTACGGCCTTTACGTTTCCGGCAACAAATCTATCGGCGGTAACGCGATAATCACCGCTTACACAGGAAAAGAGGCTGACATCTGGGGGGATGCGATAATCAGCGAACACGAAACCGCTAGTCATTCTTGATTCTCCCAATGCTCCACAAGGCCATAGGCCATGTGGAGCTTTTTTATTCTAAACATAATACTTGCGGTTTTTGATATTTTGATATATTACTATTTACTTTTTTGCAAAAGTATGATAAAATTGGAATAGAAGGAGTTTTATTTTATGTATAACCCAGAAGTAACAGAGAAGAAAGAGCGTAGAAAGGTCATCTTTTTTGCGGTTTTAACCGTGTTGGTGATTTTGGTGCTAGTTGTTGCAATTATCGTGGTTGCCACGAGGAAATCTTCTAGAACTAATGTTGGCGGCGAAGATAATTCGTCATTCTCGATTACCGACAGTAGCTCAACTGATGATGACTCAAAGTCTGACGACTCTAAATCTGAGAATTCAAAGAGTGAGAGCTCAAAATCCGAAGATTCAAAGAGCGAAAGCTCAAAGAGCTCAAAGACTGAGAATTCTGATTCTAAGAGTTCAAAGACCGAATCTAGCGACTCTAATTCTTCAACTAAATCTTCGTCTACTACTGAGTCAGCGACAACTACAACGGTTGCTACCACTGAGTCTAATATGCCAAGCACTGGTCCAGAGGATATGTTAAACACCGCTATCGCTCTTGGCAGTCTTACCACCGCTGGCACCGCTTATATCATGAGCAAGAGAAAATAAACTTTTACGAGTTTAACTTAAAAACCAGAATCTAGCGATTCTGGCTTTTTTGTGTTATAATTATGGTACGCCCGGATGGTGAAATTGGTATACACGTATGCCTTAGGAGCATATGCCGTTAGGTGTGCAGGTTCAAGTCCTGTTCCGGGCACCACAGATTAACGTCAGTGTGGAGAACACATTGTCGTTTGAAAATTCCCTATTTTACAGGGGTATTTTTTATATTTTGGTGGTTTTTGGCGGTTTGTAAGAATGGTGCGTTGCACCAATATTTTGCGCTGGGCGAAGCCCCGCGAGGGCGCTAAAATAAAAATTGGTGCAGCTGCACCAGTTTTTTGAAAAACTGGTGCAAGTAAAAAAACGCATAAAAATCTTCGCCACCATGGAGGTGGCGAAATCTTTTTTCTGGCTTAGCTCCTTACTTAGCGTTTCGCTACATTTGTCGCAATACTGCTTCCTTACGAGTTTCAAGGATTTCGGAAAGGCGCAAGCGAAACACCGGCAAAAGGAACGACCTACTACCGAGCTACGCACCTAACCGAATTGCCGAGGTTGCGACCGCCGGAGTCACGGGGGGACATGCGGCCGTCATGATAGAAGTAGAACTTATACGTGTAGCTGACACCGTTAACCACAGACGACAAGTAGTCGCCGCCGTAGCCAACGTAGCTGGACGAACCGTACCAGTACCCACCATAGACGAAATACGTAGGTGTGTTTTGGACGTTGCCGGAAGTGCCACTGGTCAGACCAAGCTCTGTAACAAGATTTTCGTAGGATTTATCGCCACTATAAGTAGGTAATCTCCAACCAGCGGGACAAATAGATTGATCTACGTCTTGTTCATCCGTGGTGTAGCTGGAGGAATCATTCATAGCCACAGCCGCGGTCCAGTTGTAGTAGTTACCAATGTGGTAGTGTTTGTCATTACCACAAGATACAGTATCAGTGGAAATTGTACCGTTATCGTCACTTCGGATGGTACCGTTCCAGCAGAGGTCGCCTGGGTCGTAGGATTCGGGATCCGAATATGAATCGTATACATCACCCCAATTTGTATTACTAGTGGCATATGTAGCTCTTTCTGCTGTCCAGGTGGCATTTGTATTTGGTGTGGAGCCGTGGCCAATATCGGTATTGGCGTAGGTGTAGAAGTCTGTGGTTGTCACGATATCGTGGTCTAGGTTTTGAGTCATCCAGACGTTGCCATCGGCGAGTTTGGAGACATAATAGGTTTTCTCGTCACGATTATCCTTCAACTGATATTGCTGACCTTCAACCATAGAAGCTAGCACCCTAGATTTTTCACTGCTAGTTAGCGTCGCAAACTCTTGCATATAAGTCAAATTAGAAATATCTAAAATCACTCCATCGGGCCTAGAATCGCCAGTACGAGCCACACAGCGCACCGAACCGCCGAAGTCACGAGTGACGTTGTCCTGGGGGAGCATGGTGTCATCCCTATCGAAGTAGAGCTCATACGCGGCGGCGTCAGCGTAAACCACCGAAGACCAGTAGACGCCGTAGCCACCAACGCTGTCCGACTCACCGCCCCAGCGCCCGCCATACACGAAACACGCTGGCGCGGATTGAACATTGCCGGAAGCGCCGCTAGTGAGGCTAAGAGCTATGACAAGGTTGTCGTAGGATTTATTACCACTATAGGTTGGTAATCTCCAACCGGCAGGGCAGATGGATTGGTCTGCGTCAGTTAAGTCTGTAGTGTAAGAGCTACTATCATTCATGGCCACAGCAGCAGTCCAGTTGTAGTAGTTACCAATGTGGTAGTGTTTGTCATTACCACAAGCTAAGGTATCTGTAGTGATTGTGCCATTATAGTCACTTCGGATGGTGCCGTTCCAACAAAGGTCGCCTGGGTTATAGGATTCGGGGCTGTCTGTTGTATCAATCCAGGTTGTATCATTTGTCGCATAAGTTGCGGTCTGTGCTGTCCAAGTGGCATTTGTATTTGGTGTGGAGCCGTGGCCAATATCGGTATTGGCGTAGGTGTAGAAGTCTGTGGTTGTCACGATATCGTGGTCTAGGTTTTGAGTCATCCAGACGTTGCCATCGGCAAGCTTGGAAATGTAATAAGACTTCTCATCACGCACATCCATGAGTGTATATTGTGTTTCTGGCGTCATAGAATCCACGATTTGGTCACGATTAGGTCCAGCAAAGTCTTGGAGACATTTAGCTTCTTGTATGGTAGTAGCACTTGGATTACATGGTCCAGCATAGTTAGCTATGGCGATATAAGTAATAGTAGTACCAGAATAAGTACCGTAGTCTAAGTCTGGAGTAATATAAGTACCATAATAGAAGGTAGATTTATCATTAGCAGTTGTAGCTTCGTCTGTAATCTTTAATGTCATAGCAGTGTCTAGTGTAGTAGGAAGACCAGTAAAGACTATACTATCCTGTGAGGTTGGTTTAGTAGTGGCAATACCCCATGTATTATTAGTTAGAGCTGTTGGGTTCTTAAAGTCTGTAGTGTTTAGCATAGAAATAGTGCTAGTAGATGATTTATTGGTTTCATTCTTTAAATCTGTAGTAGTACTATCTACAAAAGCCATTAATGTGTATCCAGCTTCAGTAGCAGAACCTACTGTGACTGTACTTTCACCGGTAGCGAATACTGCTTTATCATTTAGATCTACATCAATTTCGATGTCACTTGTTGTAACAGTGAGTGTGTTAGATGCTGCACTTACATTGTCTTCTTGCTTTACATTATAGTTTAATGCTACAAATGTAGTAATAAGGATTAAGGTCATAATACCAGTGATTCTAAGGATGGTATGTCCTTTAGAATAGATGGAGAATTTGTTGGTCTTCTTTTGTTTATGCTTTTTAACTAAACTAATTATTAATGCTATTAATACTAACGCTACTACAGAAATGCCAATGATAGGAGCAATCATATTAGGAGTGTTATTTACTCCATCGTTATGTACAGTGCTAAATACACCAGTATCTGGCACATTGGTGTCTGGATTAGTATCCGCATCGGTATCCGGTACCACAGCTGGAGTAGCATCATTTACATTAATTAAGAGTTTTGATGACATATGTCTTTTTGCCTTTTATGTTTTTGTGTTTATAAACTTATGGTTTAATAATAAGACAAATATAAGTTTTAGTCAAGCGCTGCATATATCTGTGCCATATTTTTCTCGCACGAAGTGCGATTTTTTGTTATACTAGAATAAATAAGACATGTCGGAAGGGTAATATGGCAAGCCGAAAAAAATCCAATACTAAAACACCAAATAAACGAAAAGTCACCCGAATCAGGGTGGGGCAAAAACACCAAGCTGGTTGGGGAATTAAACGAAAGATTTTCCTATTATGCGCAGTGTTTATTGTCGTTGCTTTATGCGTAGCTTTTGCCATTAAAACTCAGTGTAAACCAAAAATCGAAGATTATTCTATCATCCACGAACCGAAATTTGGTGGCGTTTACATCAAAATGGAGATTGATGATTTTAACAACCTGGGCTTTAAATACGGCGATAGCGTAGATGTAAAATTCTCGAACGGCTATGAGCTAACCGATATTCCTTATTACAATGGTTATTATGTCGATATTGACGAGCCGCTTCTGATTGCTTATCCGGGTTACGATTATATTAAGGCGGCGGTGAACTACGGAGCGGATTTATGGATTACGGCTGGGCTCACAGAAAACGACGCCGCCTCGATTTATCTCAATGCAAGCGGAAAATATCTAGACATCCAGAATGCTAGAGATATTCACTATTCCGACATTCAAGGCGACACGTCGGACGTTGTTTTTGCAAATTTCCGTAATGTAAAAGTTGGCAATTTGAAAGATGGAATTTTATTCCGTTCCGCTTCGCCGGTAGACAATTCACATAACCGTGCGCCAGTAGTGGACAGGCTGATTAGCGCTGCGGGAGTTAATTACATAGTGAATCTTTCGGACAGTGCGGATGATTTAGTGGAGCATATCAATAAAGAAGATTTTAATTCGCCGTATTTCTTGTCTTTATATAATAATGGATTAGTAATACCACTCGAGATGGATGCTCAATTTAAATCGCAAGGTTTTAAGGAGAAGTTGGTTCAGGGGCTTACGGCGATGGCAGAGCACGACGGGCCTTATTTAATTCACTGTGTTGAAGGCAAGGACCGTACTGGCTACGTGCTGATGATTCTTGAGTCTTTGCTTGGTGCTTCGTATGACGAGATGGTTAGTGATTACATGATTACTTATGACAATTACTACAAAATTTCTCAGGCTAGCGATCCAGAACGGTATGCAACAATTAAAGAAAAGAACATTGATTTGATGCTGCATTATGTAATTGGCGACGAAGCGGGCGAGCGAGATTTGTCGGCAATCAATAATTATTCCGACTACACAAAAAATTATTTGCTTTCGATTGGGATGGGTGAAGATGCTATCACGCAATTAATCCAGAACCTGTCAAACTAATGAAAAAGTGTTATATTGCAATTGATTTGAAATCGTTTTATGCGTCGGTGGAGTGCGTGGAGCGAGGGCTCGACCCTTTGAAAGCGCGGCTCGTGGTGGCGGATATTTCGCGGACCGATAAAACGATTTGTCTTGCGATTAGCCCGGCTTTGAAGGAAAGGTGTGGGCTGGGTGGGCGAGAGCGATTATATAAGGTAATTCGGTCTGCCGAGCAGGCGGGAGTGGATTTTACCGTGGCGCCACCACAAATGCACAAATACATGGAAATATCACGGCAGATTTTTGGAATTTACGGGCGGTTTATCGCGCCGGAAGATATCCATGTCTATTCGATTGACGAAGTGTTTATTGATGCGACGTCGTATCTTAAAAATTACCGGATGAGCGCGCGAGAATTGACCGAAAAACTGATTCACACGGTGTTAGATGAGACTGGGATTACGGCGACGGCGGGGATTGGGTCTAATTTGTATCTCGCGAAAATAGCGATGGACATCAAGGCAAAACATCTCAAAGCAGACAAGCACGGTGTGAGGATTGCGGAGCTAACCGAAATGTCTTATCGCCGAGAATTGTGGGAGCATCAGCCACTGACAGATTTTTGGCGAATTGGGCATGGATATGCGAGGCGGCTTTCTGGCCTCGGAATTCACACGATGGGGGATTTGGCGCGATATTCCTTGAGTGGATCTGAAAAACTATATAAAGAGTTTGGTGTCGCTGCGGAGCTTTTGATTGACCATGCATGGGGGTATGAGCCGGTTGGGATGGAAGATATCAAAAATTATCGTTCCGATAATCATTCGGCGTCTTCTGGGCAGGTCTTACACGAGCCGTACGGGTACGAATCGGCGCGGTTAATTGCATGGGAAATGGCAGACACTTTGGCGCTAGATTTATTTGCGGACGGGCTCGTGACCGACCAAGTGGTCCTCACTGTAAATTACGATAAAGATTTTTCTGGATACGACGGGGCACTGCATAAGGATCACTATGGGCGCATGGTGCCAAAACCGGCGCATGGAACTTTGACTTTTGATACATTCACCAACTCGGCGCGAGTTTTCGCGGAGCGGACGGTAGAGCTTTTTGATAAGATTGTGAATCCGAGTTTGAATGTGCGAGCAATTTACGTGGTGGCGGGACATGCGAGGGTTGTTGGGGAGGCGGTGAAGGAGCCAAGACAGGGGAGTTTGTTTGTAGATTATGAAAAGGAGGCAGAGAAAGCTTCACGCGAGCAAAAATTGCAAGCAGCGGAGGTTTTGATTAAAAAACGATATGGGCGGAATGCGATTATGAAACTAAAGAATTATGAAAAAGACGCCACGATGCGAGCGAGGAATAATCAGGTGGGAGGACATAAAGCATGAGTGAAAAGCAGAGGGAGACAGAGTGCAAAATGGAAACGAAAACGGCATGCGGAGATGGCGCTACAACCAGTAGATATGATGATATTATTAATCTGCCACACTACCACGAGCCGGGCAAACCATATATGTCAGTGCGAGACCGCGCGGCGCAGTTCGCGCCATATAAATCTTTAGTGGGATACGAGGGAATGATTGAAGAAAAAGCCGATGAATTGTATGCGATTGACGAGAGAGCGGATGAGTTTTTGGAGATGGAAGATTAATGAGTAAATGAAGGAATATTGTACGAAGGTTTTCCTAACTTTGAAACGTTGGAAAGAAGCCTGAAAAGGGGATTGACAAAACGCTTAATGTTTGATATAATGGAAGTATAAATTCCGACGAAGATGGACTCGAGTCGTGTTAGTGCGTGTAGAGAGCCATCTTCATTTTTTTAGTTCTAATCTGCGACGGTTTTCAATAACATATAATTTAACGATATAATCATTTTTTATCTTACGATAAAGGCGCGAGCTGTTCTCACTAGGAAACATGATAGCGCATAATTTTTTGTAAGAAAAGTGTTGACTTTTTTATACAACAGAATTACAATGGGATTATGAAAAGGAGCCAAGATGCAATTTAATGAGTTGTTTCGAGAATATAGGATGATGCACGGCACGGTGCGGCAGTTTGCTAAAGAACATGGTTACGATGTAGCATATATTTCTAGGCTTGAGAATGGCATCATTACGCCACCAAAGGACAATGACAAGCTAGAGAAGCTTGCGACTTGCCTCGGGCTTAAAAAGGGGACTGATAGATGGCAAGAGTTCTTCGACCTAGCGGCGGTAGCAAAAAATGAGTTGCCGGCTGATTTGCAGGACAATGAGCGAGTGGCTAAAATCTTGCCGGCATTTTATAGGACACTACGAAATAAACGGTTAGATGAGGATGATGCCGAGAAATTGCTAGAATTAATCAAAAAATCCGGGAAGGGGGAGGCGGAGTGATGATTTATTTAGGTGCAGATGGAGGCATACCGGAGGTAAGCAAGGAAGAGATTATCGGGCGGGCTGAGGCGGTATTAAAAAAGTGTCGCTTGGACAACGAGGTATTGGTTGACATAGAAACAGTATGCGATGCGTTGCGTGTTAATATCCTGCCAGTGGCGGATTTGTTCCGATGTTTTCATATAGACGCATTTATCTCCGCGGATTTTAGAACAATCTATGTGGACGAAGGCGAGTTTAGGAAGAGTAGTCCAAGATACCGTTTTAGTGTGGCACATGAATTAGGGCATTTTGTTTTACATCGAGATTACTATCCTAGTGGGGTGAGTGGCCTAAGGGAGTGGGTGGATGCTTCTTGTGATTTACTGAGCGCGTGGGCAGAGAATCAGGCAAATTGCTTCGCCGGGAATCTTTTGGTGCCAGAAGACAAATTGATACAGATTTTAAACAATGAATTTGGTGGCAGTTTTGCGAGAAATTATTGGAATGCTAGCCCGGCGGAGTTTGAGCGTATTTTTGCGAGGGTTGGCAAGAAATTCATGGTGTCTGAGCAAGTGATTCTGAGGAGAATGCAAGACATATTTCCGGGCGTCGGTAGAGATATATTTTATATTGTTAAAAATAGTTGGAGGTCATATGTCAACAAAAAATAAGAGTATTAAGTTGCAATTATTATGGAAATATGGGAATAGGTGTGCTATTTGCGGGAGGAAAATTCGTAGCTTAGACGAGCTAACTGTCGATCACATTATCCCAAAAGCAAAAGGTGGAAAGAACGTAATTTCTAATTGCCAGCTTGCACATAAGACTTGTAATGAATTAAAGAATGATACTATGCCCGATGAATACGAGAGGATGCTCCGCAGTAATAAGCGCAGAATTATAAAAATGCGAATAAGAAGAGCAATTTTGTTCTGGTAAAAGAAAATGACAAAGTATGAACAATTGATATTTATTGATGATTCTGGGGACCCTGGTTTTAAATTTATTAGAGGCTCCAGCCATCTTTTTGTGATAGCGTGTGTAATATTTAATAGTAAGATTAGTGCGGAATACACTAGTGCCAGCATAAAACTGTTAAAAGAAAGACTGGGTTGGAAACAAGAACGTGAATTCAAATTTCATCGCGCTAACGATAAACAAAAGAAATTATTTTTTGGTACAATCAAGAAACAAGATTTTGTTATACAGGCAATTGTAGTAAACAAGGATACTATCACCGACAAGAATCTGCAAAATAGTGAGTCTTTTTATAGCCACATCATCAAAATGATTCTCGATAGCTATAAGGATATGAAGCTGGCAAGGATTTCTCTTGATGGGAGTGGCAACAAGAGTTTCCGCAAGAAATCTACGGCCGAAATACGCAAAACCATAAATAAAGATAATTACAGGATGGTGGATTTTCGTTTGGTTGATTCTAAAGATGATGTTTTGATTCAACTGGCCGATATGGTTGCCGGAGCGATGAACGCAAAATATGATAAATCCAAGAGGCTCAAGCACGATTATATTCGTATGATTAAAAATCGGATTGATGGCATACAATTTATTCAATAAAAAAATCCCTTGGGGGGATTTATCTACGATTTGTTACCTATCTTGGAGCTTGTCCGAGAAGGAATGCGCAGGGCACCGCGTTTCGGTAACAAATCTCTGTATTTCTATTGTAGCATAAGATGTTTGGAAGTGCAATAGGTAAGCCCTCTTTTTTGTGTATTGTAACTATCTGTGCTATAATTAAGGGGCAATACATCAACATTAAAAATCTGTGCAATACACTTGCATTGGAATCGAATCCAAAAATGGGGTGCCTATTTCGGCCCGACTGAGGATTTGATTCTTATGTTGGTGTATTGCAACCGGAATGGGCCCCCATTTTTTGGTCTTAACTCGGTCGGGAATTTTTTTGTTTTTAGTATTGCAGAAAGAGTATTTCTGCAATGCCCCAAAAGAAAAGTAAGGTTGTAGAAAACTCTTCTAGTAAGAAGAGTTTTTCTGTTAAAAAGGGTATTAAATCACGCGCTCGCGTAAGGGAGCGGGGTGAGGTTTTTAC
>CAMKOB010000017.1 GCA_946414345.1 uncultured Candidatus Saccharibacteria bacterium | reverse complement strand
GGGTGCCAGCGGCTCGTTTTGTGCCCAAAATGAGCACCAGCTTCGAGCAGAGCTTTCATATCGACATCTACTGCCATATATGATTTCCTTTCTCTTCACTCTGGGACCCTCGCAATCGCAGGAAATCCTCCCAGAGTTGTTTCGTTAATGTTGTTATACCTTAATTATATCATACCTTGACCAAAATGTAAAGGTGTGATAAAATATACACTAATTATGAGTAAAACAGATTTACACCCTAAAGATTATCGTGCTGTCGTTTTTATGGACGAAGCTGCGAATTTTTCGTTCCTCACCAAGTCTACTGCGAAGAGCGAAGAAACCATCAAATGGGAAGATGGCAATGAATATCCATTAGTTAAGGTGATGATTTCCTCTAAGAGCCACCCATTCTTTACTGGCGAAGAGAAGATTATCGATACCGAAGGTCGTGTCGACCGCTTCAAAGCTCGTGCTGCTAAGGCTGCCAAGATGAAAGGCGCTTTAGAGAATAAAGCTAAGAAGGCTGCTAAAGAAGCCGAGAAAAAAGCTAAAGCTGAAGAATCAAAAATCGAAGCTTAAACCACAACAAAATCGGGCACCCTCGCAGTTTACGGTGCCCGATTTTTTGTAGAGTAGTATGTTTTTTATCGTCGTTTGCTAGAACGCGTTTCTTTGCGACCTCGTGCCACGATGCCGAACCCGACAATCCCGACAATAAAGAACGCAATCAGACCAGTCACAAGGTAATCTTCTTGGCTGATATTAAGATTATGGAACAACCCACCAGTATCCGGTGAACCTGCGCCACCATCATCTGGATTAACATCTGGTCCAGTGTCAGGGACTGTTAACGGTACGTAGTGTACATTCATTTCGTCGCTGATAAATATAGGGTCGCCATTGCTATTGTTGGCAACAAGAGTTATTACGAAATCCTGTTCGACGCTAGTGTCGTCAGGTGTATAATTATATACGATTTCATTGTCGTCTACAGTAATAGTACCGACCAATTCGCCATTTACATAAACGTCAATCGTATCGACGCTATCTGTATCGATATCGGTAATGGTAATATCGATATCGCCAGTGTCGTCATTTTGCTCCGCCGTAGATAAAAATGGTGCATAGTAGAATTCAAAAGATTTTTCGCCCGTAACACCATCGACATTTTCACCTGTTACGGTTAAGACATAATGACCATAACCATGGGTTCCATTAATATTAAATCTTTCGTCACTCAAGTCTAACGGTTTGCTTACTACGCCAGAAGTATATCCAGTTTCATAATCATCCATTAATGGATCAAAAGTCACAGAATCGGTTCCATCCGCATTCGTGAACGTATATGTTAAGCTGTAATGTATAACAGCTACACCATTATTATAAGGTGTCGTAAAAGTAAGATTTGGGTCTAAAGTGGAGTCCTTTTGATGTAATTCTGTGCCATCCGAATCAAATATAGTAATATTCTCGATGACCGGCTCAATGCCAACCACGCGCACTGTTAAATTATCGGTTATTGTTGTTATTGCGGAAGCTTGAGGGGACGGCAAAGCAACCGCCACGGCAGTCATCGCAGTTACTGCGCCAAGCCCTAAGCATCCAAAGAACCGCTTTCTTGTCTTTTTCATACTCTACACTCTTTTTATGTTTTATATTTGTTTTGGTCTCGCTAGAATCTGCTCCACACAGATGCCAACCTAGATAACTATACCATTAATCTGGATCGGCGTTCTTTGCGTTTCCTAATTAGGATTATAATCCACACAATAATTATTGTCAATAGCAAAATCATTATGATTAATACCGGAGCTGGCAAGATTAATATCATTTTTGTGATTGGCTCTTCGGTCTTTCCTGCCGCCATTACCGTCCAAGTGGCTTTAAATAAACCAAAATATGGCGTTTCTTCCCACACGTCGGAGACTGCAAGTTCTGTTTCTGGAATTACTGAAATTCTAGCCTGTGAAGATGGTGTCTCATAATAAGTACGGCCAAAAATACCCTCAACTTTTAATTTACC
This sequence comes from uncultured Candidatus Saccharibacteria bacterium, assembly GCA_946414345.1. Taxonomy (GTDB): domain Bacteria; phylum Patescibacteriota; class Saccharimonadia; order Saccharimonadales; family Saccharimonadaceae; genus Nanosyncoccus. The sequence continues at coordinate 16,367 of CAMKOB010000017.1, read as the reverse complement.
TTGCGCCATGAAGTCCACATTACCTTCATTTTTTACTTTTGAAGACGCGTTGATTATATTAACTACTTCGCCATCCTTTTCGAGAGTTTGGTTGATGATAGAGTTGTTTACACTCCCTTCAATAATAGTCTCGCCCTTACTATGGCCATAAACAACAAACCCAGGGCTTGCTTCGGTTTTGATACCGGATGAATCGGTCGTTGCCGACAGTGTATGAGCGAAAAGTACGGCATATTGTCCACCGGCTGGCATACTACTAGGTGTAGCAATTCGGTAATAAACTTCTACGGAACCTTCTGGCTCAGCTTGGAACTTGGTGGTTGGCACATAATTACCCTCGGTATCTTTAAAAGTTATCCAACGTGTAATCTGTGTATAATTGCTCTGGCTACTAAAACCAAGTTTGTATTCATCATCTTCTTCTGAATATGTGTAAGAATATGGTGAAGCATAAACCTCGAAATTCATTGGCGTCTTACCATTGTTGGTAACTTTAAACTTAAAATCCTCGCCTACATATACAGTGTCTGGTTCTAGCTCGATTACCTTGTTGACAGGGCTGATACTGATGCTCATCCCACCAATCCCAACGCTATTATCCTCTTCCGCAAATGCTGTCCCACCGAAACAAAAAACCGTGCTCAAAATCACGGCGACTACAAATGCTGAAATTGTCTGAATTTTTTTCATTTACCTCCTTTAAATATAATTGCGTACAACAAAGTACGTGGTGCGCGCGTTGGCGAAGCCCGCACGTCCGCTTTTTGATGTGCGTAGCACATTCTTAACGTGGTGCGCGCGACTAGACTCGTTCGCGAAGCGCCGATGTCTATATTTTTGTTGCGTACAACAAAGTACGTGGTGCGCGCGACTAGACTCGAACTAGCACAGCCGTGAATCTGGCCACTACCACCTCAAGGTAGCGTGTCTACCAATTCCACCACGCGCGCATAATAGTATTATACCACACTTTTAAGACTATGGCGTAAGATTCTTTGTGCCCCTGTTGGCCGCCCAGTTCTCGACATTCATAAATCTATCCAACTCAACTACCAAAACTTCGTTTTCGTCATAGGTTCGAACGTTTTTATTGTAAAAGTAGGTCATGTTGGCTTGATAGAGCCCAATTGCAGGCACATCATCAACCCAGTAGGACAAAAATGTCTCATATTTACGTGCCCGGAGATTATTGTCTAGTGTTTCACGGGCCCCCACGAGTAGATCATCTACCATGGTATTGCTATAGTTAGATAAATTAAGCCCAGCAGTTGATGTTTGTGATGAATGATAATATGGCAAAAGATCAGGGTCCGCTCCCATCTCAATCTCGTAGATCAAAATATCGTATCCGCGGCGTGCTACAATATTGGCGACAAATTCTTGAGTCTCGTCATAGGTAGTAAGCACTACGTTAAGACCAAGATTTTCCAATTCAGTCTTTATTTCTTCTGCCACCACAGGTAAGTATCCCGAATTAACGGTTGCAATACTAAGTGTAATCTGGTTCTCGTTGCTCAGGTTAGCAATTTTAGCGGCTGCAGCATCATGATTATAACCAGGTATTGATGGATAGCTGCTAAGAGCTATTTGTGAAGCGAGTAATGGGTAGTCGAGTGGCTCTGAGCCTGGCGCCAATTCCCTTATTGCCGCCAGATCCAACCCTTGCCGAACAGCACGCCTTAGTTCGATGTTTTTTAGTGCACCACCCGTCATATTCATAAACATAAAAACACCGGCGTCAATTTTTGTTTCACGTCTATAAAAATTATTAGACGTTATTTTGTTTGCCTCTAAACCAGTTAACTCTGCGGTTGCTGTTACTGCGCCACTGTTAATTGCTGCGATTACATCCGACTCGTCATTATAAACATGCACCGCAAAGCTATTTAGTAATGGTTTGTTCAAATAATAATATGGGTTCGCTGATAGAAAAATCACTTCCTCGTCGCTCATTGAAGTGGTTTGTCTAGCGTTAAAAGTAAACGCCCCACTCGTTACTGGGGCTAAAGAAAAATCATCTTCAATTATGGTTTTTAATTCCGCATCCTCTAATTCATGCTTAGGCACAATAGGTATTTCTAGCGCTACTGTGAAATCCGCAAAAGCTGACGGTAGAGCAAAAACTATCTCATTATTCTCATCTACGGAGACTCTTACGCCACTGAGATTTGAATCATACACCGTAGGAACGGCTGGGTTTTGGACTAGCCCAATCGTGAATAATACGTCATCTATGGTTAACGGCTCACCATCCGACCATTTTAGGTTATCACGTAAACGCACTTTCCAAACTTTTCCCTCTTCGCTTGCTGTTATGTGGTTTGCTAATCCAACCCCGGAGTGCCCAGAACTATCAGTTGCAGTTAATGTGGCAAACATTAATCGGCTGAGCACTTTTTCGCTTGTTGTTGTCGCAAAAAGCGGATTCATCGAATTTACTCGCCCCACAGTTGCCTCAATATAGCTACCGCCATTCACGAAAACATTTTCTGCGTAAGAATTAGCAAACCAAAACGCCTGTGCCACCGATAAAACAATTAATATCACCGCAAGAAGCAACCATTCTAATACCAACAGCCGGATATTTCTAATATGCGACAAACGCTGCAAAAAATTCTCCTTAATATGCTCTTTGCCTTCTGCGCGTGCCTTATTGGAAGCTCGCGATAAGCGACGGATTATCTTTTGCCCACGTTTTTTTATTGAATTCGCCATTTTTTCTAGTTATTATCCTTGAACTTAGCCTCACCTTAAGCTACAGAATTCGGAATCAAGAGCAGGCCCAAAATAGAACCCACAAAAACCACCACTACAACAATCGTTGCGATAAACATTGACTTTTCCAAACCCCGTCTAGTGGTATACAGCTCACTCGAGCTAGCTGAACCAGAGCCAAGCGATGCTCCACGTTGTTGTAATAAAATTAACAAAATCGAAAGAAACGCTGATACAAACGTAACGACTTCTAGAATACTTCCTATTTGCATAAATGACTCCTTTGTACCTCTATTTTAGCATACTTTTTCGCTTCAGTAAAGAATGATACGTGACAGCGAATCGGTGGGCCTCTTCATCGACTCGCGCGATTAACCGAGCTGTATGTGAGTTAGACGATAATTCTAAGCTACCATGTTCTGGAATTATTAATTGCACTTCCGCCGACTTTGAATGATTGCCGGACTTATCACGGCCAATCACAGGTATTCCGAATGGTTTAGCCAGTGGCAACACGGCGTTGACTTGTGCAACACCACCATCCAATAGTATTAAATCCGGATATTCCCATTCTTTATGCTTCAATCGCCTCGTAATTACTTCTCGCATACTCTTTAAATCATCCGCTCCGCCCGCGTGTATTTTGAATTTACGATATTCATTCCGCGCCGCTGCGCCATTAATAAACACCACCATACTTGCTACTGTGTTAGTGCCGGATTGATGAGAAATATCGTACCCCTCTATACGTCGAGGTGGCTTTTCGAGTCTCAAAATATTCTGTAATTCTGCCAATGCTTGGTCCGAAGAAATATCCAAGAATTCCTTATCTGAGAAAACAATCTTCTTTCGTAATTCTTTTAATCCATATAGTTGATCGCGCGCCTCTGCTGCCAATTCGTAGTTCCCGCGATTTGATTCTTCCTGCATGGTTTTCTCGAGCTCACGCATTAACTTCTCGCGATCCCCCTCTAAATAGCGAATTAACTTTCGCAAATTTCTTTTATAGTCAGCGGCAGTAGTCTTTCCAATCTCGACTCCAGGCGTCAAACCAAGGTCCGTGTCAAGTGTTTTCTTGCCGTCATATGGCTTTACGTAGTATGGAAAAATCCTACGAAGCGCTCTCACGGCGCGTTCCACGCCACTTTTGCCATAAAATGGGCCAATATACGTCGCCTTGTCGTCCATCGGGTTACGAGTGAAACTCACGTATGGCACCTCAGATTTCATATCTATACGAATATAAGAAACGGTTTTATCGTCACGTAGTAGTATGTTCCACTTTGGCATATATCTCTTAATCATTTCGGATTCCAAAAATAACGCATCCATTTCTGTGTCAACTACTATCCAGTCAGTATCAAAAATTTCCTCCACCAAGGCCTGAGTTTTTACGTCCTTAACAGACTTTTGGAAATACTGTCTAACGCGGTTTTTTAATACTGCTGCCTTACCAACATAAATTATTTCACCCGCCTCGTTTTTATGAAAATAAACCCCCGGCTCAGCCGGGAGTTTACGTAGTTTTTCTTTCAGTGCCGAGTTCATGCACTAATTATAACACAATGCTATTAGTACAAACCGCCATAGAAGATGGTTAATACTTCGGACAAAAGATCATTGAGGTCGATATACTCACCAGGTTCTTCAATATTGATGCTGGTTGGGTAAGACAAATCAATATCCGCAGTTGCTGTAGATGTTCCGTCGTTACTATCAGCTTTTAGATATACACGAGTGAACATATTATTATCGTCAATTTCTACGTAAGTAGTTGGCAAAGCATTAATTGTCTTAGCTAAATCGCTAGCGTTAACATTAGTATTGATCGCGTCGTCATCCATGCAAGCGTTTATCTCATTCACGAAGCCGTAGTTACCCATATTATTCATAAATCCGGCCAACTTTTCGTCATCGACACCTAACTTATAAAGAGTATTTTTCTTCTTCGTAAGGCTGAGACCTTCCGTAGAATAAGTTATAAATGGATTATTATTGTAATCATTTACTAAATTATCTGAGTATTCACTAACGGTACCAAGTGCGTCAATTAAACACTGTGTCGGTGCATTTATCGAAGTCAAGTCTTCAACGGTACTGAATTCACTGGCTGGAATCAGAATCCACTCGTCATCGATAACATCAATTACGCCAAGATCATTTAGAAGAGTGAAGTAAAAAGAGAGAGACTCCTCATCTTCAACCGATTCCGACATACAATCGATGTATGCATCGATATCATCTATTTCGCAATCAGTTACGCTTTTAGATGAATTCTCTTCAATGTATTTATCAATTCCATCTGCTAGCTCACTCAACTTCAAATACAAATCACCATCTTCTGTATGAATTTCATGGGCCTTAAACGAAAACTCTGTCTCGTCGGTAAAGACAACCCTTACGTCGGCATCAGCGGTATTGACCGCTTCCGTAGCGTTAACCTTTGTGTCAAAATCAATTACGATACTCGAAATCGGTAAAGCGCTTGCATTTTCTTTTTGATACAACGTCACAGTGCCTTTTGCTTCGACATTCTTTGGTGCACCTTCGCTAAACAAAGCTGCCAAAGCCATTGGTACACGGTCACTCTGCTTGCTACCGCCAAATGGATAGAGCAATGCAATTGCAACGCCAGCACAAACGAGTGCAACAAAAGCGCAAATTCCAACGATTAGACCAGTTTTTTTCTTTGGTTTTTCTTCTGATGTTGCTGCTACCGGTGTAGCATCTGTAGTTGGTGTTGCATCAGCAGCTGGTGCGGTTGGCTCCGCAGGCGCAGTGTCTGGCGCAGTGGCAACTGGTTCCGAGGTTGGCGCAGTTGGCTCAGCTGTTGGTGCAACCGGCTCCGCCGGCTGTGCCCCACTGGGGTTTTCATCCATAAATAACTCCTTTACCTTTTATGGTTTTTAATTCTTATGATTATTTTAACATAAATATGCTAAAATTGTAAATATGAATATTATCAATGAAATAAAAGCTCGGCAAGTTTTAGACTCAAGAGGCAACCCCACGGTCGAAGCCGAAGTTTGGCTCGAAAACGGCGCTTCTGGCCGCGCCATTGTCCCGTCTGGTGCCTCCACTGGCTCTGGCGAAGCTTTAGAACTTCGTGATGGAGATGAAAAAAGATTTGGCGGCAAAGGCGTTTCTAAGGCTGTTTGGAATGTTAACTCTAAAATTCGCGACGTACTAGTAGGTAATTCTTCGGATCAACAACAAGTCGACCAAATGATGTGCGAAATCGACGGAACACCAAATAAATCAAATCTTGGTGCCAATGCGATTTTGGCCGTTTCACTAGCCAACGCCAAAGCCAATGCGGTCGCCTACAATTGGCCTTTTTATTATTATGTTGCAGAGCTTGCTGGCACTACGGAACAAATGTCTATTCCGATGCCGATGATGAATGTAATGAATGGTGGCGCACACGCATCATTTGCTACCGATTTCCAAGAGTACATGATTATTCCTGCTAGCGCTAGTGGCATTTCTGAAGCCGTGCGTATGGGTGCCGAAGTTTTCCATGCCTTAAAAAAAGTTTTGCAGGAACGTGGCTATCCTACAACCGTTGGCGACGAAGGTGGCTACGCTCCGCGCGTGCGCGAAGGTAACAATGAGCCGCTAGAATGTATTAAACATGCCACTGAAAGAGCTGGCTATGAATTCGGTAAAGATATTTTGATGGCACTTGATGTCGCCGCCAGTGAATTTTGCGTAGATAATAATTATGAACTCAAGACCAGTGGTGAACATAAAACTGCTATCGATATGATTAATTGGTATCAGTGGATTATTGATAATTATCCAGTAGTATCAATCGAAGATGGTCTCGCCGAGAATGACTGGGCGTCTTGGCAACTAATGACTGAACGTCTCGGCTCAAAAATCCAACTTGTCGGTGACGATTTGTTTGTTACAAATACCGAATTGCTTGAACGCGGCATCAACGAAAAAGTTGCTAACGCAATTTTGATAAAACCTAATCAAATTGGTACTTTAACTGAAACTATCGAAGCCGTGATGATGGCTAAAAATGCTGGTTATCGTACAGTGATGTCGCATCGTTCCGGTGAAACCGAAGATGTTTCCATTGCGCATCTTGCAGTTGGGCTTGGTACTGGCCAGATTAAGACCGGCTCCCTCTCTCGTACTGACCGCATCGCTAAATATAATGAGCTTATTCGTATTTCCGACACCAACCCAGATCTCCCGTTTTTATCAATTTTTTAAAATTGTCTTAAAAAACTATTGCTTTTTTAGAAAATATGGTATAATAAACCCAGAGTTAAGGTTAAACAAAAATAAAAACAAAAAAATCAAAACTATGAAAATAAAGAAAAATAAAAAATATTTTACAACACTAACCTTTTTGCTTCTTCTTACGACGGTGTCGGCTTTGATTTTGTCAAAGAATCCAAATACCGATACTACCAACGCTGCCGGTGCTAGTATTTTAGCTGGTGTAACGGTGGATAGTGTCTGTAGTATGTCTGGCTCAATCGAGACCAATCAAGAACATGTCGCCAGTGTGCATGGCAGCTCTTATACTGCTGATATTGGCGAAACAACGATTAGGGTAAATTGTAACGATGGAAATGGCTACGCTGTATATGCGGTAGGTTTTACTAACGACACTGAGGGCACAACCACTCTAGAGGGTAACTATACTGGTTATAATATTCCAACCGGAACAAGTACTGGCACTAATACGTCTAACTGGGCCATGAAGCTCACTTCGGTTTCTGGCACTTCTGCGCCAAGCATTTTAAGTGATAATAATGGTTCATATGAGAGTTACCATTCGGTCCCAAATACTGCCACTAAAGTTGTCACTCGCACAAGTAACACTACTTCCCCATCCGAATTCAAAACTACCTACGCTGTAGCCGTAAGTGGTGCCCAACCGGCTGATACTTATACCGGCCAGGTCAAATACACGCTCGTCCATCCAAATTATGCCAAAGCGGACGGTACCGTTCCGCGGTATTATATGCAAGATTTTACCATGTCTGATTGTCAGTCACTGGCTTCTGATCAGGCATTCGTTGTATATGATAGGCGTGATGAGAAAGATTACACGATTCGTTATGTCAAAAACAACTGCTGGATGATACAAAATTTACGTATTGTGGGAGTAATATCTGCTGAAGATTCAAATTTTAGTACTAACAATAGTGTAAACGTGTCTGAATATAGTTTAGACTCTAACGATGTATCTTTCGGCGGACATTGTGGTGGCGCGGACGGATATTATTATGCCTGCTCTAAGGATTCAGGCAATAAAACCGACGGTGTTTGGTATAACTTTGTGGCGGCTTCGGCGAATACGATTGTTGGCGAATCAAATAGTGTTAGTGCCACAGAAGACATTTGTCCTGCTGGTTGGAAATTGCCTACATATGGTGCATCAATTGGATGGTATTCAGAATCTGAACAGTTTTCAATAGTTACTAATGGGACATATCAAAATGGTTCCCTAACAGACACTAATTATGGAAGATGGTGGACCGAAACAAAAACAGATTCTATGCCTCAAGTCGATATTGGTATGATGTGGGGTAGAAACGATGGTGGTATGGGCGGTACATTTACGGCCAGAAATTTTGGTCACTCTATCCGCTGCATTCTTCGTGCAAACTAATGAATATATAAAGCTACTTCAGTTCACTTGCCTGCCTAAACCCATCATAGAAGTTCTCTGAAATCTTCGGGTGACCGATCTTATTGGCGGCATCAACAATCTTACTCAGATCATCAGTAACTTCGAAAATCGCCTTGTCTTTATCTGCAATTAACTTCATCTTGAGCATTTCTTCAATTACATCGTCAAAAGCTTTCCAGTAATCTACACCCACGAGGAAAACGGGCATTACCGGCATCTTTTTCTCTTGCATTAAGCACAAAATCTCAGACAATTCGTCCATCGTACCAAATCCGCCTGGGAAAAATGCAAAAACCTTTGCTGCCATAGCGAGTGACACTTTGCGTGCGAAGAAGTATTCAAAAGTAATACAATCCGTGAGGTATGGATTTGGAAATTGTTCGTGTTGCAAAGTAATATTGAGACCAATCGAACGTCCGCCAATTTCAAATGAACCACGCGATGCGGCCTCCATTATGCCTGGGCCACCACCAGTTACAACGGCGTGTCCGTTTTTTGCTAATAATCCACCCAGCTCATAAGCCATCATGCAATATTTATTATCTTGTGGTAGCCGAGCCGAACCGAATATCGTCACACCCTGCGGAAATGAACGCACGATTTGTAACCCCGCCCCTAGGTCCTTCGCATACGCACTAGCGCGCTCCAAATCGGCAAGGGATAATTTCTTTAATAATTCTTGTTCACCTGTAAACATAAAATCCTTTCGTTAAAATGTTAACTTCTGTATCGGCATCATATGCAATTCTTCGTCTCCAGTCAAAATCCCACCGTTTGCACCCACTGTTTTTACCACCGATGTCGCATTTGCCGAGGCAAATACCAGCGAATCGTGAAAACTTTTACCATTTGCATAAGCTGCCAAAAACCCAGACGAGAATGCGCTCCCTGCGCCGGTCACATCCTGTACCTTCACATCCTCGTAAATACCAAATCTGTAGTATTCGCTTTTATCATGATCCCCCGCTATGCCTCCCATTACGCCATCCGTGACAATTACACATGGAGCATAATTCTCAAGGTGATATAAAATCTCCGTCAGAAGAGTGCCGGGTACTAATTTGGAGGCTTCAAACTTATTTACAATTAAAACATCAACCTCAGACAGCAATACGATTAGTTCACTACCCCGCTCAAATTCCTTGATACCCGGGTTGAACATAATTTTCGCGCCCAACTCGTGCGCCTTTTTAAAGAATCGCTGCAACAACTCAATATCTCCGCCGATAGATGTGACATGCAGCCAATCTGGATGGATCAATTCAAGGTCGCTTTCTTTTAAGTTGTCAAACCTTTTGCTCGCTCCAGGGAAGGTCAAGATTGTTCTTTCGCCTCGATTGGAATCCAAAAGAATCACCGAGGTACCAGTAGTCCGAAAAACCGAATTATCAACATATGAACTATCAATTCCCTCCTTGTCTAAAGTAGATAACACTATATCGCCGGCTGAATCTTTAGCAATGTTGGCCATCAAAATTGTCTCGTGTCCGCTACGTGCAAAAGTGATTGCCGAATTAATACCACCACCGCCAATTTCGTATTTTATTTTATCAATCTCATACTTGCCGCCTGCTACAATTTTACCGAAGATTGCCGACTCGCCCATCATAGTTGAGGCTAAATCATCGTGATCGATAAGATAAATATTTTGTAGGGCCGCACCCAATGAAACAATTCTTGCCATTATATCATTACTCCACTTTTATCAATTTCTGCGACCATTTCCTCGTACACCGCTTTTGGATTCTCGGCCTTTGCTAAAGCTGAGCCAACATTTATAACATCCAAATCCGCATGCGCAAGTGCGCGAATGTTCGTCATATTTGCGCCACCATCCCATCCGATTTCGACATCGGGTTTAATTGCGCGCACCAAAGCGATTTTCTCCATTTGCATCATGTCGGCGGTACCACCTTGCATTCCGAGCTGCCCGGCGAAAATCAGTACATGGTCCACCATTTCTATATATTGCTTTACTGCGCCCGGAAAAGTAGATTGCAATAATACCAAACCGGTCTTAATTCCTTTCTCTTTCAAAGCCGCAAACGAAGGAGTCAAATCTTCTTGTACTTCGGCGTGAAAACTGCAGAGCGAAGGCATTTTGCGAATCACATCGCCAACACATTTAGATGGTTCCGCCACCATTAAATGCAAATCCGCTTGCCAACCTTGTGGCCATGCCACGTCACCCAGTCTAATGGTTTGGTTCTTAGCAAACACACCATCCGTCACATCAATGTGTACGTGATGTGAAAAAAGATTGATGCGCTCCATTTGCGAGCGATACACTGCAGGATCGGCAGTCGTAATGGTTGGTACAATAGTTACTCTTCTAATCATAATCGTTCCTTTCGTCTAACCTTTTTACGCGTCGAACCCGCCTCTCTAGCGGTTCAAAATCCGTTGCCAAAAAAACGCGCACGATTTCTTGCATTTCTCCGTCATTTAAGAAATGCGCAGACATACAAAGTACATTTGCATTGTCGTGCTCCCTGGCCAATTTTGCTGATTCTACTGTGCCGCAATGTGCAGCGCGAATGCCTTTAAAACGATTCGCCTGCATTGTTACACCGTGTGCCGAATCACAAATCAAAATTCCGCGTGAATCAGGATTTTCTCGCACCGCCAAAGCTACTTTGATTGCCGGGTCATTAAAATCGTCACCTTCAATTTTTTTATATGCTCCCTCGTCCGTTGCTTCTACGCCTAATTCCGTCAAATACGGCAGTAGCTCCGTCTTTTTATCAAAACCTCGATAATCTGCGCCGATAAAAACTTTCATTAAGATTTCCTCCCGTAATCCACGGCAAGTTCTACCAACCGATTTGAATAGCCCCACTCGTTATCATACCACGCCACGACTTTTACCATGTTGCCACCAACCACGTCAGTCAAAGGCAAATCTACGATACAAGACCTTGGGTCGCCGATAAAATCAGAAGACACCAATTCTTCGTCGGTCGTGCCAATAATTCCCTCGTATTTCGAGTCGCTCGAAAGCTTAACAAAAAGCTTGTTCAGCTCGTCACGCGTAACGTCTTTTTTTAGAACCGCAGTTATATCGGCTAGTGACACCACCGGGGTCGGCACGCGCACCGAAAGCCCAGTAAATTTATCTTTCAAACTCGGAATGGTCAACGCCGCTGCCTTAGACGCGCCGGTTGTAGTAGGTACAATATTTAAAGCTGCCGCACGAGCTTCGCGCAAATCTTTTGCCGCCGCATCGAGCAATCTTTGTGAGGCGGTATAAGAATGCACGGTTGTCATCATGGCTTTTTCGACACCAAAATTATCTTCAAGGACTTTCATGATCGGCGCAATGGCGTTAGTTGTGCAAGAAGCGTTTGATAGTATTTCGTCAGCATCCTTAACCATCTCGCCATTAACTCCAACCACAATTGTCTTGGCGCCCTCACCCTTCGCCGGTGCCGAAATAACAACCCGCTTCGCGCCAGCCTCTATATGTGCTTGTGCAGCTACTGGGTCGGTGAATGCACCAGTGCACTCTAGTACTACATCTACATCGAGGTCTTTCCACGGCAACATCAATGGATCTTTTTCGGCAAATGACGGAATTTTTTGTCCATCGATTATCAAGCTGTTCTCGTCAAATTTTACATCTCTGTCGTAAGTGCCATAAGAAGTGTCATATTTTAAAAGGTGTGCATTGGTCTTTGGATCGGTCGTACCATTAATGGCTACAATTACCGCATCATCTCGTTCAAACAAAATCTTGAACGCATTCCGCCCAATTCTTCCAAAACCATTTATTGCAACCTTTATCATAAACCTCCTATCATACTTATGACAATTATACCACAAGTTTTGCCATGGTTTTGTTAAAAAATCCTAAATTACGATATTTGACAATAGCCCGGATAATGTTTTCATTAAGCGCTCTGGCAAGACGCTGATTTCTTTGCCGATATATATTCCAATCGGACCCTGCTCGTCAGTGCCTTCACTGCCCTTACTACTCCAGATTTGCTCAAACGTATCACGTCTCTCCGGAGAAATGTCACCGATTTGGAAGCCAACGACAATTACACCTTCGCGCGATAACTCTCTAAGTTTCTGTGCTGTATGTTCAGGCGTTTGCGATACCCCATCGGTAATTTCGAATACAATTTTCTTCAATTTTTTGCTTCGTATTTTTTCTTTTTCTTCTTTTGAAATGCCATTTTTTATTTGAGCCAGTGGAGCTTCGTCATCGGTGCCACCAAGGCTACTATCAATTTTCGATATAGACTTTATGATTTCGGTATCAGATTTTGCTTTCGAAGCCGCTCTGTTGAAGCCTTTTATTTCCGTAAAGGAGCTACCAAATGCAATTATCTGAGAAGACGCGCGCAATTTAGAATGTGTTTTACTGCGCGTTCTGTCTAGTTCAGTATTAAAATCCTTTAATGAATACATCAAAAGCGCCGCGGTTTCTCTTGCTACTTCTTCGCCCGAACCAGACATTGAGCCGGAACAATCTACCAGCAATGTTACATCAATTGCTTCAGGTTGGTCAACCACAACTCGCTCATGCCCTAAGCGGTCGTAAATTTCTATCTCCCGAAGATTCCCATTTTGTTCAGCCTCCATAATCTCTGGGTATTTTCGGATATAGCTACCCACATTTAATCGGCCACGCCGCTGGTTTTTTATCTTAACTGCACGAAATTCAATAGATTTTCCAATCAAATTTTGCCAAAATTTTCGCATTTCATGACGAGGCTTACTAATCTTGTTCTTCACCAGCTCATTTTCTTGGCGTTCTTGTTCGCTGATGCCATTTTCGGCATCAAATCTTTCTTGGCTTTTCTTTTCTTGGTGCTCAGCGCGTTCTTGTGGTGACATATCTTTTATATCATCTGCTTCTTTCATGCTTCTAAGTATGTCTTTGATGACCTCATCTCTACTATCACCACCATCAAACATCTCATGTGGTTCTCCCGAACTACTATCCCCATTTTGCGCATCGTCCTGTCCTTCATGAGATTCATTAGAATTATTGTTGTTATTCTGTGTATCGTTTTGCTCTTGTGTGTCAATCTCTAGTAATGAAAGGAAGCTGGGTTGGATAAAAGCCCGAATTAATTTGTAGCGTTCTGCCGGATCGACCGTGATACCATTCTTAGTCTTGAGCTCTTTGCTTACTAATTGTCGCATTGATTTACCCATTACTTTTTGCGACAAGACATCTTCGACTCGTTCATCGACCTTACTTTGGCCCAATTCGTCGCCAAGCATAGCGTCCCTCAGTAGAGCAAATACCATTTGCCTATGTAGTGGCTTTTTTGTTAAATCATCATCTTCAAATCCAAGCTTTTTGTATAATGACACGACATCCTTTTTACCATCGCCGCTACTGAAAAACGGAACACGACTCGTAACTAAATCATTAACGTAAATGTCGTCAAGGCAGTTAAAAAGAGTATGGATCTCTCGGTAAAAGAAACTTTTGGCGGCTTCCTTTGTCATCCCACCTGGGTGCGATTTGTAATACTTTACTGCTAAAGATGCAGCGTCCTTCTCCATTTGCTCGAAATTTTCAAGATAGGCTTCAGGATTAGTCCTCATATCGATAAAGTGTGCTCGTTCATGATAATTTGCAAATTCAAGTTCTTCTTCTGAATATCTCTCATCATTAAACCAACCTAACGGAACGAGGACTTTAAAATCTTTTGCGTCAAACGCAAAAGTATCGATTGATTCTTGCGGTTCAAATCTTAATGATGAATCTTTCGAAAAAAGACTAAGCATCTTCCCATGACGTCGCAAAAAACCTTCCGCTCTCGCTCTACGCACTTGCTCTGGTTGAGTTTTTTGCGCTCCCTGTTCAGGCGCTATTGCACTAGTGTCAAGAGTCTTCTTCCCGAAACCCAAATTTCTGTCACGAGACATATCTAATGTTTTCTCTGGCTGCAATGTATCTATGTTTGGTGTATTATTCTGCTCCATTTTCACTCCTTTCAATTATAATATCTAAATTCTGCCTAATGGTATCAACAGATAAATTAGGGCGACTAACTTCACGCAATGTTCCCAAAATACCCCCCACCAACATCCCTTCTTCATCTGGCAACCGTGCAATATTGTATATAATATTGTGGAGCCCCTCAATCTTTTCTCCCAAATGCCACCTAAATAGCTCTGGATTTTTTTCTTTAAAATCTGCTAAATAAAACTCTAAAATCTGGTCCTCGAGACCCTGGACTTCTTCCTGTATTTTTCGCACTTCGATTTTGCCACGCATAGTATCATTCAGCTCATCGACTTTTCGCGCAAATCTAGCGCGCAAAGTCTGTAGTTTAGCAATGTCTTGATTCAGTTTCTCGCAATTCATACCGCCCCCTTTACAATTAGCTTATCAAGATTACGTAGCAGACTCTTAACGGAAATATCTTGCTTCCATTCAACCAATCCCCCATCAAAACCACCTATTAACATTTCTTCATCCGACAATTGGGTGATGGCGACCACTTCGCCTTGATGTACTAGAGGTTTAGTGCGCTCTAAACTCCATTCTCCATCTTCGCCCTTGCGGAACTCATACAAGTTTCCCCAACTGCCCCCCACCAGCAATCTTCCATCTGGCAACTGCGTAATAGCAGTTGCATCATCGCAAGGCCCATCAATCTTTTCTCCTAACTTCCATTCCCCATGTTTATCTCTCCAACATTCATGCAACATTCCCCACTGTCCACCCACTAGCATCCCGCCATCCGCTAGCTGCGAAATAGAATTAATGCGATTCTGCTCGAGCCCTTCAATGCGTTCTCCCAACTCCCATTTTCCATACATATCCTTGCGGCATTCGCGTAATTCTCCAAAGTAACCTCCCACTAGCACTCCACTATCCGGTAACTGCGCAAGAGTCGTTACTCCATCCTTTAGCCAGCGACTTCCTATTACTCTATCTCCCAACTCCCATTTTCCATCGGTGCCCTTATGGCATTTGCGTAATTCTCCAGAAAGACTCCCCACCAGCATCCCACCATCCGGTAGTTGTGCAAAAGAAGTGATGAGGCCTTCAAGCCCGTCAATCCTTTCTCCTAATTTCCACCTTCCATCTGCACCCTTATGACATTCGCGCAACTCTCCCAATTGACCACCCACCAGCATTCCCTCTCCGTCTGGCAACTGCGCAATAGCATTTACAGAGCTTGTGAACCCTTCAATTTGTTCTCCCAACTCCCATTTTTCATCTGTACCCCTACGACATTCACGCAGCCTTCCGTCGGCACCGCCAACTAATGCTCCCCCACCAGGTAGTTGTGCGATTGTGTACATATCTCCGTCAAAACCCTCAATTGTCTCACCGAGCCCCCATTCGAACAATTCCGGATCTTTTTCTTTAAACTCCGCCAAATAAGACTCCAAAATCTGGTCCTCGAGGCCCTGGACTTCTTCCTGTATTTTTCGCGCTTCAATTTTCCCGCGCATGGTATTATTTAGCTCATCAATCTTATGTGCGAATCTATCGCGCAAAGTCTGTAGCTTAGCAATGTCTTGATTCAGTTTCTCGCAATTCATTTTGCCCCCTCAGCAAGGATATCTAAATTATTCTTTATTGTGTCAACAGATAATGGGGGGCAGCTTGATTCATATAATGTCTCCCCATCACCCCCCACTAACATTCCACCATCTGGCAGTTGCGCGATTGAACGGATTCCAACAGTATAACCATCCATGTCCTCAAATCCCTCTATCCTTTGCCCTAGCCCCCATTCTCCGTCCGCATTTTTGCGGCATTCAAATAATGCCCCCCCACTACCCCCCACTAACATTCCACCATCCGGCAGCTGCGCGATCGAATTGATGTAGGAAATAATACCATCCTTATCTATAAGTCCTTCTATCCTTTTCCTAAGCCCCCATTCCCCGTCCGCATTTTTGCGGCATTCGTATAATGTTCCGATAATACCACCCACCAACATCCCACCATCCGGCAGTTGCGCGATTGAACGGATTCCAACAGTATAACCATCCATGTCCTCAAATC
>CAMKOB010000016.1 GCA_946414345.1 uncultured Candidatus Saccharibacteria bacterium | reverse complement strand
CTCCAACTCCATCTCCAACTCCATCTCCAACTCCATCCCCAACACCATCTCCAACTCCTAAACCGAAAGATGAAGAAAATCTCGAACGAATCGACGATAACATCGAAGAACAAATCGAAGATAATACCGGTGGTGGAGAAATTGAAAATACACCTGCTCCTACCGTCAGCTCTGACGATTTAACTGAAGAACCAAGCGAAGAACAATATGAGGGCACTGGGCCAACCATTATCCCACATAATGGTTCAGACAGCGATGGCTCAGACGGCGATGGTTCAGCAGACGGCGATGGTTCAGACGGCGACGGCTCAAATAATCCACCTGCATCAACGAATCCACCAGAATCGGTAGCCCCACAGATGCCGGAAAATGAATATGGTGAAGACAAAGGTGGTGCCAACGAAGATGAATATAGCCCAGTTGGTGAAAATCAAGAGGCTCAAGCAGCTGCCGAAGAAAATAAAGGCCAAGATGCAGAAGAAGGCAGCGACGAATGGAACGATGCTATGGAAGGCTTCAACTTTGATTAAGGTGAGCAGAAAGGAATAACATGACTAAAAACACTAAAAAACAACTAAAAATACTAAGCTTCTTTTCTGCCATCCTTGGCCTCAGCTTAGCAGCCTTTACGCCAGTATCTGCTTGGGGGCCAGAGCGCACCACCTTTACGATGGAGAACCCGGCTAGCTATCCGACTTTTAATTCCATCACTAACAACCCGACCATCGGCGATGAGCGTGACTTTGTTAGGGTTGGTGAAATCAATGCCGATGTCACCGCACTTGGCAACGAAGTGGAAGTAGTTCCTGGCAGACAATATTTAGTATACATATACTTCCATAATAATGCTTCATCGACTTACAATTCGTCAGCGTACGATCGCGTTGGCATCGCCAAAAAGACGCATATGTCTTCCTCCTTCTCAACCGTGCTCACACCAGAGAATAGAGGCACTATTACGGGCACTGTTTCGGCTGAAAATTCCGATCCGGTTTCTGTTTGGGACGAAGCCTACATGACTACTACCACCGAAAAAGTCTTGCTACACTACGTAGCCGGTTCAGCCAAAATCTATAACGATTGGCAAACCAACGACACAGTACTATCTACTGACCTATTTACTAAGGATGGGGTAGTAATCGGTCTTACCGGTCTAAACGGTATCGTTCCGGGCTGCGAAGAATACCACGGCGTAGTAACTTATGTCTTGCAAGCTGAGGAACTCAGCGGTTCAATCGAAAAAACCGTCTCAAAAGATGGTACTGAGTACAGTGAAAGCGTAGCTATCAAGCCAGAAGAAGAAGTTTATTTCAAAATCACCGTCCGCAATACTGGCGATATTGCGCTTACAAATACGGTCGTTAAAGACACATTGCCAGAAGGCCTTACTCTTGTGCCGGGCAGTGTAGAATTTTCTGCCAACGAATCCACTATCAGGGAACAACTCTCGGATAATGTTATCAGTGGCGGTTACAATTTTGGCAAACTTGGTACTAACAACACTATCTATATCTACTATCGCGCAAAAGCCAACAGTGATTTTGACTGCGACGGCAAAGAGCTAATCAATACGGCAAGCTTAGTGTATGATAGTGATGTAAGCTCTGGCGACAGTCGAACTGACACCGCTTCAGTGAAAGTCAAAAAAGAAGATGGCTGCGACCCAGAGCCAGAACCAGAGCCAGAGCCGGAACCAGAACCGGAACCCACTCCATCCGAACTCCCCAACACTGGTCCAGTTGAAATCGTAATGGCAATCATCATTGTCCTAGGCATCTGCGCAGGTGGTATTTATCTCCTCCGCACCCAACGTACCTTGAATCGCGTCAAGAAAGACGTCTCCGGCAAAAAACACAACACCGACGACGAAGAACTCGAAACGGCAAATAACAGGGAAGAAAAAAATCATAAGGAAGAGTCCGAAAAACTCAATCAAAAACCCGATGATGATAAAAAATCAGACGACAAAAAAGATTCTGGTGAGCCCACCTCTTCACAAAAATCCTAATCTGTGATATAATATCAAAAATAATAAAAGGATTTATATGAAGAAAGCAGTTATCCTCGTTGGCGGGAAGCAATATCTCGTCGAGGAAAAAGAGACCCTACGGGTGGACCTCCTCCCGGCAGGCACCAAAGAGCTCGAAACTGATGCTTTACTCGTAATCGATGGCGACAAAACAACGGTCGGCACTCCTACGGTTAAAGGCGTAAAAGTTTCAGCCAAAGTCGTAGAAGAAAAGGTCGCTGGCGACAAAGTTCGTGTAATCCGCTATCATTCCAAGAAGCGTGTTCACACCGAAACTGGTCACCGCCAAAAATATAGCGAAATCGAAATCACTAAAATCGCTTAAAACAAAAAGTAGGCTTTAAGGCCTACTTTTTGTTGGAAAAACTATTGACACCCACCATTTTTCCCATTATAATCATAACCGTATAAGGTCATATCAAATATAAAAAAGGAACCAAAAAATGTCTTCCAAGTTGCTGGTCAATCTCATTGACCCAAACGAAATAGTAATACCGGATACCGATGGTGGTGGCAGTAGTGGTACACCAGATACTGGTATTTTTAGTATTGGACAAAGTACTAACAATGTCCAAAATAGTAATGCATTAATAATTACCGTGATTAGCCTAGCGGTACTGCTTGCTATTTTAACAGTCATTATTCTTCTTATCAAAAGACATAAGAAACAAAAGCTAGTAAATAAACTAGGTGGTTCTTATAATGGTATGACACTTAATACTAAAAGACATTTAGTTCCTAGACTTGCAGGACTATTCGCATTAGTTCTTATTACTGTATTTGGTTTCTTAAACTACAACGAAAAACATATGACCAATAATGTAGAAGCAGCTAGTGATACACTAACTGTCACTACGGAAGACATTACCGCTATTGATATTGAAGTGGAAGACGAAGCAGTATTTGGTATGGGTGAAACAAAAGTAACAGTTACTACTGCTACCGATAATGGATACACATTGATGGCTTATGTAGATAGTAGTACCACTAGTCTCACTAATACGGAGTCTGATGATGTTATTGAGATGCTGGAAACTAGCTATTCCCAAGCCCTTACGGACAATACTTGGGGTATCTCCTTAACTAGACCAGAAAGTCAAGAACAAACTATCTTTAGAGGACTCCCTACCACAGAAGAGGATGCTATGGTGGTAAAAGTTTCTGGGTCTGATGCCACAGAAGCCAATGACGAAACTACACTATATTACGGAACTTATGTTACTCCAGATTTAGATTATGGTACTTACGAGGGGGTTATCATTAACTACATTGCGGTACCAAACGTAATTAGTGATGATATCGCTGTTAACTTTCATGGCAACGGGCTCTATTTTGATGAGGCTGGAACCAAGGATGTAAATATCGTGACCTATGGCCAATCCTGCGAAATCGCTTATGTAGGTGGCAAATGCCGTAAGGTCTACACTACCGAAGAGCCATATACCATCGTCAAAACTTCCAACCTCAACGATGACGGCACTCAAAATGGGCCGTACCCAGCATCTTATTGGGATGATGATGATGACCTCGGTGTGCTAAGCCTAAACCAAGTGGTTAGTATTCCTGGTGCTGACGCAATTCGCGTAGAGATTAAATATGGATTAAGTGGCGACGACCGTTCAGATTATTTTTATGTTTTTAATGGTAATTTTGATTGGAATAATGATAGCTGGCCCAGTGAATACTTTTATATATATGTAGGCGACAATAAAAATAGCGAAGAGACATATGATATCGTCGGCGACACAATCACTTTCGTCCTCGAATCATTCTATGATGAGCCGGTAGAAGGCTATGATTATGGTGTTTATGCTAA
The DNA here is from genome assembly GCA_946414345.1 of uncultured Candidatus Saccharibacteria bacterium. Classification (GTDB taxonomy): domain Bacteria; phylum Patescibacteriota; class Saccharimonadia; order Saccharimonadales; family Saccharimonadaceae; genus Nanosyncoccus. The sequence continues at coordinate 20,747 of CAMKOB010000016.1, read as the reverse complement.
AGTTTACCCACTTTATAATACTAAACCCGAAGGTATAGAGACAATCGAAACCACAGCCTGTAATTTTGTAAAAAGTGAAAACCTCGACGACGAAGGTAACAAAATAGAACCCCACCCATACGAAATGTATTATGAAGATTATGACGAATGGGATAACTACTATAATTATCAGACCGTTACCATCCCTGGTGCCAAAAGAATTAAAGTTGTGGTAGACTATGCTCTTACTGCCGCTTATGTTGGTATAACGGAGGGGTACCCGACTTCATATGGCCGTACGGAGTATATAGACCCGTGGGACCAGAGCGGTGTTGATACGCCAACTATAGCCGGCACAAGTGAATATATGTTTGAAGGCAGCACCCTAACATTTAGAATGACGGCTTACGAAGAACCGATCGACGGTTATGATTACGGTTTTTATGCTCGACTCTACCCGTATTATGATGAGGAACTAGAAGGTACGATGCCAGACGTCTCCTGTCCAGTAGCCAGAAAAGATGGCACTTATAGTATTCCAGTGGGGAGTAATCTCAGCTATGACGATACCAGATGGTATATTGTTTTCAAAGAAAAAAATAGAGATATTTTTCACGCTTACAGCTTCTTTGGCGAGAAGTCAGTAAAAGAATTGCTACAGATGTACTATAACGGTTATGACTCCTCAGCCGGCCCAGAGATCGAAATTCCTATCCATAACGGAACTGCTGACGTTTATCTTTACCGTCCATATAATGTTTACTATAATGCCAATGGCGGAAGCGGGAGTATGGACAGCAACTGGGAGGTATTTCCATACACGAACAATCAATCTATTTATGATAACAACTATACCAGATCCGGCTACACATTTATCGGATGGAACACGGACCCGAACGGCTATGGCACATGGTATTACCCAGGTGATCCAATCTATAATCTCGCAGAGCCTGGTGGAAAAATCATACTCTACGCCCAGTGGCAATTAAACTAACACCGCAGTCATACAACCACGCCGAATCTTAAAAACCACCAACCACTAAACTCTCTTCACGCTTCCGCTTTTTGTGGTATAATATACATATTATGAGTGCGAAGGTAATATGTATTACGAACCAAAAGGGCGGCGTCGGCAAGACTACCACTGCAGTTAATCTTAGCTATTACCTTGCTAAAGACAAGAAACGTACTCTTCTCATTGATTTTGATCCTCAAGGCAACGCCACCTCTGGCCTCGGCATCGACAAGAATGATATCAAAGCCCTTGGCTCTACCATGACCGAAGTAGTTATGAACACTGTCGATATGAAAGAAGCCACCCGCCCCACTAAGTACAAGTACTTCGACCTTGCCCCCGCCACCCCCGAGCTTGCCAATGCCGAAGTCGAAATTACTAGCCAAACCAAAAAATTCACGCGTCTTCGCGATGCCATCAATACCGTCAGGGAAGAATACGACTATGTCATCATTGATCTCCCGCCGTCTCTTTCGCTCCTTACCGTCAACGGCATGATTGCAAGCGACTACCTTCTCTTGCCAGTCCAGACCGAATTTTACGCCCTAGAAGGCGTCGCCCAACTCCTAGAATCAATGAAGCTCGTCATGAAGCAGGCCAATCCAAATCTCAAGCTCCTCGGCGTCGTTGCCACCATGTACGACAAACGCACCAGCCTTTCATCTCAGGTTTTCAAAGAAATTCAGAAATACTTCAAAGACCTAGCCTTTAAGACCACCATCCCACGCAATATCCGCCTCGCCGAAGCGCCATCGCACGGCGTTCCGGTCGGAGCGTATGATAAATTTAGCAAAGGCGCTAAAGCCTACAAAGAGTTTACTAAAGAATTGGAGGGAAGAACCAAATGACAGCAGCACTAAAAGGCCTCGGCCGCGGTTTCGAATCACTTATTCCAACCGACCTCGTTGACGAGGAATTTGATCTCACCGCCAAAGAAGATAAAACCAGCTCCGAGCTAAAGCAATTAAAACTCAGCGACATTTATCCAGACGAAGAACAGCCCCGTCGCGAGTTCGACAAAGATGCCATCGAAGCTCTCGCCGCATCCATTAAAGAACACGGCGTGCTTCAACCTATCGTCGTCACTAGGGAAGATGGCAAATACAAAATCGTCGCCGGCGAACGTCGTTGGCGCGCCAGCAAAATCGCCGGCCTTACCAAAATTCCTGCCATCATTCGTACTCTAGACAGTCAAAATCGTCTCGAATTATCCATTATCGAAAACGCTCAACGTGAAGACTTGAACGCCATTGAGCTCGCTACGGCCTATGCTAAGCTTAAAAATCAGTTTAATCTTACCCCAGAAGATATCGCCGCCAAAGTTGGTAAATCCGAAACTTCAATCAACAATACGCTTCGTCTTCTCAACCTCCCTGAAGATGTTAAAAAAATCATGGTTAAAGAAAAACTCACTGAAGGCGTCATGCGCCCACTCGTTTCACGCGACGAAAAAGAAATCAAGAAGGTTCTCCCCAAAATCATCAACGAAGGTTGGACATCTAGAAGAGTTGAACGCTATTTTCAGGACAACAGCAAAAAATCGTCCGCCTCGCTCATCAAGGCCCGCGCCTATCACCAAGATGAAGATGCTCTATCTCAAAAATACAAGGTCCCGTCTGTAGTTATCAAAAATCGCTCACTTACTTTTAAATGTAAATCTCAAGAAGAACTCAAATCTCTAATCAAATCTTTGCTATAATATATTTATGGCGACCACAGAGAATCGCGTTGAAAAAGCCGTTGAAATGGCGAAAAAAGCACATGAGGGCCAAACCAGAAAAACTGGCGAGCCTTATATCATCCACCCTTTGGCTGTCAAAAAAATCCTTGAAGAATGGGGAATGGATGAAGATACCGTTATTGCCGGCATTTTACATGATACCGTTGAAGACACCAAACTTTCGCTTGGCGATATCAAAAAAGAGTTTGGCGAGTCCGTTGCCTTTCTCGTTGATGGCGTTACCAAACTTTCCACCGCCCGCAATGGTATGCGTGATATTGATACCTATCTACCCGAAACCAAAGACAATTTTTTGAGGCTCATGATTGCCCTCGGTGACGACATCCGTGTTCTCATTATCAAACTCGCCGACCGCCTTCATAATATCCGCACCCTCTCCGCTCTTCCACCAGATAAACAGAAAAAAATCGCCAAAGAAACTTTAGAGGTTTTTGCGCCTCTCGCCGACCGTCTCAACATGGGGCGCCTTCGTGTCGAGCTCGCCGACCTCTCCTTCAAATATGTTGACCCTCGTCGCTTTGAAGAACTAAAAAACATGATTGAAAAATACAATAAATCCGCCGAAAAGTCCCTCAAAAAAATTGAAGCCGAAGTTATTACCGCTCTCAAAAAAGAAAAAATCTCCTGTGAAATCTCTGGTCGCGTGAAGTCAGTTTACTCGCTTCACAAAAAACTTGCCAAGCACGACCAAAACATTAATGAGATTTATGACCTTATCGCACTCCGTATTATCGTAGAAGATGTCACTGATTGCTATCTTGCCTTGGGAGTTATTCATTCGCTTTATACTCCGATGAATGGCCGTATCAAAGATTATATTGCTATGCCAAAACAAAATGGCTATCAGTCGCTACACACCACCATCATTACCAAGGATAAGCGCGTAGTGGAATTCCAGATTCGCACCAAGGAAATGCATGAATACGCCGAACGCGGTCTTGCTGCCAGTTTTTATTACAACGAACAAAAACTCACCGAGAACTATAAAAAAGGGAAGATCGAGCATCTTCCAACCAATCTTCTTTGGATTACCGAGCTCCAAATGACCGCCGCTAAACTCCGTGAAGGGAAAAAGGTAGATCTCAAAAAACTCAAACTCAATCTTTTTGCAGACAAAATCTTTGTTTACACCCCTAAAGGTGATATTATTGATCTCCCAAATGGCGCTTTGCCACTAGATTTTGCTTACCGTCTTCACTCCGAAATTGGTGATCATGTAGTGGGTGTTAAAATTAATGGCAAGATGAGTAATCTCAACAAAAAACTCGAGCAAGGTGATATCGTTGAAATCCTCACTTCTAAAAACCAAACCCCCAAATCATCCTGGCTTGGCAAGATCTTCACCCATCACGCTCGCCAAAAGCTTCTTCATCGTCTCAATAGCAATAACAATAAATAAAAAAATGGAGCCGTTGGCAGGGTTTGAACCTGTGACCTGCTCGTTACGAATGAGCTGCTCTACCAACTGAGCTACAACGGCAATGTTATAATTATATCATATTTGTGCTATAATAAATATATCTAAGGAGAAAAACATGTCAAAGGTGGAAATTATCAAGCGTCCCGTTGAGCAAGTCGGCGGCGAAATAAAAAAGTCGGCCTGGAGCGCTATTATCGAGTCACTTGCTATTTTAATCTTAGGTATTTTATTTGTAGCATGGCCAGAGGTTATGATTCAAGTCGTTGCCTATGTTGTCGGCATATTCTTTATCGTCAAAGGCGCCTTTCAAATCATCAATTACTTCATCGAAAAAGGCCAAAACGATTTCTTCAATAATAATCTTTTGATGGGTGTTATTTCTGCGCTCATCGGTGTCGCTGCTCTCGTTATAGGTGCAGATATCGCCAATATCTTTCGTATTATTGTCGGCATTTTCATGATTTATGAAGCACTTGTGCGTATGAATACCGCATTAAAGCTACATACTGCCGGTATAAACATTTGGAGATATGTCCTCATTCTTGCGCTAGTCATTCTAGTGCTCGGTGTCTTTGTCACCTTTAACGATGTAGCTACCGTTATCGGCTGGATGATGATCATTGCTGGCATTGTTGGAATTGTTGGTGACATTATGTTTATTCAACAAGTAAACACCGTAGTCGAAAGATTAACTAAAAAAGACGTATGAAAAATTTTCCAGAAGACATCAAAAGAATATACAAAGAAGAGCGCCTTATGTTTGTCTTGATGCTTATCAATATTGCAGCAGGCCTAGCACTCTTTATTTTTAGCATCGTCAAACTCAATCCCAGTGCAGCCGTTATTAAAACTGGCTATGGTGACATTGGCGGCTATCGTGATGGCACTTGGACTGAGATGCTTACTTTTCCGCTACTTGCTATCGTCTTTGGTGTTTTGCATAATTTTATCGCCATTCGTATCTTTCGCAAGCGCGGCGCGGGCATGACTAAATTCTTTCTCATTACTACTTCAGTTTTAATTGTTGGTGCGTTTATCTTGCTGGTGCGCCTACTAAAGGAAAGTTAGTTTCAAGAAAGCTACGCCTATGCGAAGGAACCTCGAAATCCCCCAAGGAAAACGAAAACCACTCTACCGGTTTTTCGAAATTCTTCCTGGCGCCATCAGTTACGGCGCAATTATTTTGTTATTTTTGCTTTCTTGGCTCGACCCTGTGCTTGGCGCCATCTATCTCTTTATTTTGATAGCCAGTACATTAGTTAAAGCAATCGGTGTAGCGTATCGTACCATTCAGGGATACGCAGTTATTAAACGCGCTATGCGTGTAGACTGGCGTCGTCGAATGGAAGATTTAAAGAACCCTCACGACTCTTACGAACGTGTTCATGATGATGATAACAAAAGTTATCATTTTGAAGAGCATATTGAAAATCTCAAACTCATGGCCGCCATGCCAGGCGAATACCCCAAACCAGACAAGATCTATCACGCAGTTATTATTACTGCTTACAACGAATCAGCCGACGTTCTTATCCCGTCCATCGAAGCAGTTGCAAACACTACTTTTCCGAACGACCACATTATTATGACTTTAGCTTACGAAGAGCGTGGCGGTGAAGCTATGGAAAATACCGCCAAAATGCTCCATAAGAAGTTTAAGGGTATCTTTAAAGATTTTTTGCTGGTTAAGCATCCTACGGACATGCCGAATGAAGTGATTGGCAAAGGCCCCAATCTAACCTATGCAGGGAATTATGTTGCAAACTACATAAAAAACAAACACATTCCAATTGAAAACGTCATTGTGACTTCGCTGGATAGTGATAATCGCATGCACGAAAAATATCTTGACAGCGTCGCATACGAGTTTATCACTCATTGGGACCGCCAACACCTCAGCTACCAACCAGTTTCACTCTTTATGAATAATATCTGGGATGCCCCTGCCCCCACGAGAGTTATTGCGGTTTCTAATTCATTTTTCAACGTAATTTCTACTATGCGGCCCCATGCACTGAGAAATTTCGCCAGTCATTCACAACCTCTCCAAGCTCTGGAAGCCATGGGTTTTTGGAGCAAGCGTACTATTGTGGAGGATGGCCACCAGTATTGGCGCTCGCTCTTTTTCTTTGGCGGCGATTACAGAGTCTTACCGGTCCGTATCCCAATTTATCAAGATGCTGTCATCGGTGAAACCTTTTGGCAAACGGTCAAAGCTCAATTTGTCCAAGTGCGTCGTTGGGATTATGGCGCTTCCGACGTAGCCTATGTGGGTGTGCGCTTGTTTACCTCACGCGACAAACGCCCAGTCCCATTTTTAAAGCTATTTCCCAAGTTCTGGCGATTATTTGATGGTCATATCATGCTTGCTATTATGGCACCAATTATTACCGCCGGCGGTTGGGTACCAATGATAATGAATGCTTCCGCTCACACCATGGTCGGCTACAATTTACCAAACATCGTCAGTATTGTTGAGACTATTGCTATGATCGGATTAATTATTACGGTTCTTATTTCTTTTCGTATGCTTCCACCCCGCCCTGCCAAGTATCGCAAAGGCAGAGCAGTATTTATGTTACTCCAATGGATATTGATGCCAATTACTTCTATCTTATATCAATCTCTTGCTGCATTTTACGCTCAAACTCGTCTTATGCTTGGCCTCTATATGGAAAAATTTGACGTCACCAAAAAAGTTATCAAAAAGTAATTTTTCCCCTTGATATTTTACGTATCCTAGTGTACAATCATAACTATAAAAGGCCATAAGCAAACACAAAAAGGATAAAACAAATGTCTTCTAAACTACTAATCAACGTCAATGACGCTACTCCAACAGTAGTACCGGACACCAGCGCACCAGACACTGGCATGTTTAGCGTCTCGGCAACAGATGGAGCCAATAATATTGCTAGCATGATATTTCCTATTATTGGAATTTTTGTACTTTTAACAGCAACAGTAGCTATCGCTATCACTGCAACTATTAAACGCAAGAAAGTAAATCGTTTTACTACCCATACTAATAAACATCTAGCGTCAAAACTTGCTGCGCTTTCTATTGTGACACTACTAGGCGTACTTGGAGTAATAAATGCGGATGAATTGACAAAGATGGTTAATGCTACAACGGAGACTTCGGGCGATGACGTACTTACTATTACTGCTAGTGATATCAGAATAGACACAGATTTAGATGACACCGCAGTATTTGCTGTTGGTGAAAGTGTAGTAACAGTAGAATCGGCAACTAGAGGTGGTTATACACTTTTGGCCTATATAGATAGTACTAGTACGGACCTTACTAATGAAACCAATAAATCATCTAAAAGTACTATCTCCATGTTGAAAGCGGATATTAAGGCTCCTGAAGCCTTAACAAACAATACCTGGGGCATAACCACTACTAAACCAACAGGACAAACCAGTGAAGTCTTTGCTGGTCTTCCTACTACGCAAGAAGAAGCCGCAATCATTAAAGAGACCACTGAGGCCACAAGTGTCAATGATAAGTCTACTTTTTACTATGGTACTTACATCACTCCAGGCTTAGACTATGGTACCTATTCTGGTGTAACCATTACTTATATTGCTATAGCTAACTTTGCTTGCAATCCTGATGCTACTACTATACAAGAAGCAATCTGTATGCAAGACTTTGCTGGACCTAATCGCGACCAAATTATTGATTCTATGACGCCTGAAACGCAATATACACTTAAAGACAAGCGAGACAAAAAGTCTTACACGATTGCAAAATTGAAGCAATCTACGCGTGAAGATGGCGGATTTAAAGAATTGATACATGCTTGGAAATATGGTGTTTGGATGACCCAAAACCTAGATTTAGATCTAGACTCTAACACTACTTATACCAATGAAGACACAGATCTTGGCTATAATCCACGTACTGGGCAATATGATGCTGCCACTTGGACACCAAGTCGCTCTACCTACACCACTGATGCTACTGCATGGGGGATGTTTGACCAACCAGTAGATATTCCTCCTGGGGGCCAAGTCCCTGGAGGTTTTGTCTATCCAGAATCTTATGATCCAGGCGATAAATATTGGACCGGTAGAGAAAGTAGCGGTGACGATTGGGATGCATATTATAAAACTTGCAGTGGGAGCGTTCCCGTACCCGTTGATTGCAACGAATCGCTTAACCCGACTTCTACTTATGTATCATCAACCGGTGCTCCACAATATCACTTAGGCAACTATTACAACTGGACGGCAGCGGTAGCAATGAATGATAGTTCTAACTATAGCAATGATAGGTTGATAGAACAATCTATCTGTCCAGCCGGTTGGACATTGCCAAGGGTAGGCGTAATTGATGATTCGTTTGATTCGTTGTGGTATGAGAATGATTTCCATGATGACGATGGTTTCATTTCCTATTGGTACGACAAAAACGACACTTTGCATACTTTATGGGGGGAACCGTTTTACTATAATGCCAGCGGAGTTTATTATGGCAACTCACTAAAAGAAGCTGGTGCTACTGGTTCTTTCTGGTCTGCTTTCGTCCGCAGCCCCATTATAGCCGAGGACGCATCTTTTAGCGTGGATGGCCGCGCTAATACTAAAAATGGTGGATATCGTTTTGGTGGCAATGCAGTCCGTTGTATTGCTCGCCCGGCTGCGGGTTTGTATAACGAGGGTAGCACCTACTAGACCTAGCTCCATCTTTAACCACATTCTCGCCATACCAATCTGGTCCCAACTAGCAAGATTGATTTTGCAGGCTAAGAATTTCATGATATTATTATACTAAAGAGGAGTTTTTCATGACAAAATCAAAAGTCTACTTCACTAAATCAATTACCCCAGAAGGTTTACAAAAAGTCTACAAAGCGCTCGGTGTAGATGTTACCAATGGTGGCACCGCCAAAGTTGGAGTCAAAGTAAGCACTGGTGAGGACGGAGCCAAAGACTACCTCAAGGCTGAACTAATTGGTTCATTTGTTAAATCACTAAATGGCACCATCATTGAATGTAATACCGCCTATCCTGGTGCTCGCACGAATGCCGAAGATCATATTAAGGTTGCAGAAAAACATGGTTTCACTAGTTTTGCTCCAGTAGATATTATGGACGCCGACGGTGAATTCAAGATTCCAGTCAAAAATGGTAAACATCTAAAATACGACTTGGTTGGCAAGAATTTCGCCAACTACGACAGCATTGTAAACCTTGCTCACGGCAAAGGCCATGCTATGGGCGGCTTTGGCGCCAACCTTAAAAATCAGTCTATTGGTATCGCCTCTCGCAACGGCAAAGCTTATATCCATTCTTGCGGCAAAACTGAAAGCCCAAAACTTTGCTGGATGACGCCGCACAAACAAATCGACTTTATTGAATCTATGGCTGAAGCCGCAACTGCAGTAGCAGACTATCTTAAAGAGCAGGGAAAACCAATTGTATATATTACAGTTATGAATGACTTATCACTAGATTGTGATTGTGATTCAAAACAGGGCGATCCGGTCATGAACAATCTTGGTATCGTTGCGTCGCTAGACCCAGTTGCAAACGACCAAGCTTTCATCGACATGATTTGGGCTAGCCGAGATAAAGGCGCCAAAGACCTTCAAGAGCGCATCGATTCTCGCGAGGGTCGCGCCATCTTACCGTATGCCGAATCACTCGGTCTTGGCTCTCGTGAATACGAATTAATTGAGGTCTAAATGAAACTGACAAAGAGTCTTTTATTAATTGTGGCAGTTGCCATTACACTGATTGGCGCAGCTACTGTAAAAGCTATCAATTTTGGTACTGATACAGACAAAGACGAACTGCTAAAACAACTTATTTCTGAGCCTATCATAATCCCAACTCCTACAGATTTCGAACGCTGGCCCGAGCCAGTTTATACATATAGCGGCGGTACCAATACCGCTAGCACTGCCGACGCCGTTGGCCACATGGTGGATGGCGTGAAAGTCATTTATTACAAGACTCTTGTTTGGGGCGATGTAGAAGCTAATTTTAGTGATTTTAAAGCCAAAGTTGCCGAAACCCTGAATGATTCCAGGGGTTGGGCGCGTGCAGGTCTTAAATTTGTAGAAGTGAGTAATGGCCAAGATGTTAATGTAATCCTATCGGATCCAGCCAGTCTTGGCGCTACAGCCGGATGTAGCAGCGAGCTTTCCTGCACCACCTGGGCTAATCAAGTGATCATTAATGATGTGCGCTGGCGTGAGGGCACCGATGCTTCGCGTGCTGGAGGTATGAGCACCCGCGATTATCAGCACATGGTAGTAAATCATGAAATGGGTCATTGGCTCGGTCATTACAGCCATGTAGAAGGCTGTGACGCCGGTGGTCCCGCCCCAATTATGCTCCAGCAGTCCACCGGTCTTCGTGGCTGCGATAGTTTCAACGCTTGGCCTCTCGATTTTGAGCTCTGGACACTAAGATAAAAGAAAGGAACAAAATGAGTAATGCAAAAAAGAGAAACTTCATAATCAAATCAAATTCAATTTTACGTTGGATTATAATAGTAGTTCTAGTCGCGCTCGTTGCAGTAGCAACTTTTTTTGGCGTTAACGCAGCATATAATAAAGGTGTTCAAATTGGGCGCGAAAACTATGAAAAAGAAACCACTGAGATTCTTTCCGCTCTCGGTACCGCAATTTCCGAAAAAACAAATTTTAACCAAAATGCGAAAGACATTTTAAAAGATGTCCCCACTGAAGTGAACGAAGAGGGAATTGATAAATACATTAATAATCTGATTACTCTTGCAAATACCGTTAATATTGAAGAGATTAAAAATATTATCAATGAATATATCACCAAATGGCAAAATTTTAAAGATGTATATCTTTCGGAAGACAACGATGCGATATCCGAAGCTTTTAACACTTTAAAAACTGAAGCCGACTCTGTTACTACTAAAGTTCGCGAAGTCTTCGATGCTAATATTTCCGAAGCACTTAATAATTTGTAGGCATAACTCTGAATAACTTTTTTATACTATTCAAAACTCTCTATCCGTGGTATAATAATAATGTTGGGTCGCTAGCTCAGTTGGCTAGAGCGCTTCGTTTACACCGAAGAGGTCAGGAGTTCGAGCCTCTTGCGACCCACCAAGCATTTGAGAGAAAATAAAAAAGAGCCGTAGGCTCTTTATTTTATTTTGGGTGCTCCACGAATTCCTAGAACACGATAAGCATCTCTTATTGTATCGTTAAAACTATCCACGATTCTGACATTGTGTCCAAATGCTTTGCGAAATTCCGGTATAAACTCAGTAAATTGCCCACATATTAGTAGAACTTGCTCGGGAGAAAAGTTACGAAGCATGCCAAGAATAGATCCTAGAGCGTTTCCTATATTATCTTTAGTCAGCTCGCCGCTGTCTATCTTCAAAGGCCAGCTATCTAAACAAATAGTTTTAGCCTTTATTCGATGAGCCAGTGTGAAGAAGGCGAGGTTTTTTGTCGTGGCAGTGGTAGTTAGAATTAAAGTTGCTTTCTCAACGGCAAGTCGCTTAGATTTAAGAGTGAATCCTATAAACTTCTGGGTTTTATATTTTTTGCGAAAATAGTTGAGACTTGTGGTCGAAAGGAGGTAATTTGCGAAGATAATCAAATCGACCCGGCCAAAGTATGGGCGCAAAGCATTCTCGGCGGCAACACGCGCCTTCCTCGGTTGTTTGAGGATTGTTTCGGCGCTGCATCGATCGATTACCTTAATTATTTCGACCACTGGGAGTTCAGATGCTAATCTGTCTGCGAACAGTTCGCCACCACAGCCACCATCGAAAACCACAATTTTTAACATTTAGTTGCTTCATAACCTTTCTCCTCCGCTGGTTTTGATTCTATCATCTGTCGTCTCCTATAAAATTTTAACTTTAAGAATTTTGCTACATTTGTAGTAAAATTGGCTAATTCAAGTGATCGTATAATGCCAAAGTTAGGCTAGGCACAAAAACTACACCTCCCAATTAGGTAAAAATATGTTATAATATTATGAGTAATAGAAAGGATAAAGATGAAAACTTCCGCAAAGGATGCTAAAATTAACCCCCAAGATAGTTTAGAAAAAATGCGGCACACTCTAAGCCATGTGCTCGCTGCAGCCGTGACAGAACTTTATCCAACAGCTAAATTCGGTATTGGCCCCGCCATCGAGAATGGCTTTTACTACGATATTGACTTTGGCGATGCTAAGATTAGCGATGCTGACCTCGCCAAAATTGAGAAGAAAATGCGCGGTCTTATTGCTCGTAAACTAAAAATGGAGAAGCGTGAAGCTACCAAGGACGAAGCCTTAAACTGGGCTCGTGATCACAAGCAAGATTACAAGGTGGAGCTAATCGAAGAACTTCCAGAGGGTGACAAAATCACCTTTTATGATATGGGCGATGTCTTCACCGACCTCTGCAAAGGCCCACATCTAAAAGACCTCTCCGAGGTTGGCCCATTCAAGCTTATTCGTCTCGCTGGCGCCTATTGGCGCGGTGACGAAAAACGCCCTATGCTTACTCGCATCTACGGTGTCGCTTTCTCAACCGAAGAAGAGCTTGATGAATATTTAAAGCGTCAAGAAGAAGCTAAGGCGCGTGATCACCGTAAATTAGGCAAAGAATTAGATCTGTTCTGCTTCAGTGATTTAGTAGGCGCTGGTCTCCCACTCTTTACCCCACGCGGCACCGAACTTCGTGAGCTAATGGCAAACTACTCCCTAAGTCTCCGTGGCAGGGAAGGATTCAAAAAAGTCTGGACCCCACATATCACCAAGACTGATCTCTATAAGACATCTGGTCACTATGCTAAGTTTGGCGATGAGCTATTTATGGTGCATTCTCAGGTTAACGGCGAAGATTTTGCAATGAAGCCGATGAACTGCCCGCATCATACTCAAATCTTTGCCTCTAGACCTCGTACATACAAAGAGATGCCGGTCCGTTATATGGAGGCAACAACAGATTATCGCGACGAAAAAACTGGTGAACTCGGTGGACTTTCTCGTGTTCGTTCTTTGACTCAAGACGACTCGCATGTCTTTTGTCGTAAAGATCAAATCAAAGAAGAAGTCGCGCGTCTCGTTGCTATTGTAAAAGAATTATACACAACTGTTGGCATGCAAAAGCTTCGTGCCCGCCTTTCTTATCGTTCCGATGAAGATAAATATTTAGGCGATAAGAAGCTTTGGGATATGGCTCAAAATCAAATCAAGCAAGCTGCCATTGACAATGGCCTAGACTATTTTGAGCAAGAAGGCGAAGCAGCCTTTTATGGCCCGAAGATTGATTTCATGGCCGAAGATGCTATTGGACGCGAACATCAACTCGCGACTATTCAATTAGATTTCGTGATGCCAGAGCGTTTCGGTCTTGAATTTACTAATGAAAAAGGCGAAAAAGAACGCCCAGTCATGCTCCATCATGCCACACTTGGCTCCATCGAGCGCTTCTTAAGCGTTTTTATTGAACATACTGGTGGTTGGTTCCCATTCTGGTGCGCACCAGAACAAGTCCGCATCGTTACTGTCAATAACCAAATTCCTGAGTATGTATCAAAGATTACTGACATTCTTAATAAAATTGTTCTCGATAAACCACTTAAATATAATGAACTTCGATATACTGTAGATGAATCTGCCGACTCACTTGGCAAGAAAATCAAGCGCGCCACTGATATGAAAATTCCAGCCATTCTTGTAGTTGGCCCGAAAGACGCCGAGGCAAACGAAGTTTCCGTCCGTCTTCGTGATAAAGAGAAAAAAATAAAGCTAAACGAACTCGAACGGTTCTTGAAGGAATTATAGTATGACGGGTGACGGACCCGGAGGGGGTCCCCCACTGAGCCATAGCGAAGTGGGGGAGGAGAAGGTCCGGCAGGACCCGTCAGTCATAATTTTGGGTCCCACTGGTTCCGGTAAAACTGGCGTTTCAATCAAAATCGCCAAAGCGATTGGTGGCGAGATTATTTCTGCCGACTCCCGCGCGATTTACAAAGGCATGAATATCGGTACCGCCAAGCCTACTAAGGAAGAAATGGATGGCATTCCGCATTACGGACTAGACCTAGTTGAACCAGGCGAACGCTTCACTGTGGCGGATTGGAAAAGCTACGCTGAACAAAAGATCAAAGACATTAAGGCGCGCAATAAAATCCCGATGATTGTTGGCGGCACCGGGCTTTATATTGATGCGTTAATTTATGATTATAAATTCAAAGGCCCTACAGGACATAAAATTGGAGACCTTGAACAAAAAAGTTGTTCAGACCGTACATCTGTAAAAGGCGACTATCTCATTGTTGGCGTCAAAACTGAACCAGAGGTGCTTCGTACAAGACTGAAAAAGCGAATCGAGCAAATGTTTAGTCCGGAACTTTTTAGTGAGACAGAAAAGTTGGTAAAAAAATATGGCTGGAATAACCAAGCCATGAAATCAGACATTTATGAATATGCGCATAAATATTTAACGGGTGAACTTACGTTGGAGCAGGCCAAGGAAAAATGTTTTTATGAAGACTGGCACCTAGCCAAACGTCAGCTTACATGGTTTAAGCGCAATCCAAACATCACTTGGCTCGAGCTTGCAAAAATTTATCCATTTGTGCTACAATATATTCATAATGGTAAAAGAAAATAGTACACCAATAGAAAAATTGTTCGGCAGTAAGACTCGGGCAAAGCTTCTAAAACTATTTTTCGAAAGTCCAGAAAAATCTTTTTACGTGCGCGAAATGACTCGCGTGATTGACGAGCAGATCAACTCGGTCCGTAGGGAACTACTAAATCTCGAAAGCATCGGCATCATTAAAAATGAAACTTTCGATAATAAAGTTTATTACTCAGCCAATACTAAACATCCATTCACGCGTCCGCTTATCGACATTTTTAGTAAAAAAATTGATTCATCCCGCGACAAAGACGTTCATGAATCCACATGGGATGAATATATTCGTCCAGTAAAAAAATATCTTCATGGCCTTATCGTCACTAATCGTCTGCCGGGACAAGAAGGTGTCGATCTCCTCATCATTGGCAACGACAAAACCAAAAAGCTTACTCGTTGGGCCGAGGTAGTCGAGAAAAAACAAGGCAAGCCCATTAATTATGTAATCATGTCGGTAGATGACTTCACTTATCGAAAGAGCGTCAAAGATCGTTTTCTAGAAGATATTTTCGAAATGGAAATATCCGAAATAGTCGATCCAGAAGATATAATTAAATAAAGGAGCAAAATGTTTGAAATTGAGAGTAAAAATCAGGACGAAATTACACTAATTACAAAAAAAGGCGCAGTTAAGTTTAATATTGCTGATGGCAATATCGATGCCAATCTTGCCGTCGGTAAAATTGAAGGTCCTTGTGAAGCTGAAATAGGTGATGCTACTATACGGGGCATTGCAACTGAGTCTGGCAAAACAATCTACGATGTAGAAATTAATGGTATTCATATTGGCATTATCGGCGATATTGAAGAAAACCTCGACGATCTTGTTGCAGACATTCTATGTACATCCTCTGTTCGTGCTGTTCGCGAGCTTGAACCAAAGCTCATCATCGCAATGGGGAATATCGATGGCATGGTGTCCGAACTTAAGCTTACGGCTCGTACTGAAAAACGCATCAAGGTCAAATCCCTCGACAGCCTGCCCGCTACTAAAGAAGTGGTGGTGCTTACCTAATGGATATTAATATTGTAAATCTGATAGTAGTAATAATAATCGTAGTGGGCTCGGTTATCTTGCATGAACTCGCACACGGTTTAGTTGCTTATTGGTTGGGCGATCATACGGCTAAAGATGCTGGTCGCCTTACTTTTAACCCTCTTAAACATATTGATCCTATTATGTCGGTTTTGGTTCCTGTTGTATTATATTTACTCCATGCCCCAGTTTTTGGTGGCGCCAAACCAGTGCCAATCAATTCCCACAATCTCAAAGGCAAAGAGTGGGGAATGGCACTTACTGCCGTTGCTGGGCCCCTAACCAATTTCTTGTTGGCTTTTATTGCCTTCCTTATCGGCCATTTCAGTGGGCTCATCTATGGTCATGGCGGTGAATTGTGGAAATTTGTTTTTACTGAATTAATATTCATAAACCTTGGGTTCATGCTCTTCAATCTTATTCCAATCCCTCCACTCGATGGCTCTCGTGTACTCTACGCTATTTCACCAGACGCAGTCCGTCAATTTCTCTCAACCCTCGAAGGTTACGGCGTAGTTTTTGTATATATATTAATACTGATCTTTGGTGAATTTCTTTCATCGCTAATGGTAAATGGCATGAACGGCATTCTTAATTTCTTCTATCTTATTGTAGGGCATTAATGTACCAATTAATGCCCCCGTATGATATAATATAATTAGCCCTACCGGCAACATGATTTTCCTGAATAATCATGTTATAGGGATTTCGTGGCTTACATCCGTGGATGTATCGCATAAGATTTTACCCACCTTGTATATATTACGGGGAAAACAGGCCGGTAGGGCACCAAAGGTGGGCGATGAAACAACGAATCAGAGTAGTAGGTATTATTAAGACGAGTGAGGGGACCCTAATTTTGAAGCGCAGCCGTGGCCGAAGTGAGGCCCCGGTTTTTTGGGAGCTCCCCACTGGTAAGATTAAATTTGGCGAGCAACCTGAAGAAGCTTGTGTTCGATTATTATCTGAATATGTTGGCTTGACGGCCACCTCAATTAAGATTAAGGATGTCATTACTTTCTTGGCGCTTGAAGGCTCCAGCCGACTCAGTAATCTATATATTATATATGAAGTGAATATTGATGAGCATGCTAAACCAGAGCCATGCGACAGATATACTGCCTATAAATTTATCAAAGATTTTAATAACCTAAACGAGCATCTTAATGAATCTAGCACGTCAGTACTGGAAATCACCGAGATGACACCAGGCCATATCTCGCCTCGAAGTACCGCCAGTTCGGTTGTTGTTTATGTAGACGGCGCCTCTAGAGGTAATCCTGGCCCTTCTGGTATTGGCTATCAGATTGTAGATACGGACGGCCACACAATAGAACAAGGCGGGGAGTTTATTGGGTTTGCCACCTCGCGTGTTGCGGAGTATTACGCAATGAGAAACGGCATCGAACGTGCCATTAAGCTAGGAATTAAATCAGCCCGCTTCATCTCTGATAGCTTAATGGTTGTGAACCAATTAACAGGTATATTTACGGTGAAAAACCAAGATATTATTCCTATATATAATTCAATCCAAAAACTGCTCGAGAGTTTTGAATCAGTTTCATTTACTCATGTTCCCAGATCAGAAAACCAGGTTGCTGATCACGAGGCCAACCAAGCAATTGATAATATTCTCAAAAAATGATATAATTATAAGCATGACAAAAGAATTAGTCATCGTTGGCTCTACGGAATACGTAGAAATAAATGGGATAAAAGATATCCCAGCAAAGATTGATACCGGTGCCGACACCTCATCTATTTGGGCTTCCAGTATAGATATGGATAAAGATGGCACCCTGTCATTTGTTCTTTTTGATAAAAAATCACCGTTTTATACTGGTGAAAAGCTAGAGTCTACAGATTATATGGTAAAAACTGTTCGCTCTTCTCATGGAGATGAACAGATACGCTATCGTGTAAAACTATCTCTAACTCTAGGGGGAGCAACTTTTGTTACGACCTTTACTCTTGCTAACCGTTCTCGGAACAATTTTCCCGTCCTCATCGGTCGTCACACTTTGAACGAGCATTTCCTAGTTGACGTTTCAAAGTCGTCAGTTAAATATCATTCCAACCCGAATACTCACCAATTAAATCACGAATTACAAGAAGATCCTTATAAATTTCATCGTAAGTATTTAAAAAAATGAAAGGAGAATAGTATATGAAATTAGCTATTTTATCTAATGGACCGGGGAATTATTCTACTAAGCGTCTCGTTGAAGAGGCTGTAAAACGTGGACACGACGTCAAAGTAATTAAATATAAGAATTGTTATCTCTCTCTTGATGATAAACACCCAGATGTTTATTATGAAGGTGAAAAGCTTGAGAAATTCGATGCCATTTTACCACGTATCTCAAATGGCATGACTCGTTATGGCTGTGCCGTAGTGCGACAGTTTGAGATGCAAGGCGTTTGGACCTCTGCTCCATCCGTGGCCATCACCCGAGCTCGCGATAAACTGCGCGCTGCTCAGATTCTTGCAAAATATGACGTTGATACGCCAAAAACCTTAGTTTCGCGTAACACCTCAGATATTGATGACTTGCTAGAACAGATTGGTCTCCCAGTTATTATTAAGCTTGCAACTGGCACTCATGGTAACGGCGTAATTCTTGCCGACACCAGAAAAGCTGCTAAGTCCGCATTGCAAGCCTTTTACCTCTATAACGAAGACGGCACTAACATCCTACTTCAAGAGTTTATTAAAGAATCTGCCGGCACCGATATTCGCGCCTTCGTCGTAGGGAACCAAGTTGTCGCTTCTATGCAAAGAGCATCGTTGGATGACGATTTCCGCTCCAATCTCCATCAAGGTGGTCAAGGTACCCCAATCAAACTAACAGCAGACGAGAAAAAGATTGCCTTAAAAGCTGCTCGCGCCATGGGCCTTCATATTTGTGGTGTAGATATCATGCGTTCAGCACGTGGCCCGCTCGTACTTGAAGTAAACGCCTCTCCAGGGTTTGGTATTGAGAAGGTTACTGGTAAAGATGTCGCTTCTAAGATGATTGAATATATTGAGCTCAATGCTCCACGTCGCAACGGCAAAGATAGGGTTGGCGCTTAAGGCATTTTGTGGTATAATATAAGAGAGCCTGAAAGGCAATCGCTTAGAGCAAACTCTAAGAGGAAAGTCCGGGCAACACAGAGTAAGGTAGTCGCTAACAGCGACCGTCCGCAAGGATAGGGAAAGTACCACAGAAACATATACCGCTGGCCTAGCCAGTAAGGGTGAAAAGAGTGAGGTAAAAGCTCACAGTGTATTATAGTGATATAATGCAAGGGCAAACCCTACCTGTTGCAAGGAGTGCTATATACTTCTGCTCGAAGATGCACGCTCACCGCTTGAATGCTATAGCAATATAGTATCTAGATAGATGATTGTCGTCTATGCTCTGGCATAGATACAGAACCCGGCTTATCGAAGGCTCGCACAAAAATCACCCGCAAGGGTGATTTTTGTCACGTAGGGTAGAATATGGGTTTTGGAACAGTTAAAATTATTTAATTTAAACATAGTTTAGACGCAGGGTATTTTTTTTATGTTAGAATTATAACAGAAGCACGAAAACCTTAAACAAGGAGAATAAATGGAAAGTATTAACCCTAGCGCAAGTGAATCCAGCGCACAAATTGACAGTAGCGGTACAGAAGTATTGACCGAAATGAGCAACAAATTCGACTCCGAAGCGGCAAAAAAACTGGTTGAGCAAGAGAAACATCATTCTGATCAAGATAAAACAGTAAAGGAAGTATCTCCTGTAACCAGGGTTATCACAGACCGCGAAGGGCACGTAACGATAGAAAGTGAGTATTTTAAAACCTACAGAACACTTACAGAAAGAAGCGATTATGATCGCAAGAATCCAGAAGACACCAAACTAGGGCGAGCCGTCTGGGATATTGGTTTTAGCTCGGCCATGTTGGATTGTGATAAGGATTTCAAAAAGTCTTTAGAGCGAAGCGATATGGACCCCAGCAAAATGAGCCCGGGAACAGTAGAGCTTTATAAAAAAGCCATGAAGGGGGTAACCGCTCTGTTGGAAATTGCAGATAATAATAAAAAAGATGATGTTTTGGAACAAATCGAAGGAACTGGGCAAATTGGGGCGTTCTTTGTTGCTATGTATGAACTAAAACAGTTCGATAAAGAGAATGACAAAACCCCCGAATCAAACGAGACAGAGACCCCTCCTGAAGACACGCGGCCTGAAACAGACTCCCGTGAAATTAAAGAGCGTTTTGATGCGCTAGAACGGAGGTTCAGTACCCTAATAGGAGATAGAGGAGTTGATTCGGAAGAGGTTGAAGGTTTGTATGCAGAATATAGTGATTTACTAAAAAGTGTTTTTGATCCCGAAACGAAAGAAATCATCGAAGAGCGTAGAAGCAGCCTGTTCTCTCTCATCGATCAGCTTGCTGGTATCAACAAGTTAATAAGTTCCATGGATGATTAAGGGCATTCCGCAACCAAAAATCACCCGCGAGGGTGATTTTTGTTGTAAAAAATGCATGTAAAACACACAACATTAAGCCTTTTTGGCTTTTGGTGACTCTACTAGCCCTTTCTTTTTTAGTGTCCTTAAAGCAGAAGTAGAAATATTGCACTTTACCTTTTGGCCATTAATGACTAATGTCCTCTTTGATACATTCGGCTTAAATACTTTGCGTGTATGGCGCTGTGAAAATGACACATTATGGCCATACATTTTGCCTTTTCCAGAAATTTCACAAATTGCCATCTTATTTCTCCTTCACGGTATTTACGATTGCTTTGAACGCTTCAGGATTATTTACGGCAAGCTCGGCTAGAACTTTGCGATCGAGATTGATATTTTTAGCCTTCATACCAGCAATTAGCTGTGAGTAGGAAAGACCAAGTTCTCTTGAAGCATT
>CAMKOB010000015.1 GCA_946414345.1 uncultured Candidatus Saccharibacteria bacterium | reverse complement strand
TTGTATTACCGCCAGTATCTGGGGCTACGGCATCCGGAATAGTATCGCCACCAGTATCTGGTACTACAATACTAGCATCATTTACGTTAATTGATAACTTAGACGACATGGTTTTGCTTTTTAGTGTTTGTTTGTGACCTTTCTACGCCTCATTATACATATGTTTAGAAATAAAGTCAAGACAATCTAAAGAACCCACCTCTTCAGTGGGTTCTCAAGTTGGTATTAAGAATAGTTGTATTATGGGAAAATTTCATAAACATCTATTGTCTGTCCACGAAGAGTGTCATAAGATGATTGCAGGAACGATTTTATTTCTGCTTCGTCGTTAAGAAAGACGCTATCACCAGACCCATCGCCATCCATATCAAATTCCCCTCTCCAATATCCACCCTGACTAAATTCGGCCGGCTCCCTATAGGTGCCGGATTTATTAGTAAACCTACAGGTCTGAACGGGCACAGTATTCTCAATTTCATGATTATATAGTGGATAATAATTAACGCTGAGGCTAAGATTTCTAAATGATTTGGTAAGCATCATCAAAAATGATACAGTGTCACCATTATAATCAAATGTTTTGGAACCAGATCCTGATGAAATTGTATTAAAATTCTCAGGCGGTTCCTCGATGGTGGTAATTATTCCCTCAGCAAGCCCGATTGTCATTTTAGACGGCAAATCATAAGTTATTTCAGCTCTCACTCCGTCAGCATTGGGCAACGTAACTGGTCGTATGAGTATTGGAAAGGGGGCTGATAATATCGACATATCTCCGCCAAGTTCCCCACTGAATACATTGAATATGCTATCGACTTCATTGATGGGTTGGATAGATTGACCGTCATCTATACTGCGCACCTCCAACCTTCTGCAGAAACTAGTCTCGGTGGTCTCTACTCCTGAAGGCTTTTCAAAATAAATTGGTGTAATGGTGGCACGAAAGCTGTTGCCATTGTCGGACGTATTATAATAAAGAAGTGTTAAGTCATTTTTTTGGGTGTATAACGTCTTAGTTGAGCTAGACGGATCACTATACATGTATGATACAAGATTATATAAATCAGATGGACTACTAACTTCGTCGTGTAACCTATCTATGGCTGCCATGCTAGAGTAAGCCCCTTTTATTATTTCTACACCTCTACGTACGTCGGCACTACCAATTTCTATATCTATTTTTAACATGTCGACCCCAGTTACCCTGATAGGTTCCAAGTAATAATACATATTATAGTTAGTATCATATTCTAAGTGCTCAGGCAACTCATATGTAGTGGTTTTGCCAGCATAAGCCTTCTGGCAGCTACTACCGATATAGACCATAGAGCAATCTATACCATAAGTCACGGTATTATATAATTCGTCCATGTCTGTGTCTTCATTATAAGTATTAAATTTAACCGTAATATCATCCCCAACCGGGTTAGAAATAGCTACATAATTCACCGTCGCACCAGTATAAGTACCTTCCTCTAGGTCTGGAGTAACATAAGTAGCATAGTATAGTTCTGTAGTATCATTAGCGTTTGTTGCCGTAGAGCCAGTAACTTTAATCATCATAGCATCTTCCTTTTTGGTAGGAAGTCCATGAAATACTGGAGCATCTTGGTTTTCTGGTAGTGATAATGCTACTCCCCATGTGTTTTCCGTAAGTGGTTGCGAGTAGGATGATTCAAGTCCAGTAATTTTAGTAGTAGCATTAGTATTGGTTTCATTAGTAAGATCAGAAGTATTACTATCTACATAAGCCATTAATGTATAACCATTGGTGGTTGCAGCATTTACCGTTACTGTGCTTTTGGTTGTAGCGAATACTGGCGTGTTGTCCAGCACCACATTAATATCGACACCCTCTGTAGTAACTGAAAGTTCTTCGCCTACACCTGGTGTTAGCGAGGATGATGATGGCAATGGCGATGGTGACACTGGAGTTGTCGACGTTCCGGTCGCCTCCACAGCATCCATTTTATGGCTACCATATTCAAAAAGAGCAAAAACAGAAAGTGATAACACTGTCACAAGGCAAGCAATTCTTAGTATGGACCGTCCAGCATGATGAATTGCAAAAGATTTACATTTCTTGTCCTTGATACGACGGATAATTAGCCCGGCAATTAATACCAGGACAACTAATGATATTGTTGAAACACCAACAATTGGCAACATAGAATTACTAACCCCAGCATCACTGATCTGTCCAGTACTAAACATGCCAGTGTCTGGCGTATCAGCACCTGGAGTATCGGTATCTGGCACTACAATCTCTGGGTACTTTACATTAATTGATACCTTAGAAGACATACTTTATTTTCCTGCTCTTTTATTTTATCTTTTTATTTGAATATGACCTATTCTACATTACATTATACATATGTTTAAAAAATAGTCAAGACGATATGGGAAAACCCGCCGAGATGGCGGGTTTTACAAATTTAGGCATCGTGATCCATTTCGACATTTACCCCAAAACGGGATTTATAGTAGGATCGAATATCCTGCTCAGACAAAACTTCGCCGAAGAAAAGCATGGCAAACAGAAGCATGTCAGCCAGCACAAACTGGAAAAAGAAAATCAGTGCCGCCGTGACGTAGCCGATCACTCCCCCGTGAATCGCGTGCGCCAAAGTGGTAAAATCCTCAAT
This sequence comes from uncultured Candidatus Saccharibacteria bacterium, assembly GCA_946414345.1. Classification (GTDB taxonomy): domain Bacteria; phylum Patescibacteriota; class Saccharimonadia; order Saccharimonadales; family Saccharimonadaceae; genus Nanosyncoccus. The sequence continues at coordinate 26,460 of CAMKOB010000015.1, read as the reverse complement.
GAAGAACAAAACCGAAGCCGCCACTGCAATTGCCGTGGGAAGAAGGAAGCACCATGCGCCAGTAGAATGATTTTTGCACTTGATGCTCGCGATTTCGCCATCTCGAATTTTGCCAATGCTGATTCTTCTGGCCTTTTCTTTCTGGTCCTTTGGAACGTAGACATTCAGCCAGCCCACAAAGAACAGCGCAATCATGCCGAAAAGTAGGATTGCTGCCCAAATTGGGAAAGTTCTGCTCACTGTCTCTACCCCCTATACAAGTGATTAACTACATTATAACATAAATTTCGTTTTTTTACAACTATTAACGAAGTATTAAATCGGAGCTAACTGGACGAGCAATACAGCGCACGGAAAGGCCGAATGGACTATGGAAGGCTGGTGGGAATATGCCGCCATTCACATCAAAACCGCCGTAACCAACAACACCCTCAGAGCCATAAGAAAAGGACGACCAAAAGCCACCATAGATACCGATTGAGCCAATTGCACCCATATAATAACCACTAGTTGGGAACCCAAGCGGTTCGGACCAAAGCGCAGAGATATTGTCGAAAGTTCCGTCTGTGTCATCATAATTCCCCGCACGACTATACCAAAGCGCATTGAAACTATCTTCACCATCACCAATCCTAGGCAATGTCCAACCAGCTGGACAAATGGACTGCTCCACCAGTGTTTCTCTACTAGCTAAAAAGTCATTGCTGTCATTTGTCGCTACGGCTGCAGTCCAGTTGTAGAAGTTTCCCAAGTGATAATGCGACGAACCAGTACTGGCTAAATAATTTGATGTTGGGATGGTAGCTGGACAATCTGGTGCATAAAGGTTGGTGTCACAAATTCTCCAATAATCCTGCCAGTCGTCGCCAGTACTCACGCGGCCATTCCAATACACATCTCCTGGGTCATAGGACTCAGGGGTATCATAGTACCCAGGTTCGTAAACACAATCGTTATCCGAATAGCAATATTTTTCACCCCACTCACCAGCAGTCGTAATGGTAGAACTCTCTGGCCTCCAAGAAGCAGTCTCGTACTTGCCGGTTCGTGTATTGTACCCCAAATCGGTATCCTCGTTGGTGTAAGTCGTTCTAGAGTCTATGTCTAAATCCAAGTTTTGAGTCATCCACACCGTATAATGATCACCCGTCAAGGACGATATTGGATTTTCTGAATCCGGGATAGCATTAGCTAGGAACTTAGCAACTGTATAAGTCTTCTCATCGCGCTTATCGAGGAGTGTGTAGGTCGTCTCTGGCACCATGGACTCTATAATTTGTTCGCTATAAGGTCCGGCAAAATCCTGCAGACATACCGTTTCATCGATATCGGTAGCTTCCGAGTTACAGAAATTCGCCACAGCGATATAAGTGATAGTTACGCCATCATAGGCACCATACTCCAAACCTGGTGTAAGGTATGCGCCATAATAAAATATTTGTGTTTCGTCTGCTTCAGAAGCTCGGTGTGTTGACTTAATGGTAAGAGCATCAGTAGAAGAAGTTGGGAGGCCAGTAAACACTACATCGTCTTGCGAATTTGGCTCAGTGGTAGCTATGCCCCAGGTGTTTTCGGTGAGTGCATGTGACTCTAGTGAGTCTAGCATTTTGATAGTCGAAGAGGAATTTGTTTTGCTAGTTAAGTTGGTAGACGTGCTATCTACATATGCCATCAAGGTGTAGCCGGCCTTAGTAGCCGTCTTCACCGATACGGTACCTTCCCCTACCCCAAAAGCATTATCATCGCCTAGGTCGACATCGAAGCTGATATCACTCGCAGAAATTGTCAGCTCCGCAGTTGTATCTATAAGAGCTCCTACCGATTCCTGCTCGCTGCTTAAATTTGCTGTAGCAAAAATAGCAACTAAAACTACTGCCGAAAGCGTGGTCACCCTAGCAATCAGTCGTCTAGTATTATTAATAGAAAACTTACCAGCTCTTACTGTTTTACGCCGTCTAACAGTAGTTGTGACAATGGCCGTAAAAATTAATAATACCAATATTGATATACCAAGTACTGGTAACACTATACTTGTACCATTGTCGTTTACGTAATTTGTGCCTGCGAGTGTTGTGTTGCCACCAGTATCTGGAGCTGCGGCGTCGCTGTCGGTATCTGGCACTACGATACGGGCGTCATTCACATTAATTGATAGTTTAGACGACATATTCTTTCCTTTTTAGTGTTTATTTGTAATCTTTCTATACCCCATTATACATATGATTTAAAAATAATCAAGAGAAAAATTTAGATAACCCACCGAAGAGGCGGGCTATCAATTAGATATTGCATAAAATCATTTTTACAACTATTTTTAACTTGCTGCTGGACGAGCTATGCAGCGCACCGACAGACCGTACCCAGTGCCAAAATCATTGCCTTCAAATCTTCCATCCCCATGGAAACCGCCGAACTTGGCAACATCTGAATAACCAGTGGATGACCAAAAACCACCATAGATACCAACGGATCCGATGCTACCCATATAGTATCCGCTGACCGGGAAACCAAGTGGCTCACTCCAAAGTGCAGAAATATTAGCATAGCGCCCATCTCCGATATACTCTCCGACTCGGCCATACCAAAGTGCATAAAAACTATCCTCACCATTCCCAGATTTAGGCAACGTCCAACCGGCTGGACAAATAGACTGATCTACAAATTCTTGCGGAAGAATATCCAGAGTGTTATTTGATGCTACAGCTGCAGCCCAGTTATAGAAATTACCCAAATGGTAGTTTGATAAACCAGTGTCAGACGTATAGTTAGATGTCGGAATCGTAACCTCGCAATCTGGTCTATGCTGGTTGCCACAAGCTCTCCAATATTCCCACCAATCTCCTCCATCGCTTATGGTGCCATTCCAATAAATGTTGCCTGGGTCATAGGATTGCGGCCTGGTGCGGTACCCACAATGGTCGATATTATAACAGGGTTCACCGTCCATCTCTTCTCCCCACTCGCCAGCGACCGTGGTTGTAGAACGTTCCGGTCTCCAAGAAGCGGTAGTATATTGCCCGGTACGCACGTCATAACCCAAATCAGTATCTCTGTTGGTGTAAGTAGTGTTTGAATTTAGGTCTAAGTCCAAATTTTGCGTCATCCAAATCGTATAGTAACTGCCGGTTGAACTTGACGGATTATAAGTGTCTTGGACTGGGTTGGCGAGCAGTTTTGCTACAGTATAAGATTTTTCATCACGCATATCGTAGAGTAGATATTGCGTCTCTGGATTCATAGACGCCATAATTCGTTCACCATTTGAACTGGCAAAATCCTGCAAACAGATCGCGTCATTAATATTTGTTGCATCGGGATTACAAGCGAAATTCGCAACCACAACATAATTAATGGTTACTCCAGAATAAGTCCCGTAATCCAAATCGGGAGTAACGTATGCGCCATAATACAAGGATGTCGTGTCGTTTGCTGAAGTAGCATTAGTTGTCGATTTTATGGTTAAAGCTTCTTCGGCTGTAGTAGGAAAGCCGGTGAATACTGCAGAAGTTTGGTCGGTCGGCTCGGTGGTAGCAACACCCCACGTATTGTTTCCCAGAACACTTGTCCCAGTTGAGCTTAACATGGAGATTGTGTCAGTGGATGCGGCATTAGTTTCGTTAGTGAGGTTTGTTGCATCGCTGTCTACGTAGGCCATAAGCGTATACCCGGCTATGGTAGCCGAATCTATAGAAATCGCGCTTTCTTTGGCCGCATAAACATTCTTATTATTTAAATCGATATCAATGTTGACATCACTAGCAGTAATTGTCAGCTCAAGACCGGTGGCTGGGAGGGCCCCCACTTTATCCAATTTATTATTAGCACTAATCAATGCAAACAGGCCAACCAGCACTAGCAAAGAAAGCGTTGTGATTTTTGCCACCGAATGCTTGGTGGTGTGGACGGTAAAACGATTCACCTTTTTACGTCGAGAAAATGCTGTAATGGCGCCTACAATAATTGCAATTAATAAAACAGAAATACCAATAATTGGTAAAATCAAACTGGCATTAAAACTAACCCCGTCCTCGTGTGAAACACTAAACATACCAGTATCTGGTACATCGGTATCTGGCACCACGATTTCTGGCCTAGCATCATTTACGTTGACCAAAAGCTTAGATGACATATTTTTTTCTTTCTATTATTTTTATTTTTTTCCTTCCTACGCTAATTCTAGCATAAGAATAATGGTTGTCAAGGTTTTTTAATATTAAAACAACTATTTTTTGCGTGCAGTCTTTTTTGCAGATTTTTTGCTGGCTTTTCTAGCCTCCCTTCGGGCTTCTGCATCTTCAATTGCCTGCGAGCGATTATGAATGCCATAAATCATGCTGGTGACGCCGACAATTAGTAAATACACGCCAAAGAATCTAGCAAAAATCATAATATCATCAAAGCCAGCGGAATTCAAAATTACAAAGCCGGTAATCGCACCAATTACGCCGGCCAGCACACGAATAAACCTGTCGGTTGGATCCACAGTCGAGAGGAAACCGTGGAAAATATCAACTAAGCCGGATAGTAATGTGTAAGCACACAAAACAATCATGCTTATCGGTAAGTTATTTTGCCCCATCGTCAATAATATAATGGCTGCGATTACATCGATTAATGCATCAACTACAGAATTGACCCACCCACGTTTTTTGAACGTGCTATATAATGCACTCGTCGCATCGATTATCCCCATAATTAGGAGATACATTACAATCATAATGATTGCCAGATTAAAGTCACTTAGTGCCCCAAAAATTGCCAAAAAAGCAAATATGATTGCCACCCCACCACGGAACACGAATGACAACCAGTGTCTATCAATATATTTTCGATTAATATGTGCCATAAAAATCCTTGTTAATGTTTTACTTATGCTTAATTATACCACGAAAAACATAATTGCCCAAACCGAGGAGCTCAAAAGCTTAGACGTGACGTACTTTTTTGCGGATTTTTTCAACCGCTTCAGTAACCAAATATTTGGATGGCTTCAAGACTAAATCATGCGCTGGTGTATAGCGTAATTCTTCGCAACCGAACGAACGTTTAAATTCAGAAACCCCATAAAAACGGTGCGTTTTCTCGTCTGTTTCAACAATTCCCCAAAGATTATAACGCGCACACCCTCTCCGACGCGCCTCGTCCATCGCTGCAAGGTGCAAGAGTGGTGCTGCCGAATAACGTGTACCAAGTTCACTTGACACACCATAATGGTAGCTCGCTTCTGGACCATAAAAAATCATGAAATTTTGTGCCAAAATCTCCCCCTCAAATCGAGCGGTGTATATTAATACTTCCCCGCCCGCGCGAAAAGCCTCGAATTGTTTAGTTAGAAAATCGCTCGAGAATGCCACATACTTTTGCCTTTCAGCGTGCAATTTCTCTAATTTGCAAAAATCAAAAATTGCGGCATCATCTGCTGAGGCCGTTACCTCGATGTCTAATTTTTCAGCCTTGCGAAGCTTTCGCCGAAACCCTTGTGATGCGCCTGCCAATATTTCCTCGCGCGTTTTTTGTAAGTCCAATACCCCTGCATACTCAACCGACAAATACATTGGCGCTGGCTTCAAATCATACTTTGACAAAAGCCTCAAAATATTATCTGATAGTGGTTCTTGCGGTCGTACTCGTACGAACACAGCGCCTGCTAGCTTCCCCATAGTTTTAATGTCGGTAAAAACCGCCTTTACTATCGTTGAGTCTTTAAAATCTATTAATGGACCACCGGCGATTGCGAGATATTTTCCGCGTCTTGCCGTTTCTACAACTCCGGCATATGTCCCAACAATGACGTTGTCCTTCAATACGAGCCGCCGCACCACTTTTTTACCACGGGCAATGTGAAATTCATAAAAATCCCACGATTGCAAAAAATTTGCTTCCGGCCTCTTTGCCACAAAGTTATCCCACTCAGCTTTGTCCAACCCATCTTTAATTTCTATCATAAGTGCCTCTTTTTCTTTCGTGCAGTTTCCACCACATAATCCTTTAAATATCCAATGCGCGATAATATCAAATCGTGCGCCGGCACAAATTCTACAACCTCGCCGCCGAACCCGGTTTTGAAAGTTGTCACGCCGGCATATCGATGCTGTGTCTGCCCCGGTGGTGCAATCCCCCACAGATTAAACCGCTCATACCCAGCTTCTTTCAAATCTTTAATTGCTTGCCAAAGCAAAGCATATGCACCGGGCACACGACGATTAAGTAGTGTGCTCGCTGCTTCATAATAATCTGCTTCTTTTCCGCCACCAATAATCATGCCATACGCAATTAACGCTCCGTTCTCAATGTCTGGATATTTTGCTACAAATGTAGCATTGTTGTTTTTTGGTGCTGAAGCTGTGTAAATTCTAATATTGCCAGCGAACGCTTCCCTCTCTGCCATTAAAACATCTAAAGATGGTGGTACGAATCCTTGTCGCTTCGCTGTTTCAACTTGGCACGTGTGAAAATTCTTGAAGATTTCTACCGAATCACTACTTGTAACTTCGATTCCGATTTTCTCAGACTGCCTCACTTCATAACGGGTTTGCCTTCGCATATCCGCCAAAATTGCATCGAGGGATTTGGTTAAATCTAGCATCACGGTATGTTCAGCCGCAAGATGCATTGGCGATTTCTTCATGCCTAGATTTTCTAAAATTTTTAAATTTTCATCAGTTGTGGTTAGCTGTGGGCGCATCCGCACAAATACACATTTCTCTGCTTTCCCGATTTTGGCGATTTGGGCTAATACATTTTTTCGCGCCACCTTGTCATTCCAATCGATTAATGGCCCGCAGGGGATTTCCAAATATCTTCCCCGCTTTGCGTTTCTAACAATCATTAATGCCCAACCCAGTCCCTCAAAATCGTCAATCACTACTTTGCAGCCTAAAATTTCATTCATCCTTCCGTATTCGGGTGACTGCAAAAAATTCGCTTCTGGGTATTTCTCTAAAATGTTTTGCCACTTTTTATTATCTTCTTTATTCATCGCACCTAAATCCTCCGTCACCATTTTATTTTTTTTCCTCCACCAAGTATGATTTTATAATCTTGTATGCTTTTTTAAGCTTGGTTCTTGGGTAGTATCTTGGTACGTTAATAATCTGCGCAGCTACCTCAGTTGCCATGGGGCATTCTTTTTCGGGAAAATGCACTTTTTTATAATACCTTTCTGGCGAAATTGGCCTTTCATACCAAAAACCATCAAAGTGAAAACCGGCCTTTTTAAGTTCTTTAAGGCACTTATCTCGGTCGTTCACTAAATAAAAATCTCGAATCTTCCCTTCGCCAGTTCTTCGTAGGTCTTTAATTTGTTCCAAAGCAAGTTTGGCTTGCCACTTAGTGCAACGCTTAGAAATGTCCAATTTATTATCCGCACTTTTCTCGACAAAATGTATTTTTACAAACAGTCGCATCAAAGCTCCACACAAATGTAATCGCGCCAAGCCTCGACACCATGCGGCTAGTGTTGGATACCATCGTGCCCGCGCAGAATCACAGAATTTCGGCGATGATAAACGCACCGATGGCGTCTCGCGGTTAGACGATTCTGTGTTACGGATTATTACTGCTCCGCCACTAGTGGTATCAATCGACTTATCTTTACCGAATGATAACGCGGTTGCCACACCTACGGTGCCGACCTCGCGTCTGTCCGGATATCTTACGCCTGCACAATGCGCTAAATCCTCAATAATTAAAAGACCATTATTTTTAGCAAACTTTTCAATTTCAACAATATCTACTGGGTTACCTAGAGTGTTTTGAATGATTATTCCTTTTGCACCTTTTTTATTCACCTTTTTTAGCGTTGCCACATTGAAATTTAAATCCTCTTTCGAGATATCCGCATAAATTGGAACGCATCCAGCCGTTTCAATCGCCTCCACCACCGCATAGCAAGTAAAAGCATTAATAATAATTCCATCACCTTTTTTAAAATATGATTCTAGGGCGATGGCAAGACCGCTCCGTCCGTTTTTACAGAGAATCGCCGTACCATCGTAATGCTTTGAAAGTGTTTTTTCTAATTCAACTAAATGTTTTTTTCGCCCAATCGCAAAAAGCTGTCTTGCTGCACCAATTTTTCTTCCGGCCGCTAACCCTAAAAAATAGTGTCGCTTCATTTCTTTAGCCTCCGAATCAAGGTAGCCAAAACTCTAGCGAGCCCCTCTGGATCGGAGATGTATGGCGCATGTGTCCAATTTGCGTAAAACTTTAATTCGGCTTTTGGCAGCTTTTCGTACATTATTGTTGCTTGGCGTGGCGGCGTAGTAGTGTCTTTTTTGCCCCAAAGGATGAAAACCGGCGTCGTAACTTTCGAAAAATCCAAATTTTTATCTGACTCCAACATGTTTACTAATGTCTTTTTCATGTTTTCCGGTGCACGTGAATAATCGGTCGTGCCAGTAAGCTTGTGAAACGCTTTATTAACAAGAGGGATTTTCTTTAAAGGTTTCCCCATCTTGGCGAGCCTTTCTACTATTTGTTTTCTGCGCGACGGTTCGTAAACTCCAGCGCTATCGAGCAAAATCAAATGTTGTAGCTTTTCGGGCTTTTTGGCACATAGATTCAGTAATATCCTTCCGCCGTTTGAATGCCCCAATGCCACGGCACCCTTTGGAATTTGGCTATCTGCCCACTTAATATAGTCATCAATATTAAAAACCTTCTGGCTAGATTCGGTCAAACCAGGTACATTAAGCATCTTAATTCGAAAACCAGCATCTTTTAGTAACTTTAACGTAGCTTTCCATGGCTCCACAGTATAAGTCCAACCATGGATAATATACAAATCCGCTATTTTATCTGGCAAACCAGTTCCGCCACTCATTATTCTAGTCCCCAATCTTTACGTCTTTTTATTGCACCCTTGTCGCGTCGACAAAGCTTCTTTGCGTCAGCTGGGTCCGCTAGTAATTTCTCGATAATCCACTCCAAGTATTGACTTCCCTTAAAAATTAGCGTTTCGTCCCCTCGAATTCTTTTTTCAAGGTATGATAAAGCCTTCTTTGGGTCGGTAGTGGCTACTGCTGAAACACCGAGTTTTTTTAGCTCTGGCGCCGTGTATTCTTTAGTTCTCCGCCCCACAAGCACAACCTTGTCCGGCTCGGCATCTGCGATTAAATGTGCAAGTTTGCGATGTTCTTCCTCTTCGAGCGACCCCTGGTCTACGATGTCACCGATTATCAGCCATTTCTCTTCTGCGTGCATTCGTTTTACCATGTCGAGCGTAGATTGCATTGAAATCATATGCGCATTATAGGTGCTATCTACAATGTCAATTCCCCTAATTCCTTTAAAGTATGAGCCTCGCCCTGGCTGCACCTCTAGGTTCGAAAAGTCTGGATTAAAGTTGAGCTTCAAATATTTCATCAAATCCTGTAAGACGAATAGATTAAATGCAATATCTTTCGGCTGTGGAGTATTGAAATGAAAAGTGGTGTCACCGTAAGTAAAGTCTGTTGAATCTGAGAAAACCACATATTTTTTCATTTGAGATTTTTTAATTGGTATCACCTTAGCTTTAATTCCGGCGCAAGCCTCACGCATTAGCTTAGAGTCTGCATCGATGTATACGATTTTAGAAGTATTAGCTGGTAAATTCGCAAATTCAGCTGTAATTGCCTCTGACAAATCTTTGAATTTACCTTCCTCTACTACTTTTTCAAACTGTACCGCATGTGAAAGCCCAATCGATACCCAAATTGTCACCTCAGGTTTTAGCCATTCGGCGAGAAACTTTGCTTCATTTGGTCGCTCACCGTCGCATTCTACTACATAAAAACGTTGTTTTGGGTGGCGGAACAACCCCTTAAATGGCGCTATAAAAAATAGCCAAAACCAACGCAATTTGGATTTGGTCACACCCTTCACGCCCAACATATCAAAAGAAATACCAAATGCGGAATTAGCATTGTGCGAATAATGAGCTTTATTCCCCATCTCGTGCTCAAGCATCGAAAGCATGGTTGTTTTACCAGCTGAACCAGTTACTGCAATTACTCTAGGTTGCCACCTCTTAAAAACCTTGCCTGCAAAATACCGAAAATAGGCCGCCGCACGGAAATAAAACTTTTTTTTGAGTCCAGAAATACTCATGTGTCAATTATACACCACCTTGCTTATTTTCGCAAAACGTGGTATAATGGAAGAACAATAAACTAATTATCTATCTCTGTTAGCTTATCGACGGCCATCTAAGTGCTCATCTAAGGTTCCAGAGAAGGAAGGAATAATTAAATGACAGAAGCAAAAAAACAAGAAGGTCTCACCATTCGCATCAGGCTCAAAGCCTATGATCACCGCGTGATTGATCAGAGCGCCCGCCAAATCGTCGACACGGCCATCCGCACTGGCGCCCAGGTAAATGGTCCAATTCCTCTACCAACCAAGCGCAGCAGCTTTACTGTGGTGAAGTCTCCACACGTCTACAAGACTGGTGGCGAATCTTTCGAAATGAAAGTCCACAAGCGCTTAATCGACATCTTAAATGCTACTCCTAAGACTATTGAAAGCCTCCAAAATCTTTCATTGCCTGCTGGCGTCGATGCCGAAATCCGGATGTAGCGAATAAAAATCTACCGAACGCTAGTTTGGTAGATTTTTTATTCTTGACAAATAATTATGATGATATATAATCATAACCATAAAAGGTTATACGAAAAAACAAACAAAGGAATCGAAAATGAGATATAAAAAAGCAAAAGCAGCTTTGGCCGCCGCAGTACTAACGGTGGCGAACGCCATAGCGACGCCAGTTTTTGCCGCTAATCCATATGGCATAGAATATGACGGCGGGGCTCCGCTAGGTGAAGGAGTTGTCAACTTATTGGATGAACACATCGGTCCGCTAATTGATTTAAATGAAGAAGTTGAGGTTGAATATTCCGATTCCGAATTATGGGACGATGGGTACAGCTACGATGTGGCTAGACGTTGTAAAAAAACAAAATATTTTAAAGTTTCCGAAAGCACTACTGCCCAAGATTTAGAAGGTGTATATTACACTATCTCAAATGGAAAATTCAAGATAAAAGTTGAGATAGCTAGTGTTTTAAATCAGGTAATATTTAGTGATGATGAAAACGACAGTGAGTGGATCGCTGTAGAAGCTCTTCCAACAAACGGAGAACTTGTAGTTGGTTATAATATCTCCAAAGACAGCGAATGTGGCACTAAAGAAGACGGTGTTATTTTGCTCTATAATGGCGCCAGAGACCGCGGTACTTTCTTTGTTGAAACAAAACAAACACTTACGCGCGTTGATAACAAGCAAGAAAAAGTGTTTAAGCACGACGACCTTTATTATGGCATCTTAGATATTGATGCTTCACAATCTTTTAAAGTATTAAATTCCGGGAATCAATTAGTAGGCGGAGAAAATGGAAATATGTTTGCTAAGTCCTTTGATGGGTTACAGCCAACCGTAGGAAGCGAAGACGGCGACGATAATAATACCAACACAATTACCGAAGATGACAAGAACATGTATGTTGGTGGAGAAGGTAAATACATTTATTCCACCACGCCGACCTTTACGATTGATGAAGGAAACAACGTCTATGTAAAACTTAATTCAGCGACACAAGATGAAGGTCTCAAAATGGTTTATGGCTTTGCATCGGGTGCCGGCTCCCCAATTAACTATTACGTTAAACAATTTACCGTTGAATATCTTTCCGACAAAAATGGTAAAGTCGACGAAGTCGAGGCGGAAAACGTCATCGCCGGTGAGACTCCATCCGGCTCTACCACCACTCCAGCGGACGGCTATGAGTTAGACTATTGGACTTCAGATAAAGATGTTATTTTAGCGGATGACACCGAAATTAAAGCTGGTAAGCCAATTTCACCAGAAGAGCTCTTAGAAATAGTCGTAAATGATGACTTAGTGCTTACCGCTGTCCACGTCGAGTTGGAGCCAATCGAAGTACCGGACACCGGTGCCTCCACAAGTGAAAGGAACGCGGCGCTTGTTGCCATCTCTATTATCGGAGCAATGCTAGGCGCTTCTATTATCGGTATACTGGCCAAAACTATTCGCAAAATTCACCGCCGGTCTCAATTTTAAACGAATAAATAAAGGAAAAAAATGAAAAACAAAAAGAAAAAAATAACTTTAGCGGCCACAATACTAACAGCAGCAAATATTATGGCGACGCCGGTTTTTGCCGCTAACCCGTATAACATAGATTATACTGGCGGGCAAGAATTAGGCGAGGAGACTGTCACTATTAATCCTACCCTACTTGGCGAATTGACACCCTTGATTGATATGGGGGCAGACGACGTTGAAATAACTTTTTCTAATTCTAACTTGTGGAAAGAGGGGTATAGTAACAATAATTTTTGCACGCCGATAAAATATATCGAGGTTTCCGGCGATGCTGACCTCTCGGAGGTTGAAAATCTTTATTATACTGTTTCAAATAGACAATATACTATCAGGGTTGATATAGCAAGTATTATTAAAGAGGACCTTGCGTTCACCACGGAGACCGCTTGGGTGGCGGCCGGTGTTTTGACTGGTAATAGCGCCTCTGCCAAAGGCACACCAAAAGGCTCACTTGAAATTGGTTTTCCGGTTGCGAGCGATGAGTCGTGCGAGACAAGCGCTACCGGTAGCTTAAATATTGCGTCGACCGGTGGCGCCGTCTTCTTGGATACTAAACAAAAACTATATGCAACAAGCGAACCAAGCACAGTATTTAGCTCTAGCGAGCTTTACTATGGCATTCTGGATATAGATGCCAATCAGGCCTTCAAAATACTTAACACTGGGAATGAGTTAACAAAAAGCAATATGTTCGCAAAGTCTGCTGCTGCCTTGCAACCGGCCACTGGTGAGATTAAAAATATGTACTCAGAAGAAGGCAAATATATCTATGCGCAGAGCACGGTTATCAACCAAGACAGTGACGTATTTGTTAAGCTCAGTGAAGCAACACAAAATGCTGGCCTAGAAATGATCTATGGTTTTAAGTCTAATGCCGGTTCCCCAATTTCCTACTATGCTAAGCAATATACTGTCGAATATGTTTCGGACGGAAATGGTAAAATCGATGAACTCGAAACAGAAAAAATCATCGCTGGCAAAACACCATCAGGTTCTACTACTATTCCGGTAGATGGTTATGAACTAGATTATTGGACCGCTGATAAAGACGTTACTTTAACAGACGGCACCGAAATCAAAGCTGGCAAGCCAATTTCATCAGAAGAAATCACAGAGGTAATTGTGAACGAGGATTTGACATTTACTGCTATTCACGTAGCAGAGGAAGAGGAGGAACCTATCCTGGTGCCAGACACTGGTGCCTCTACAAGTGAAAAGAATGCGGTATTTATCGTCGTCTCTGCTATCGGAGCAGTGCTGGGCGCTTCTATTATCGGTGTACTAGCTAAAACTATTCGCAAAATCCACCGCCGTTCCCAATTCTAAAGGCATAAAAAATAACCCCTTGCAGGGGTTATTTTTTTATCAGAATATCGAACTACTTGATAACCTTGGTGATAACACCAGAGCCTACGGTTTTGCCACCTTCACGGATAGCAAAGCGGTCTTGTTCGTTCATAGCGACAGGAGCAAGCAACTTAACGTTGAAGGTTACCTGATCACCTGGCATGACGATTTCCTTGTCGGCTGGAAGTTCAACTTCACCAGTCACATCAGTGGTGCGGAAGTAGAACTGTGGCTTATAGCCCTTAGAAAATGGAGTGTGGCGTCCACCTTCCTCTTTCTTAAGGATATAAACCTGAGCTTCAAATTCAGTATGTGGGGTAATAGTGCCTGGCTTGGCAATCACCTGACCACGTTCGATTTGGTCACGCTCAATACCACGAAGAAGCAAACCAGCGTTATCGCCAGCTTGACCTTGATCAAGAGTCTTGTGGAAGGCTTCGATACCGGTCACAACTGACTTCTGGGTGTCGCGAAGACCGACGATTTCAACTTCGTCGTTCAATTTGACAACGCCCTGCTCGATACGACCAGTGGCAACAGTACCACGACCTTTGATTGAGAAGACATCCTCGATTGGCATCAAGAATGGTTTGTCAAGATCATGCTCTGGAATATCAAAGTATTCATCCATAGCATGGACGAGCTCCATGATAGCGTCTTCGTTTTCCTTGTCGCCTTCAAGAGCCTTAGTAGCAGAACCCTTGATGATTGGAGCGTGATCGCCATCGAAACCGTACTTGTTCAAAAGTTCGCGTACGTCCATCTCGACGAGTTCGACGAGTTCTGGATCAGCGAGGTCCATCTTGTTCAAGAATACGATGATTTTTGGTACGTTCACCTGGTGAGCGAGAAGTACGTGCTCACGAGTCTGTGGCAACGGACCATCGTTAGCGGCTACCACTAGGATAGCACCATCTACCTGTGCAGCACCGGTAATCATGTTTTTAATATAGTCAGCGTGACCCGGCATATCGACGTGTGCGTAGTGACGCTTTTCGGATTCATACTCCTGGTGAGAAGTAGCGATGGTAATACCACGAGCTTTCTCTTCTGGAGCATTATCGATTTGATCATAAGCCACCGGCTTGTTGACATCCGATGGGAGTCTTTTTGCGAGAACTGTAGTAATCGCAGCAGTTAAAGTAGTTTTACCATGGTCGACGTGACCCATGGTGCCGACGTTGATGTGCGGCTTGGAACGGTCAAAATTTGCCATTCTTTCTCCTTTTATTTTGTTATTACGTTTGGAGCGCTAATAAAAACCAGCTCCAAATCTCTACAAAGATTATTTTACCTTATTTTTGTTGAATTGTAAAGAGTTTTTGATGAGCTACAGCACGTGAGGATCGTCAGGATTGATGGGGATGGGGATGGGGATGCCGGAGCTATTTTTCCAATAGCTCGCAACTGGACGCGCGATGCAACGGATTGAGACCCCGGAAGAGCGTTGAGCGCCACTGGACGGATTGACATAACCATCCAAAGAAAATAATGCATCGCCAGCACCTTTCGTATTATACGCAATAGGAGACCAAAAATAGCCAGAACCACCAACATCCACCAAGCTGCCATCCCAGCCACCGCTAGTGGCAAAGAAAAGTGGTTCTTCCCACAAGGAGTGACGCGTATTGTTGTCATCATACCAATAAGACAAAAAGCCATCGTCATAGAAATTATTTCCATACCATAAAGAGTCAAACGAATCGTTGCCTTCTCCTATTCTTGGCAATGTCCAACCAGCTGGACAAATAGATTGTTCTACCAATTTCTCGCTGCGATAACTAGAGCTATTATTCAAAGCTACAGCAACAGTCCAGTTATAGTAATTACCCAAATGATATTGTGGAATTCCAGTAGAAGAAATATAGGTAGAAATAGGGTTGAGTGATTCATCGCAATTGTGGGGCACAGCGTTAGAATCAAAGATGCAACTCATCCAGTATTCATTCCAAGCACCATTATCCTCTCTGCCATTCCAATATATATCACCAGGGTCATAAGATTCTGGCGTGGTGTTGGAGTTTCTCCATTCAGTATTGTCGGCAGTATAGGTAGATAGGCTTGGTGTCCAAGTAGCGGTTTCGTATTGTTGGGTTTGTGGATTATAGCCAAGGTCGGTATCTTTGTTAGTATAGGTGGTGTTGGAGTCTAGGTCTAAGTCTAGGTTTTGAGTCATCCAAACCTGGAAGGTGGTATTATTATCAATGGTTTGGATGAGAATTGGGAGGTCGCCACCGCCACCGTCGCTTGAACCGGACTCCTTCCACGCATACAACTTTGCAATCGTATAAGTTTTCTCATCACGCATATCCATAAGTGTATATTGCGTTTCTGGCGTCATAGAATCTACAATTTGGTCACGGTTAGGCCCAGCAAAGTCTTGTAAACAGACTGCTTCTTGTATGGTAGTAGCATTTGGATTACATGGTCCAGCATAGTTAGCTATTGCGATATAGGTAATAGTAGTACCAGAATAAGTACCGTAATCTAAGTCTGGAGTAATATAAGTACCATAGTAGAAAGTAGATTTGTCGCTAGCAGCTGTAACTTCTTCTGCAGACTTCAATGTCATAGCTTCTTCTAATGTTGTAGAAAGACCAGTAAAGACCGCTTGTGTTTGGCTAGTTGGTTTAGTAGTAGCTACACCCCATGTATTGTTAGTGAGAGCTGTAGGTTCTAATGAATCTAGCATAGCAATAGTACTAGTAGACGATTTATTAGTTTCATTCTTTAGGTCTGTAGTATTACTATCTACATAGGCCATGAGTGTGTATCCTGCCTCGGTAGCAGAATCTACAGTAACTACACTTTCACCGGTAGCAAAGACTGCAGTGTCGTTCAGATCTACGTCTATTTTAATATCACTAGCTGTAATGGTAAGACTATTGTCATCTGTGTTCTTCAAGTCATCTACTAGAAGTACTGCACTAGCTAGATTGGTTAGTTTATCCAGATTCATAACAGCAAATAAGCCAACTATTAGTACTACGGACAATGTAGTTAGTTTAGCCACTAAGTGTTTAT
Organism: uncultured Candidatus Saccharibacteria bacterium; assembly: GCA_946414345.1. Classification (GTDB taxonomy): domain Bacteria; phylum Patescibacteriota; class Saccharimonadia; order Saccharimonadales; family Saccharimonadaceae; genus Nanosyncoccus. Next base: position 9,980 of record CAMKOB010000015.1, on the reverse strand, counting down.
TAGTATGAGTAGTAAAACGATTTACTTTCTTACGTTTTTTAATTGTAGTAATAATGATAGCAAGTATTGCTATTACTAGTATAGCTATACCAATAATAGGAAGTATCATACTGACATTATAATCTACTCCATCTGTATGCGACACGCTAAACATCCCAGTATCTGGTGCACTAGTGTCTGGTACTACAGTTGGCGTAGCGTCATTTACATTAATTAAGAGTTTTGATGACATGTCATTTGCTCCTTTTTTTATTTTGGCGCCCACTGTGCATAAAGCGTTAATGTTTCGCCCAAATGTCCTTCAGCAGAAATCAAAGTATTTGGGTAATACCAATCACCGCTCCCATCCGGCCTTGTATTCCAACTTACGAAATTATATCCTTCCCGCTTGAAAATATAGCCATCCCAAATACTATTATCATAAAATTCATAAACCCGTTGATAAGCCCAATTTGGATTCCAGTCATCATAAATTGGCGCACCGCCATTGGCATCATATGCGATGACGTAATAATTTCTTGCATAAATGTCTACGGTTCTTCCGGCGTAATAGTCAATATGTCCCATAATATAATCCAATATTTCAACCTCAGAATCAAACCACCAAGGTTCTCCATAATAGTCTTCACCTTCGATCTCAACAAACAAATACCAACCTTCGTAATAGTCCTCCGGCGCAACCACCCTCATAAATGTGCCTCCCTTTCTGCCAAATATACAATCTTGCATAGGAATAGTGCCTTCGTGTTCCTCGGCGTAAATTGGATATAGTCTAGCATAAAAACCATAGTCGTACCCTTCTATTAATTCATCCCAAGATATCATCTTGAATGTTACAGCGCCATCATCTATAATAAACTCTTCTGAACCAGTCGGGTCAGCGTCGTTGTAATAGGTAGAGAATACCATCCTTTCATCGGAATAATCATCGTATTCTCCATTCCAGACACCCCGAACAACATCAATCTCGGCTCCATCCGTGTTAATGGCGTAATTAATCTCAACTTTTATCTTATCGGCACCGGGAATACTTACGGTCTGCAGGAAGTTGGCATCAGGGTAATAAGATTCTTCCTTCTCGCCATCTTCATTTACATTGTCACTCTTCACAAAATGGCAAATTTTATCCTCTTTAGTTTGTATGCCTTCTGGTTTGTTTAAATATACTGGGTGTATATTGGCGTAATAACCATAATAGTCATCAGCACCATCAGTAGAAAGCACAAAACTCACACTATCACCATTTATAAACAGTGTGGTTTCACCAGCGGGTAAGTATTCATCGTCCTCCATGCCGGGTCCTCCGTACTCATTATCGCCATATTCATTAAGTACTGTTGTGGCATCTTCTCTCCTGTTATACCAGTTTTCTTTTGTAATATCGTCACTTTCAAACACGTATAGATAATCATAATCCGTTTCTAATCCATATGTTAAATCGATCATTAACATATCTGCACCGTCAAAAGAAACATGGTCTACAAATAAATAATCATCGTCCAAATAATCATCATAGCCACCCTCAGCTACGCCGTCATCATTTATGTTTGGCGATTTGGATATTTTCGTATCATTCCCCACGTAAACCGTGTTGCATCCACCGCTGATATCGATATAAGAAAGTTTACAGGTCTCACCGTATACTACAGTATTAGTGTCTTGTGTCTTGGCTTCGTCGAAATAGAACCCATTTCCATGAAATCGCACAGTTACATCATCGGTATCTATTACTTGCGGCACAGCAATATAGTTAATAGTAGCACCCTCATATGTGCCATATTCCAAATCCGGTGTCACATATGCGGCGTAGTATAACGTCACTGCGTCTCCAGCTTCAGTAGGGTTAGTGCTGGATACGTTTACTATCATTGCATCTTTCTCTGCCGTAGGAAGCCCTCTAAAGACAGTTTGGTCTTGGCTTTCTGGTTTAGTAAAAGCAATTCCCCAAGTGTTGTCCGTGAGAGCTTGGGAATAAGTAGTTTCTAGCATCTCAATAACATCATCAGACTCCGTATTGGTGAGACTAGTGGTAGTACTATCCACATAGGCCATCAAGGTATATCCACTGTTAGTAGCAGTATCAACCGTAACGGTACTTTCGCCCACACCAAATGCTGCTTCATCTTCCACTACAATATTAACGGAAGTAATATCCTTGGCAGTAACAGTTAATGTGTCACTAACTGCTTCTACGTTGCTGGTCATATGTTTTTCGTTGTAGTTTAAGAAACCAAATGCAGCGATAAGAACCAATGTAAATAATCCTGCAAGTCTAGGAACTAAATGTCTTTTAGAATTAAGTGTCATTCCATTATAAGAGCCACCTAGTTTATTTACTAGTTTTTGTTTCTTATGTCTTTTGATGAGAAGAATAATGACCGTTACAATAGCAAGTAGCACTGCTAAGCTAATAACGGTAATTATTAATGCATTACTATTTTGGACATTGTTAGTACTTTGTCCAATACTAAAAATACCAGTATCTGGCGTGCCGCCATCAGTGTCTGGTATCACTATGTCGCTCGGTTCAATTAGGTTGACCATCAGCCGAGAAGACATATTTTTGTTCCTTTTTTATATTTGATATGACCTTATACAGAAACCATTATAAGCATAAACGAAATGGATGTCAATAGGTTTTTATAAAAAAGGAGAGCCCCCGTCGATTGTTAAAAGCGATTACTAAAAACTTTGGCGGGGGTTCCTCATTTTTGGGAAAGCTGCTAATGTGTGTCAGAGACGGCGATAGTGTCGCCTAAAGAGGATTGTAGGGGGGGAGGAAGGGGAGGTGGCACCGATTCCGGTGCTTAAAGGTAGGGGGGTAAGAGAGGGGGGAGGGTTTTATGTATAACAGCTAAAGCTGCTTTCCCTGAGGTAAGATTCTAAAGATGATACAAAATCACCTTCTCAACTATATTGTACCACATATTCAAAAAAATTGCAAGCACTTTTTTGATTTTTTATTGCCGACATCGCAGAAATCTACAACTATCGAAAATGGCAATCTGCCAGTCAATTCGAAAAAGAACTAAAAGAGTACGTTAATAACCACTAAACGTGACACAAAAAACAATAAACCCCCGGGTCTCCGGGGGGTTTATCTCATTTTTAGGATTGTTGACAGCTCTCTACTGCTGTGATAATATTACATAAAAGAACAAAAGTGACACAAGTGCAAAGCCATCTGTTGCCACGCAAGGTCAACACAAAAAATGATACACGCAATAGAACTAATAAAAAAAGCTATTTATATGATACTTTCCACGGTGGTTATCACCGCCATTGTTTTTGGCCTAAAACAAGCTACTGAAACTACGGCAGTAGAATGGGTCGACAAAGAGGCAGCCACCCTCTATCAAGGAGAGTTGCCGAGTCGATATAGCCTAGACGAACATATTTCCATGCCACAAAACTATCAATGGCCGTGGGGTGCATGTTGGAGTTTTGCCACCGCCAGAGCCATCGAAACCTACTTAGCCCTACATGGCGAAGCCGATATAGAGATATCTAAACTATATCCGCTTTATATGATGTCTAAAGATTTTGGTGGCAGAATTGATCTTTATAACGGCGATTTTGGAGCAGATTTTGTTAGTTATATGGATCTTAATGATAAAGGCTTTGGTGCGGTTCTAGAGGCGGAGGTTCCCTATTCAAACGAAACATATGAGGAAGATGGAGTAACAAACATTGTCTTCCCATATGATGAAGACGATTATGACTATCTATACAACTTGAAGCCATCGGTATACGTGACAAAAGTAGCTAATTATAGCGGTAACGGCGACTATTATTCTGACGAAGAGATCGAAATGATTAAGCGTCATATTATGGCTAATGGCTCACTGTATGCTCTAACCTATGGTGCGAGTGGAATATTGTTTGAAGAGAATGGTGAAGACTATTATTGGATTGAAAGTCGGGACCCGAACGGCCACATAACAAGATTTTATGATGGCACGCCAGTTATGTATGATAAGATGCATTTAATGGATCACGCGATATCTATTATCGGTTGGGACGATTTATATTCTAAGGATAATTTTACTGGTACATCAAAACCGGAGCAAGATGGAGCTTTTATTATTCTAAATTCTGCGAGTTATACCGAGAACACCCACACTGGAGAATTGAGTTACGACGTCCAAATCCAATATATTTCCTATGAAGACCGACTCATTAATTATGATACCTATGGGGTTCTTGGCGCAACCACAGATTTATCAACAGTGGCAGAGAGCGTAATAATTCAAGACGAAAATCTTTATCAAGCTCTCAAAAATAGCCCATCTTTAACAAAGTATATTATAGATTACAACGATACAACGCAGACACTAGGGCTTCTTAACACATATAGGAAAATTGACAGACTTAATCTAAGCGGCAGTACAGTTACTGACTTCTCTCAAATAGCTGAATTGTTTGATTATGTTTTTAGACTCGACCTTAGTTATAGTAACTTTAATAAAGAATACTTAGCTAAAAACATTGCTACCTTATTATCAAAAAAACTGCATTATGTTTATTTGTCTGATAGCAATCTTGATAATGACATTATAAGAATGATCAAGGAATCAGATAGTTTTTGGTCCCTAGAGATAGATTTGTCAAATAATAATATCACAGAAATAAATGATTTATTTGATAGTGGAAAATATTCCAGTATAAATTTCAGCGGCAACCCACTCTCCGAAACAGAAATAGACAAGTGTAATAATTTGGAAAAATGTATTTTTAACGATGAAGCAACGATACTTATTGATTCGTTAGACAGTTCTTTGGAGGTAAAGACAATCGATATGCCAGATTCGTTATATAATATTTATCACAAGGATAAATATCATCCATGGACCAGGCTGCATTACGATAAAAATGTGATAAGTCTCGATTTTGACGAAAAAACAATCACCTTTAGACCAAGCAATGGTGGGACTCAGACTTACATCAAATTATTTTCCGAACGATCCGGGGACCAGGCCTACAAGCTTTCAAACGCCCCCAACGTCGGTTCAATTATTATCAATATAGTTGATAGCGAAACTAATTCATGTACGAATACCAACGTCCAATCATTTAACGGGATAACTTTTGCGGTTATCAATAATTCAGATAATGCAATATATTATGACGGCTCAATGAAGTCCAAGAACGAAGTAGTTGACACCAAAACAATTAATGGTAGTTGCAGTATTATTTTTAACAAAGTACCATATGGCTCATACATAGTAAAAGGGGTAGAAACAAATGAAAGCTATTATATATCGGATCCTCAAGCAGTGATAGTTTCCAGTAATAATGATTCTGTAGCTTCGATTAGCTTCGTAGGTCAACTGAGGAGCGACGATGCTGAGCCCGCCGTGGTGGATGATGAAACTGCCGAATCAGACAAACAAGATAAGGAAGAAGCTGATGGCAAATCATTGATACCAGATACTGGCTTTATGACTCGCGATAATTCTACTAATATAAACCTCGAGGTAATTATTCCTGTTGTTGGCTGCATAGTTGTAATTGTCTTTAGTAGTTACGTCATCTCAAAAATTGTTGCTAGAAAACGGTTTTAAAAAATAAGTCGGGGCTTTGCCCGACTTATTTTTTGACGCTATTTCGAGTTTCTCTTCTCGATAATCTCTGCCGCCACGTTGGGTGGTACCTCTTCGTAAGCGTAAAGCTCCATTGAAGAGGCGGCACGGCCTTGTGTCATGCCGCGGAGATCACCGGTGTAGCCAAACAAGTTTGCCAGAGGGCAAAATGCCTTGATAAGCTTGGCGCCACCATTCAAATCTTCCATTTCATCAATTCGACCGCGTCTAGAGTTGATATCGCCGATCACGTCGCCCATGAAATCTTCAGGGGTAGTAATCTCAAGTTTCATCACAGGCTCTAGAAGTACTGGATTGGCTTTCTTGATACCTTCACGAGTTGCAAGCGAACCTGCGAGTGTAAATGCTAGCTCGGATGAGTCGACATCGTGGTATGAACCATCGTACAAAGTTGCCTTGACATCTACTACTGGGTAACCAGCAATTACGCCGCCCGCCAAAGTGTCTTCGACACCTTTTTGTACAGGTTTGCGGTACTCTTGAGGCACCACGCCACCCTTAATCATATCGATAAATTCAAAGCCTTTCCCTGGCTCGTTTGGTTCAAACTTAATCCAAACATCACCGTATTGACCACGACCACCGGACTGCTTGATGTGCTTACCTTGAGCCTCTGCTGTGCCACGAATAGTTTCACGGTAGGCAACTTGTGGCGCACCGGTGTTGGCCTCTACGCCGTGTTCCCTCTTCAAACGATCGATAATGATTTCGAGATGCAACTCACCCATACCAGAAATAATGGTTTGGCCAGTTTCTTCATCGGTGTGGACACGGAAGGTTGGGTCTTCCTCAGCCAATTTAGACAAACCAATGCCCATTTTCTCTTGGTCGGCCTTAGTCTTTGGCTCCACGGCGATTGATACTGGTGGATCTGGGAAATCAATCGATTCGAGCAAAATCGGATGTGCTGGGTCGCAAATTGTTGTACCAGTAGTACAGTTTTTCATGCCAACCACTGCGGCGATGTCGCCGGCCGTAATCTCGGTAATATCGTTACGCTCATTGGCATACATTCGGACCAAACGTCCAATACGCTCTTTGTCGCCAGTAGTAGCATTCATAATAGTGTCACCAGCTTTAAGTTTACCAGCGTAAACACGGATAAAGATAAGCTTACCTACAAACGGATCGGTTGCAATCTTGAATGCGAGCGCAGTGAGAGGCTCCGAATTGTCAGCCTTGCGTACAATTTGGTCGCCAGTCTTTGGATCGGTGCCAACCGTTTGGCCTTGGTCACGGTCAAGTGGTGACGGAAGATAATCGGTCATAAGATCGAGCACTTTTTCCACAATCACACCACGGCCATCGCCACCAGTCACTAAGAAGAAGTCACCATCGAGCACACGCTTGCGTAGTGCAGCCTTGAGTTCGTCGACGGTAATAGAATCTTCACCTTCATTGAAGTACTTATCCATCAATTTTTCATCGGCTTGGACAGCTTCTTCAATCAACATCGAACGAGCATTTTTGGCTTTTTCAACCATGTCAGCCGGAATGTCGCCAACGATAAGTTCGTGGTCGGCGTAATCCTTGTAAGTATAGGCCTTCATATCCACGAGGTCTACCACGCCACAGATATCCTTTTCAAAACCAATTGGTAAGTGAATTGCTACTGCATTCTTGGACAAGCGCTTATGAATGGAATCCAATGATTTGTAAAAATCACCACCAATCTGATTGATTTTATTTACGAAGCAAATGCGTGGAATACCATATTTAGTAGCTTGGCGCCACACAGTTTCGGACTGCGCCTCGACGCCCATCTTACCATCAAACACCACTACTGCGCCATCGAGCACGCGAAGCGAACGCTCCACCTCGGCAGTGAAATCGATGTGGCCCGGGGTATCAATAATGTTGATTTGGTGCCCTTTCCAATAAACTGTTACAGCAGCAGAAGTAATTGTAATACCACGTTCCTTTTCCTGCTCCATCCAGTCGGTCTCAGCACCACCGGTGCCACCCTTCACTAAATCAATTTTATGTTTAAGTCCGGTACGATACAAAATCGCTTCCGAAGTAGTAGTTTTGCCTGCGTCAATGTGTGCAATAATACCAATATTGCGTAGCTTCGACAGGTCCTTAATCTCAGTAGCCATATGCTCCTTTTAAAATTTTATTTATTTATTGTCAATCGTAATTCCACACTACAAAAAGACATATTTCCATCATTATACCACATTTTTTTAAAAAAACATAAAAAATCCCCCCGCGCAAACTGCGCGAGGGGCGCTGGGAAATTGGGGGGCTTGCCCCAGACACGAGCAAACTCCGGCTCAGGACTTGCCCCAATTGGGGACTCGCCTACGTATGTGGGCGGAGTGCTCTAGGTTGCGGGGCCACTGTTTTGGCCTCATACGTTATGGTACAGTTTCTACCGCTGTGCGTCGCGGGAGTCTTCCCTTTGCAACTCTCCATCTCTTCTTTGGACCTTACATGGCTGCTAACCGATTCAGGAGCTCAAAACGGAGTAGTGTTGAAAATAGGAGGACAAATGACTGCAGGACTTCCACCGATAGTATGCGATGGCGCCCCAAGGCACTACTGTGCGTCCCACGCTCTGCATAGGGTACCCTCGGGGCACCGACCAGAGCTACTCGGGGATCATCTCGCGATAGTAGAAACGTGCCGCTGTGTCTAGCGCCGACTGTCGGCGCGGATGCGTGGGGACACTCCCCGATATCGCGGGGCTAACCGCCTTGCGTGGTCGTGCCACGTCATAATGCAGGTATTCGACCCGAATCGGAAAGTAGAAAAAACACATCACGCGAGCTACCCTCCCTCCCTTGGGTAGAATTTTCGACTAGCACAAATTTAGTAACTAGCGAAACCCAGCTTGAATGTAAACGTACTCTGCGGGGTGATTCCCGGAAGGCAATAGCCACGGCGCAGTGAGTCCTTCCACTCACCACTGGCTTTCTGCCACCACCTACGCATTACCTCGGATTATACCGCACCTTGCATAAGATGTCAACAGTTAATGGTGTCAACTATATTTTTACGCAGCATGAACTTGGGACGAACCGGCGGCTGAGCGAACAACGCAACGGACAGGGTGACCACACTCGCGGCCTATACAGAATTCAGACTTAACAGACCCATTGGTATAGAAATACGCCCCAAGAGCAGTATCTCTATAAGACGGAGTAGATGACCAAAACCCACCGTAGAACCCAACGTCGGTTAAAGCACCACTAAATATACCGCCTGCCGCAAAATAAAGCGGATTTGTCCATAATGTATCGTTACCGCTTATGGAGCTGTCCGAAAAACCATACCAATCCCACAGGCTGTCAAAATCTTCTGTTACCATTGATGGTAACGTCCAACCAGCTGGGCAGATAGAGCGTTTCATATCGTCTTCATCTTGATCAGTGTAGGACGAGCTGTCATTTATCGCTACGGCCGCCGTCCAGTTATAATAGTTTCCTAGATGGTATTGCGGCATACCGGTAGAAGATACATAATTAGGAAGTGGATTTACAGAGTGCGAACAATCTGGATTGGAGGTGGAATGATCACAGCCCAAATAATAATCGTTCCACTCATCACTATTGCTTAGCCCAGTGTTCCAATACAAATCTCCAGCATCATATGATTCCGGAGTATTATTACTCTGGCAATAACCACTTTCCCAAACCCCACCAACACACCACTCGTGGGTTTGGGTGTTTGTAGCAGCATAAGTTGAGCGGAGCGGTGTCCAAGTAGCGGTTTCGTATTTGTCGGTGTCTGGGTTGTAGCCTAGGTCGGTGTCTTCGTTAGTATAGGTGGTGCCGGAATCTAAATCTAGGTCTAGGTTCTGTGTCATCCAAACTTGGAAAGTAGACTCTGGTTCTTGTATATGGCGAATCTCGGTTTCACTTAGTGCAAACGTATACAGTTTCGCAATAGTATAAGTCTTTTCGTCGCGCATATCTGCGAGCGTATATTGTGTTTCTGGAGTCATAGAATCTACGATTTGGTCACGGTTAGGGCCAGCGAAGTCTTGTAAACATTTAGCCTCTTGTATGCTAGTAGCATTTGGATTGCAATAAAAGTTTGCTACCGCAACATAAGTAATAGTCACACCAGAATAAGTACCATAATCTAAGTCTGGAGTAATATAGGTGCCATAATATACGGTGGTCTTATCATTGGCAGTTGTAGCTTCTTCAGTATATTTAAGAGTTACTGCTTCATCAAGCGTAGTAGGCAAGCCTCTAAATACTTCGTCTTGTTGGCTAGTTGGCTTAGTAGTAGACATACCCCAAGTTTTATCCTCCAATCCTTTAGGAGTTTTTAGATTAGCATCTAGCATAACAATAGTACTTTTAGAAGACTTATTGGTTTCATTCTTTAAATCTGTAGTAGTACTATCTACAAAAGCCATTAATG
>CAMKOB010000014.1 GCA_946414345.1 uncultured Candidatus Saccharibacteria bacterium | reverse complement strand
ATCATCATGAATGATTTTTCTATAGTACCCCAGAGTGAGTTACCGATACCGGATATCATTTTAATAAGTGGGCAAATAAACCAGCCAATTGGTCCAGAACCACTGTAGCACTCCGATGTACTATCATTAATTTTCCCATTAGCATAAGCATCCTCATCTGTAATGTCGGATAATGTTTCTAGCTCTTCAGTATCATACTCATGACCGAGCTCATCATGTTCGAACAAATCCAACAGCGCCTTTAAGTTTGCAATAGAATTATAACTCATAAAGCCAGCGCCATCCACTCCGTTAACTGGTTTGTTTTTGTTTTTTGCACTATCTGTAGTATAATGACACTGCTTCATTACCTTACTGTTTCCATCGTACCACCAAATCAAACCCTCATAAAAGGCATCAGATTGACCATCCTTACAGTTAATAGTAACGTTATAATATGAAACCAAATAATCTTGATACAATATTCTCTTCTCCGCCTCACCCAAAGCCAAACTACTCGAAGAAGCATTTTTAACACCAAACAAATATTCTATGGCTCGCGTAGCAGCATTCGACGAACTATTATTCATAAATTTAGCTTTTTTCTGCGACAAAGACTCCTGCTCCATCCAACCACTGTCTATTCCCCCATCAAAAACATACGTATAAACTGTCTGACCTCCCATTTCGTCAGTAGTCGCCACAGTATAACATTTTCCATTCTTACACACCTTTGCTGCATACCCCATTAACCAATCTGAATTAAAATTCTCAGCTTTCTCAAGTTTCATCCAATCTTTTTTTGCATAATTACCATTTGGGTCCATCAAAAGCAAACGAACCCTGTTCTTGCCATCCACTTCAAAATAAGCTTCCTTTTTAATACTAGAAACACTAAGAGCAACGTCTTCCCCTTCCGCTCGCAATACACCATTAGAATCTATACATACCTGATTAGTATAACTATCGCCGTTATATTTCAAACTATAACATTGATCTGCTAGTCCACCAGTGTTAGAAACTGTGTAGCCCATATTTTCAAAGAAACTTACAACCCCATCGGTATCGGATATCTGAGGTACAACCTTTCCATTAACGCTCCATATACTTTTATTTTTTGAGCTTCCAGCAAAAAAGTCACGGCAACTTAAAGACTTACTATTATAATAATTAATAGTATCCCAAAAACCACCTGACAAACCAGTGGCAAGCGGCACACTTTGTTTGCTATCCTTTCCACTGATTAAATCAGCAGTACTTAAATAATTGCCATAAATAGGATCAAAAGAATCAACAATAGCTCCATTTGTATAGCATTTATATACACCCTGCATAAGTATTTTATTGACAATTGAGCTCTCAATCTGGGTAGCATTAGCTGCATACGCGGAATTTCCAAAAAATGCATCAATAATCAATACAAAGAAAAGTAATAAAAACAGTTTATAAATAATCTTCTTATTCCGAATCATCTTGTTCTCCTTCAAGCCTATCCATTATTGAAAGTGCCTCAGTAAGCAAATAACGTTTAACACCATCCTGAATGGTTGACATTCTTACATCAACAATCGATATGTCGTTCACCAACTGTTTGTTTTCCGTTGTAAAAGTTGCTACGATACAGTCATAATCTGCACCTTCATTATTAAGGCATCCAGCGTTGTTATATAATTCAGCTAGGTTCAAAATTATTCTTGACCAGCTTGAAACCAAATCGTAATAGTTATAACCATAGATATCCGTATAGCTTTCATATCTTTTTATAATTGTATCCAGATATTCAGATGCGCTCTGCGCACCATCGGTAAAATATTTCTTGAACAAATCATCACGCGTAGGTAAACTATACCTCGAGAAAACAACAAAAAGATCAAAATACTTATCATATTCAGACATATCTATATCTGTTTTTTCCAAAAAACTACTATATAATTTCTCAAGTACACCTAGTGATTCTTCATCAAATCCCGAATTATTTTTTTCGATCAAATAATTATTATATTCTTCAAACGCATTCTTTTCATTAATAGCCTCATCTCCACCTTCACCCCCATTCATATTTCCCAACATCAACGCCCCCACACCAACACCAACTGCCACGATTAATAGCAAAATTACTACTACGATTGGCCAGCGACGCTTACCGCCATTTCCGCCACCCGAAGACGTAATAATAATATCACCACGAGAATCACCGACGCCAGCAGACTCAATACCACCAGCATTGCCACTAGAAATTACGCCAATGCCAGAAACACTGGATTCACCTTGCCCAAAAGAAAAATCGTATGACGGTTTCATCTAAACCCATTATACCACAACCGTTTTATAAAACATAAAAACATTTAAGAAATTATAACAAAATCACTGCAAATTTCCGCCCATTCATACCCCACTCGTCCACCGCCTTTCGAACTCCTGGCAAAGCATTATTTGTATAATCATGTACAATCAAAAATCCGCCCTCTGCCATTTCCTGCTCTACCAATTTCAAAGAATCTTTTATTGACTCATAAAAATCTCCATCCAGAAAAGCAAAAGCAATCTTCTCCGGCAAATCACTCGCCGTTAAATCCGAAAACCACGCTTTTTTAATCATTGGCACAGGCAAGCCCGCTCGCAAGAACCTTTCTTTCACTTCTCGCTTCGTCACAAATAATTCTCCGCTCCGAAAATCCTGGCCCAAAACCGACTCGTCAAAAACACTTTTTTCTGGTAACCCCTCAAACGAATCATAAACCCACAGCCGTTTCCCAGAACCTCGCAGAACATCAGCGAGAAGTAATGACGTATCACCCTTATAACAACCAAATTCAACAAAATCACCTTCTACGCCTAACGCCTTTTTCGCTAAATCAATTATCTTTTCGGTTTCTTTCTTTGTAACTTGATCGTTCTTCCAGCTCATTTCAAATACTTTCGTAGGTATTCACCAGTCGGCGTTTTCGCTTCATGCGCCAGATTCTCCGGTGTACCTTCCGCCACTACCAAACCCCCCTTCATTCCACCTTCTGGACCCATGTCTATCACCCAGTCTGCCGATTTTATTACATGCAAATTGTGTTCAATAATAATCATTGAATTTCCACCGTCTACCAATTTGTTCAAAATCGCAAGTAATCTCTTCACATCATCCGTATGAAGTCCGGTCGTCGGTTCGTCCAAAATATAAAGCGTCTTTCCAGTCGAACGTCGCGCGAGTTCTGTCGCCAGTTTAATTCTCTGTGCTTCCCCGCCCGAAAAAGTCGTCGCCGGCTGGCCAAGTTTGATATAGCCAAGTCCCACTTCCTGAATCGTTTTCAATTTACCAACAATTGATGGAATATTAGCAAAAAACTCCACTGCTTCATCGATTGTCATATCAAGAACCTGTGAAATATCTTTACCTTTATATTTCACCTCCAAAGCTTCTGCATTATATCTCCTTCCGTGACACGAAGGACACGTCACATACACATCTGGCAAAAAATGCATTTCAATTTTATTTACCCCATCACCCTGACAATGTTCACAACGACCACCTTTTACATTAAATGAAAATCTTCCAGCCTTATATCCACGCACCTGTGCTTCCGGCTGCGATGCAAACAATTCACGTATTGCATTAAATACGCCTGTATAAGTTGCCGGATTAGAGCGTGGCGTTCTTCCAATCGGTGATTGGTCTATTACAATCGCTTTGTTAATTAATTCAATTCCTTCAATTTTTTCGTGCGTACCAGAAACTGTCTGCGCCCTATGTAATCGCGCCAACAATTCATTTGCTAATATTGAATTCACCAAAGTCGACTTACCAGAACCAGACACACCAGACACTACCGTCATCACACCGAGCGGAAAACTCACATCTATATTTTTTAAATTATTCTCGCGCGCCCCTCGCACGACCAACTCATAACCTTTACGAATCTTCCGTCTTTTCTTTGGTACTGGAATTGTCATCTTTCCAGACAAATACTTCCCCGTAATCGAATCCGGATTTGCCGCCACTTCTTCTGGCGTACCACACGCCACCAATCGTCCACCATTTACACCCGCACCCGGACCAATGTCAATAATATAATCCGAAGACCACATCGTATCCTCATCGTGTTCAACCACCAAAACTGTATTTTTTAAATCTCTCAAATGTTTCAAAGTCGCAATTAATTTATCATTATCACGCTGATGTAACCCAATCGATGGTTCATCCAAAACATATAACACGCCTTGGAGACCAGAGCCAATCTGTGTTGCCAACCTAATTCTTTGCGCCTCACCACCAGACAAAGTATTTGCCGCTCGCCCAAGTTCCAAATAGCCTAATCCCACGTCTTGCATAAATTTCACCCGTTCACGTATTTCTTTCAATATTGGCTTCGCAATTAAATCTTCCGCTTCTGTAAAACCTAAATCCTGAGACAAAGCCTCAATCGTTGCATCCACATCCAAATTACAAATGTCCACAATATTTAAGTCGTGTACTGTGACAGCAAGTACAGCCGGCTTAAGCCGTGCTCCATGACAAGTCTGACATTCATGCACACGCATAAATCTTTCAATATCATGCTTCATAAATTCCGAAATCTTCGGATCATTATAACGCCGCTCAAGAGTCGGAATCACACCCTCATAAGTCGTTTCATATTTTGTGCCATCCGCAAATCGCCCAGAACCAGAAATCCGCATTTCAAATTTTTCATCACCTGTGCCATACAAAATCAAATGTTGAATTTCTTCCGATAATTCCCCGATTGGCGTATAAATATTAAAACCATGCTTCGCGCCAACGGACGACAACCTTTTTAACCACCACGAATCAACTTGTACTCGATTAAAAGGTCTAATCCCACCTTCTGCAATTGTCAAATTCTTATTAAAGACTAACTCTGGATCCACTTCCATCTTCGAGCCAAGACCAGTACAATCTGGGCAAGCCCCCTCTGGCGCATTAAATGAAAACAAACGCGGTGTAAGCTCCGGGATTAGTTCATCTGGATGGTCTGGGCAAGCATATCTTTGCGAATAAGTTATTTCTTCTGTATTATTTGCCGATATCCGTGATTCACCCACCGCCACAGACGAATCATTGATCTTTAATATTTTCATTATCCCCTGCCCTAGCTCCAAAGCCTGCTCTACCGAGCCAGAAATTCGCGAATACAAATCCGGCGACAACACAAATCTATCCACCACTATCTCTATATCATGACGTTCATTTTTATTTAATTCCGGAAACTCATCTAACGCATAAATGATTCCATCCACTCGTACCCGCGAAAAACCTTTCGCTGTATATTGTTCAGAAATGTGCTGGAATTCACCCTTTTTCGCCGCCACAATTGGCGCAAGTACCATACATTTAGCACCAAGTGGTAATTTCATCACTTCATTTACAATATCTTCCACCGAGCGTTTTGACACTCTTTTATGACAAATCGGGCAATGCGGTATTCCTACCCGCGCAAACAATAGCCTCAAATAATCATATACTTCCGTCACAGTAGCTACGGTAGAGCGTGGATTACGTGAAGTAGATTTTTGATCAATCGAAATCGCCGGCGAAAGCCCAGTGATGGAATCCACATCTGGCTTGTCCATCACACCCAAAAACATTCGTGCATAAGATGACAACGACTCCACATATCGCCTCTGCCCTTCTGCATAAATCGTATCAAAAGCTAGACTAGACTTACCAGACCCAGACAACCCCGTAATAATCACTAATTTATCACGTGGAATATCCACATCAAGGTCGTGCAAATTATTCTGCCGTGCTCCTCTCACACGAATACAATTATCATCCCCAAAAATCTCGTCGCTCATGCCTAAATTCCCTTAAAATTAGCATCTTTAAACTGAAATATTATATCAAAAAATCCTTATTTTGTCCAGATTACATAGGCATTAAGGGTTATTTTAAAATACACCTAATCGAGCGACCTTCGTAACGATAATTATAATACTGTGAAAGAATCTTCGCTGAATAAATAGTCATGTAATACACATGATAATTGTTATATCTAGTGGACGACCAGAAATCTGCCGTTAAACCTTGGCTATATGCGTTAATCCTACTATATCCAGAAATCGGAGTAGATAATATATATTGGAGACTACTAGCATCAGTATAAGTCATCGAAGTCTCAGACGAGCAAGTGGTCCCAGTGACTACATTGCACAAATTCCTAAATTCACCACTACTGCCACCCGTTGGAAGCCTCCACCCCAACGGACAAACATCTTCCGTTGCGTTACCAGATGAAGAACCGTAACTCGTACCATTACCATAACAATAAGAACCAGCCGTCGCAGCGCAATAATTATAGTAAACACCTATTTTACCACTACCATTTCCAGAAATCATCTCAGTACCATTATACTTTGGAATACTATTCTTGTTCCATTGTCCAGCTTCTGGATCATTGGCACAATAACCACCACCTGTACCAGTACTACCCGTATCGCAATTACCACCAGTAGAAATCAACGGACGTGAATAAGTATAGTTTATGCCACTACTAGACCATTCCGCTACGCCGTTAATGGCATACTTATCGCTTGTAGTTCCACCACCATTTTTAAGATAATTAATAGACGTGGCACTTGCATTCGTATTCTTCTCAGAAATGTTCGCAAACACCGTCTCATCCGTTAGGTCAAGTCTCAAATTGTCAAGCAACCACAATTTACCATCGGCTAACTTAGACACACAATAAGGTTCGTTGTCCCGTGCATCCCTCAAATAATATGGAGCATTCACCGCCAAATCGTTCAGCAAAGCAGTCTTTACACTCGCCCTAATATCTTGCATATATGTATAGTTAGGTACAGGTGTATCGCACGTAGCCGGTGCCTCAAGTCCAACCAATTGTTTACTAGCAAGAGTCAACGTTGCATCACCATTAATTACATACGTAGTTGTCGGCAATGCCGCGTTGGTAATAATTCCTTCTTCACTCGTAGACCAACTGTCCATGCCATAACCACTAGCATAATCAGCCATAATAGTATAGCTGACACCCTGTTTTAGAGTTATAGTATTGCCATCTACCAAACTTGTTGCATTGTCAAACGCATCAATAACCGTTACACTATTAACATTCTCATCCATATGCACAGTTATCTCATATGACGGTGACTCCAAAATACACCTCACTGAAGCCCCAAAACTACGTGAACTTGTATCCAAAAGATTAATTGCAGATGCGCTAAAGCCAACATTAAACATACTACCATCATCATTTCTAGTAGCAGAATTAATCAACCCATTCGTACCTTGGCTATAAGCTAAACCATCGTTGAAATATCCTGTTAGCGACAAGGAGAGCGCCGCCCTATATCTACCGTCATCATTATCATACATAGAGCGCAACACACTATATTCACCATTATTTCCACCAGTTGGCATCCTCCACCCACTCGGACAAATGTCTTGCGAAGCATCATCAACACTCGTCCCATAGCCTGTATTACCATCACCATAACAATACGAACCAGCAGACGCCGCACAATAGTTGTAATAAGCTCCAACCTTACCGGACCCCCGGCCATAAGAAGATGCTAGTGGCACAGTATCATCCATAGCCCATTGCCCAGCCAAAGGCATATCGATACAAGTAGTATCATTTCCACAAGCACCACTTGTAGCAATTAATGGGTCCGAATAACTATGCGAAGAAGCAAAAGTCACATCATTGCCCCACTCAGCTACACCAGAAGTTGCATACTGATCACTAGTCGTACCACCACCATTTTTGAGATAATTCAAACTTGTGGCATCGGCATTTGTATTTGTCTCATCAACATTTGCTAGCACCGTTGCATCTGCCAAATTTAATCGCAAATTATCGATTAGCCACAAATTGCCATCTGCCAACCTCGACACACAATAGCGTTCATCATCACGAGAATCCAAAATATAATAAGCCGCGTCCGTCGTCATGCCAGCCAAAACCAAACCCTTATTACTTGCTGTAATATCCTGCATATATGTCACACCTGGCACTGGAGTGTTGCACATTACTTGCCCACTAATCGTCAAAATGTTTTCTCCGGTTACTACATAAGTGGTTGGGTTCGAAGTCTCCGAGCCAAGTGTACCATTCTCCGTCGTACTCCAACCAACAAACTCACTACCAGTCTTAGGAGTAGCAGTAATGTTGTATGTTACTCCGTATGTCAGATAAACTGTAGGATTTTCACGATTCGCAACCCGAGTTTCATCCCCAGCCACAAAAGTAACCTCATCAATGTTCGAATCTATCGATACCTCAGTTGGCAAAGTTAGCTCCTTAACACAACGAATATTTAAACCTGAATAACGACCCCACCCCTCAAGCCCATAAGAAGTATTACTATAGCCATACATAGCATAACGCGAGGAGCTAGAATACAAAGAAGCGGACCACCAATATCCATAACTGTTATTACCAAATGTACCATCTATATAATAGCTCCCTCTAACAACGTTGAAGGATGAGCGATTTGACGAGTTTGTGACACTTTGGAACGAGCCAGCCCTACGATCTGTGTTATAAAATGGCATATGCCAACCAACCGGACAAATATCCTCAGCCGCAGCATTGCTATTAGAACTACCAGTTATCTTACCAGCTGTAGCGGCAGCATAATTATACCAAACACCCAATTGCTTAGTGTTAAGACTGGTAGTTCGCGCATCCAAAACATCCGCTGCATGACTACAAATATTGTTATAACCATTGGAGCTATTGCAATTTGTTTTATTATTCTTAAAATCATTTGTTGAAATATTAACATCGTCACCTGTGAAGTTCGAATCTTCCGCGGATACAGTGCCAACTATCCTTAAATTCTGCGTCATCCAAATTGCATTCGCAATTTTAGACACGCAATAAGGAGTATTATCGCGACGATCTCTCAAATAGTATTGTACTCCAGTCTCAATACTATTCACTACGCTAGCCATATTTGAATCATCCAGTTCTTGCATATAAGTAATTCCTGGGACCGGCGTGCTACAAGTAGACAACGGCTGCTTCACCTGGCTAGTTGCAGTCAAAGTAGCCGCGCCAACAACATTATAAGTGGCAGGCGCATCAGTAGTACTACTCAAAGTGCCATTTTCAGACGTCTCCCAAGACGCCAATTCATGTACGCTATCAGTATTAATGGTAATAATATACGACACACCTTGCTTTAAAATAACATCAGGATTCCCTTCCGTAGCAGTTTGAACATTACCACTCGCATCAGTTAAAGTAACACTAGAAATGTCAGAATCCATCGAAACCGTCACAGTATAACTAGGAGATGCCAAAATACAACGCACGCCAAGCCCGTACCACTTTTGATAACCACTAGAAGTACTCACTCTACTGTTAGAAATCCCAAAATAATACCCATCATAATAACCGCCGGAAGAATAGAAGAAGCCGTCCGAAGTCCAATATGCCCGATTTGTATATTCAGCCATACTAGACGAATCATAAAGTCCATCTGTAAAATTCTGTGGTGCATTCGTTAGGATAGTTGTCGTAGTAGTGTCTTTTACGACCCCAACCGCCAAAAGATAGTTCTCTCCACTTAACTTAGTAAACATCTTCCATCCAACAGGACAAATTGAAGTATCCGCACTATTGCTTGTATGGGTAGTTCCTCCAGTTGCCGTATGCCAGTTATAAAGGTTTTTTGTCGTGTTGTATCTATAAACATGGATACTATCCAAATTATCCGATGTCCCAGCCGTACCCCATTGAGTTTTGGTATCACTGGTCTCTGCAATCGACAATACGAATTCACCATTCAAATCCGAGTCTGCACTCGTCAAAGTTGTTGTCTCATAAATACTACCAAGATACAAATCACTCGTCATCCATAGATTTCCATCCGCCAACTTACTCACACAATACGGTTTCAAATCGCGCACATCACGCAAGTAATACTGTGTATTAGCATTCACAGAGTTTAGAATCTCATTATGGTCACCTTGCATCAAATCTTGCATATATGTATATCCTGGGAAAGGAGTTGAACACCTAGATGGTGGCGTAATAATCCTGCTAACAATCGATAAAGTTGTATCACCACTTATAGTATATATTGTAGGATTACTATTAGCATTTTCAAAAACACTATTCTCTACGGTTACCCAATTTTTAAATTCATAACCAGTCGCAAAAGTCGCCGTCACCGTGTAACGGATCCCAACATAAATGTCTATCGTAGTTGTATGGGTACCATCACCATTATTATTTTGATTGAATATTTCATAAGCCGGATAGTTTTCATTATAAACAGCCACACTACGAGAGTGTTCATCCAGAGTAACATTAATAGTGGTCAATTCGCCCCACTGTGCATACAATGTACGCACCTCACCAAGATTAACATCTGAAACAGCGTAAGATGCCAAGTCATAATATCTCGTACCGCTATCATCCGCCTCCGTGTTCCACCATAAGAAAGTATGATTTGTCCTTGTGAGTCCCACCGCAGTTAAGTTTACGGTAGTCCTATTAAGTATTATTTGATCAGACATCGAACCACCATCTCCGCCATTCGCATCAAAATGAACAGTCAAATATCTATCATAAATAGCATACAAAGTAAACACTTCGCCGTTTAAAGCATCGAAATTAGCTTTAATGTCTTCTTCACTAACATAAGTCGGAACTATAGCATCTTTATCTTCGCTCCATCCAAGAAAATCATATAGCGAATCAGAATCCGGCACGGCATATTCGCCAGACACCACAGTTTTTTGAAAAGTACTATACGAAGTAGTTGGCTCACCAACATCTATCCAATCATAATTAGCATCTCTGCCAGTTACAACAGCATAATAACCATAGCCATCGCCCACGCCACTACCATCAGACCTAAAAGCAAACGTCACTGTATCACCAGGAATATCACATTCTACTGTATTGCTAGCCGACATATACGAGCCACCACCATATTTACCACTAGTATTACTACCGCATTTTACACCAGTACTATAATTACTATATGCACTATAGCTCGGATAATTACCCGCCCAGAAACTCACCCAATCATAAGCATCTGATTCTCCGCCCCAAGTCAACCGAATATGTAAAGTATCCGCGCCCTCAACAGTGATAATATCCCTCTTTGTATAACCATGTGAATAGTTGCCACTCTGCGTACCATCATCCCTTACATTTGGAGTATGTGAATATTTCATAGTTGCATACTGAACACCTACACTCGCATCATACGTAACAACATTCGTAGTGGCATCATCCTCAAAGGTCAACCCATTACCGTCATAAATAATCTGTAATGGTCCAGCCTCTTGCGACGTAATACTAAGCGTAGTATCACCCAAAACTACATAAGAAGTTGGGTTTTCATCTACATCACCCAATACCCCATTTCCTGTTGTCAACCAAGAATCAATAGTATAAGTCCGAGCAATACTTGCTGTCACAATATATTCCGTCCCTCGTCGAAGCTGAATTGTAGACCCCGAAGTGGTCACATTCTGTGCCGGATAATTCGGATTCACAAACGAGACAGCATCCACATTTTCATCCATATTCACGATCACATCGTGGTATATATCATATACTGCATATAGTGTTATTGGACTATCCATAAAAGTATAACCAGAATTCTCCATAATATCTGCCTCATTAAGATAGGTCGGCGTCAAAGCATCTGGCTCCTCGCTCCAACCCAAAAAAGCATGGCTGAAACTGGTAGCCGGTACAGCATATGTATCAGAAACCGAAACCAAATATTCAAACGGCATCATTACGTCAGCCGTAACAACAGCATAATAACCATAACCATCACCATTCTGAGAACTATCAGATCTAAAAGCAAACGTCACCGTATCACCAGGGATGTCACATTCTACCGTATTATTAGCCGACGTATGCGAACCACCGCCATATTTACCAGAAGTATTACTACCACACCTAACACCGGTACTATAATTACTAATCGCTGTATAATCAGGATAATTACCCGCCCAAAAACTCACCCAATCATAGGCATCCGATTCACCACCCCAAGTCAACCTAATATGAAGAGTTTCTGCACCTTCAATAGTTATAATATCTCTCATAGTATAATTATTTGTATAATAACTGCTCTGCGTACCATCGTCCCTCACACTTGGCGTATGCGAATATCGCGTAAAAGATTCTGTATAATAATCAACATTATTCAAATACGTCACCTCATTCCTCGTTTCTGTAGGCTCATCATTGTAATATAGTTCCCCACCATCATAAATAATCCTTATCGTTTCTGGCCACCACGCAGCATACATATAATAATTAAACGAATCATCAATACTAAACTCTTCTTCAGCCTCATACAAAGTACTATTACAAATATCCTTCTCATCTTCCACGGTTATATTGCTTGTACTATCATCATCGCCAGCACACCAACCCATAAATACATAACCATCACGTGTCGGAGCAGTTGCCAACGGAACTGTTGGATTATCTTCCAACATCACCAGCCCAGACTGAGGATTGAATTCTGGCATATCAGTCACCTCATCCTCCGTATTCGCATAATAATATATACTATAAGACACCGGATTTGCTACATATTCCGCAATAATTGTCGAGTTTACATAATTACCAGCCAGAGTATCATAATCCACCTTTAGGCCCAAACCAATATAATAAGTATCATAATCGTCGGCAGCCGAATTCGGTTCATCGGTCACTGCCATAACCACGCCACTCGCAGTAGCCGGGAAAAGCTTGTCCGTATTGTTACTATTATTAGTATTATCACTAAAATATGTACTTGGTATTATACCCCAAGTATTATTAAAAGAAGTATTCGAGGCAAACACATCATAATCCACCCCACTTTCCAGTATTCGAGAAATAGTTTCTAGGCGCCACTCTTCATGCATCAAATTCTCATCAGATTCCTCCTCCCCCACCTTAACATTCAAAGTGTATCCAGTAGCGTTATTGGTGCTAATATTGAACGATGCCTTATCATCATTACTACTTTTTGCAGCTGTACCATCAACACTCGAAGGAGCAACATTCGCCACCAAAACATCTCTCACACTAACGAAGTCGAGTGTTACCGGACTCGGATCACCCGGCGCAGCCTTTGTATATTCTGGCTCTACATAAACCGGAAAAACAAACATCAAGCACAAAATTGCAAAAGCAACAGAAACAACAAAACCCACGCGCTTTAACGCATTATTTTTTCGGATAATATTTCCAAAATTGGAAATACCACCAACAAAACCTAAACACGTATGTATGACCCAATACATACCACCATAATAGCATAACTAGTTTATATTTGTCTAGTACTTTTTTAAGGATTATTAAAGTACCTCGACTTTCACAAAATAGTACACCGCAGTTCAACATAACTCAACACCTTTCATCGATTTGTATACACCACAATACAAGTTGTTTTAAACATTCGAGGATACAGCCACAACCCATTTATGGCAAAACCATTACCACTTGTAAATAATGCTATAATTATCATATGAATCCTAAAATATCAATCGTTGTTCCAATTTATAATACAGAAAAATATCTCCCGGACTGCATTGAATCTCTTTTAAAGCAAACGCATCAAAATCTTGAAATAATTCTAGTCGACGATGGCTCAAAAGATCATTCTGGCAAAATCGCCGACGACTACGCCAAAAAAGACAAACGCATTAAGGTTATCCACCAAAAAAACGCCGGTCAATCCACCGCTAGAAATGTCGGACTAAATAAAGCTTCTGGAGATTATGTTAGTTTCATCGACAGCGACGATGCTATTTCTCCAAACTTTTACGAAGAACATCTTAAGAAATACACTGACGATACCGCCCTTACTGTCTGTGGAGCACACTATAAAAAACTCAAACTAAATACTTCTTCGGACGTTTATACCTGCCCTCTCCGCGCTCGAAGAAAACATGAATCAAAAAAAGCCTATATATTATACTTGCTCGCCATTGACGGACGCATGTACTGGTCCGTGAATAAACTATTCCGCACCGACATTGCCAAAAAATGTACTTTCGACAAAAACCTCAAATTTGCCGAAGATACTAAATTTGTTCTACACTACTTAAATAAAGCTCCCGGCGAAATCGCCTTCGTTTTAAGACCACTCTACATCTATAATTTTGGCACCGAAACCAGCACCATCCGTTCTACTGCCACAATCTGGAAAAACTGGCAAATATCATATAACGACCTCAAAGCCTGGCTTGGGCCTCACCCCACTCTACGTGAAAAGTTTTGGCTCCACACCGTTCATCTTCGCTGGCGCGTCTCTTACGTCCGTTCCAAACGTCGCGCAAAACAATAAAATATGATAAAATATGCATATGAGTATTCCGCGTGTTTTAAACCGTAAAAATCGTATTCTTCTTTCTGAGCTTACTAAAACAGATTTTAAGCTCCGGTATCAAGGTTCAGTATTAGGTTATCTCTGGGCACTTCTCCGCCCATTAATGATGTTTGCAATTTTATATCTTGTCTTCTCCAAACTCCTTAAAATTGGTAACGACATCCCTCACTACCCAGTTTATCTTCTCTGTGGTACCACCATGTGGAGCTTTTTCACCGAATGTACTATGCAGGGTATCCAATCAATCATCATCCGTGGTGACCTCCTACGCAAAATCAGTTTTCCTAAATATATTGTTGTAGTTTCATCTACACTTACCGCGGTAATTAATCTACTAATCAATCTCGTCGTAGTTGTTGTCTTTGCTTTAATTAATGGCGTAACTCCAAGTTGGCACTGGCTCCTTGTTTTGCCATTCGTATTTGAACTTTATCTACTATCGCTTGGTATAGCATTTTTACTTGGCTCTATTAATGTAAAATTTCGCGATATCACATCTATCTGGGAGGTAATCGTTCAAGCTCTCTTCTACGCCGTACCAGTTATCTATCCAATTACTATGGTTGCAAATACCAGTACTCTCGCTGCTAAAGTCATCCTCTTAAATCCTATTGCCCAAGCCATCCAGGACATCCGCTACAATTTAATTACCACAGAAACCGTTACCACCTGGAATTTCGTCCAAAATCAACTTATTGCCATCATACCAATATTGCTTGTTGCCGCGCTCCTCATCATTGGTGCCTTTACATTCCGCAAAAAATCTAAATTCTTTGCAGAGGAGGTCTAAAATGAGACGCGAAATAGGAACTCGTACAGAAATTCAAACCAATTCAGATATCGCAATCAGCGTAAAGGGGCTTCACAAAAGCTTCAATCTCCCCACCGAACAAGCTTTTGGCATAAAACAAGCAATTTTTAATCGACTTCGCGGAGTTAAAGGCTACAAAGAACAAAAAGTCCTTAAAGGCTTGGACTTTGATATTAAAAAAGGTGAATTCGTTGGCATCGTTGGACGTAATGGTTCCGGAAAGTCCACTCTCCTTAAAATCCTCGCCGGCGTCTATTATCCTCAAAAAGGCGATATTGTAATCAATGGCAACCTTATTCCATTTATTGAACTTGGTGTCGGTTTTAATCCAGAGCTCACCGGCCGGGAGAACGTTTACATGAATGGTGCCTTACTTGGTTTTTCAAATAAGGAGATGGATGCCATGTATGACGACATTTGGGAATTTGCCGAGCTTAAACCATTTCAAGATCAAAAGCTCAAAAATTACAGTTCCGGCATGCAAGTCCGTCTTGCATTTTCTATTGCCATTCGCGCCCGTGGCGACATTCTACTTCTTGATGAGGTGCTCGCCGTCGGCGATGCCGCCTTCCAACAAAAATGCAACGAGTACTTCCAATCGCTTCACGACAAAGGTCAAACAGTTATCCTAGTTACACACTCTATGGAAAACGTCCGCAGATTCTGTAATCGAGCCATCTTACTAGAAGACGGCAAAATAGTCCTTGATGGCGAACCAGACAAAGTCGCAAGCGCTTACAACAAAATGCTTGGCATCGTAGAAAAAACCAAATGAAAAGAATCACTATCATTACTATGCAACTTCATACCCCTGGCGGAATTGAAAGATTTATTTCCACAATCTCCTCTATTTTAAGTGAAGACTATGAAGTGCAAATCATCGCAAATTACGGAAGAAAAGACATGAGTCTCGCCTTTCCCTTACCCAAAAATATTAGAACTACCTTTCTCACACCAATACAGCCAGAAGAAATATCCATGAAATCTATTCTCCTTGGATTTAAATGGCACAAAATTCCGGCCGAACTCAAACGTCGATGCCAAATCAATATTACCCAAAGAAAAGCTTTCAGAAAATGTTTGAAGGATCTCGAAACCGATTACATTATTACTGAACGCTCACACTATAACAAAATAGTTTCAAAGTATTACCATGGTACCGCCATCAAAATCGCCACCGACCATAATTATCACCAAAACAATCACAAATACATTGCAGACCTTTTGAAGTCCATCAAAGATTTCGACTATCTAGTTCTGTCAACTAAAGAACTAAACGATTATTACTCTACCAGAACCAAAACTAAGTGTGTTTTTATACCAAACCCACTCGCGAGTATTCCCACGAAAAAATCCCCACTAAACAATAATAATATCGTCACGGTTGGCCGTCTTGTACCAGAAAAGGATTATTCTCTGCTCATTGATGCCATGAGTTTTGTGCACAAAAAAGCCCCCGACGCCCATCTTACAATTGTTGGAGATGGCAAAGAAGAAGCAAACCTTAAAAAACAGATAAAGGCTTCTGGCCTTGAGAAAGTAGTAACTATGACTGGCTGGCTTCCCCAAACAGATATTGCAAAACACTACTATAGTAGTTCCCTCTTTATTTCAACATCAAAGACCGAAGCTTTTGGTCTCGCACTCGCAGAAGCTATGAGCTACGGTCTCCCCTGCCTCGCCCTATCACGAGCTTCCGGCGCTCGCGCTCAAATCACAAAAGAAACTGGCGTCCTCATAAACACATCAAATCCATCGATCATCGCAAAACAGATTCTTTACTTACTCGAAAACCCCAATATACTAAAACAATATCAGCTCAACATCAATAAAACAATTCTAAAATATTCCCCTGAAGCCATTAAGCATTCTTGGTTAAAAATCCTTCACTAGAGTTCCACCCCTTATATGCTATAATAGCAATATGAAATGGTATCATCTCTTACCAGTTTTTTTGGCGACATGTGTTTTCGCTATTTTTCTAAATCATACTCCTGAAACTATCAAAACCGAATCAAAGATTGGTTTACCGACCATTAATATTACACTGGATAACGTTGAGCTATCTGAAATTATCGAAAACCCCAAAAATATAATATACCCAAATAACAAGTTAACACTTAACACCAACACACGCCTGATCCATTACGGTAATGTAGAAATCAAAGGTCACGGCAATTCTACTTGGGGACTACAAAAAAGCCCCTTCCAAATCAAATTTAAAAATAAAGTCGATCTTCTTGGCATGGGTAAAGCAAAAAAATGGGTTCTCCTCGCCAACTCCTTTGATAGCAGCAATCTCCGTAACGATATTGGACTCTACTTAGAGAGAATGCTAAACGAAGAATATGCCCTAAATGGTCACTTTGTCGAGCTCTACATCAACAATCAATATCAAGGACTCTATTATCTTATCGAAAAAATCGAGGTTGGCAAGTACCGCGTTAATCTCAAAGATAATTTAGGTATCATTGTTGAACTTGAAAACCTTCATTCCTACGCAGAACAATGCTATCGCACTACTTCTAATACCTGCCTCATTATTCACGATTTGGTCAACGAGAATAATAAAGAAGTCGCCATGCTTAGTTTCACAAATAATTTTGACATACTAGAACAGGCCGCAAAATCTGGCAACTACGATACCGTAAAGCAACTTATTGATATTTCTTCCTTTGCTAAATACTTTCTTCTATCCGAGTTTACTGTTAATCCAGACGCCTATGTCTCCAGTTTCTTTTTCTACAAAGACGGCCTGGATGACAAAATCCACGCCGGACCAGGTTGGGATTTTGATTATGCACTAGGAAATAGAACTTGGGTTTGGTCACGCACTGAAGATTTTTATTCACCAGAAGTCACCCGTATATTGGAAAGATATTCATTTGGCAGCAATGCTTACAACGAAGTCGATAGTGAATACGCCAACCTTACTCCTGACCCCACCATTTCTCGCTTAATGTTTTATTTATACCGCATCCCAGAGTTTAAGACAGAAGTTGAAAAAATTTATCGCGAACAAATGATGGGCAAAAAAGACGAACTCCTAAACTATATTCGTTCAAAAGTAGAACTAATACATGATGCTGCAATTCGAAATGAAGAACTCTGGCAAGAAACAAATTTAAATCCTTTAGAAAATCTTAACTCCGAAATTATAACTGGCAATAATACGCCACAAACCAACCTCATAACAGAAAGTTCTTTCGAGTCTGAAATTAACTATCTTCTAGACTGGATTAATCGTAGGTTTGATTATTTTGATTATGAATACAGTGGGCTAAAAGAATACTATAATACGTTTAACTAATCACATCTTACATATCTTTTTTAAATTCCATATGATATAATAAATATCATGAAAAGGGATTTATTTAAAGATAAAGTTTTATTAATTACCGGTGGGACAGGCTCATTTGGGCACAAAGTATTAGACCGTTTTTTACAAGACGACATTGAGCTTAAAGAAATCCGCATCTTCTCTCGCGACGAGAAAAAACAAGAAGATATGCGTATCAAATATAAAAATGACAAGATCAAATTCTTTATTGGCGATGTTCGCGACTACCGCAGTGTAGATGACGCTATGGATGGCGTTGATTTTGTTTTCCACGCTGCCGCCTTAAAGCAAGTTCCATCCTGCGAATTTTTTCCAGTCCAAGCCGTTAAAACAAATGTCCTTGGTACCGAAAACGTCCTCGAAGCAGCCATCAATCATAAAGTCAGTCGAGTCATTGTACTTTCTACAGATAAAGCTGCCTATCCAATCAACGCTATGGGTATGAGTAAAGCTCTCATGGAAAAAGTCGCAATTGCTAAAGGACGCGAAGTAAAAAACAGTAATACCATCATCTGTCGCACACGTTACGGTAATGTTATGGCATCAAGGGGTAGCGTGATTCCTCTATTTTGCGAGCAAATCCGAATTGGTGCACCAATCACCATTACTAATCCAGAAATGACTCGTTTTATGATGACGCTTGATGACGCCGTAGATTTAGTCATTTACGCATTTGAACACGGCAAACAAGGCGACCTTTTTGTGCAAAAAGCTCCCGCCGCAACCGTCGAGACTCTCGCTCAAGCCGTCAAAGAACTCAAAAATCCTGACGCAAAAATAAAGTATATTGGTACTCGTCACGGCGAAAAACTTTACGAAACTCTCGTTACCAAAGAAGAGATGCTTAACGCCGAAGATTGTGGCAGTTATTTCCGCATCAAAGCCGACGATCGTGACTTAAATTACCAAAAATATGAAGTCGATGGTGTCAGTGCAAAGAAATTAGATAAAATACAAGATTACAACTCTCACAATACTGAACGTCTCGACATAGAAGGCATGAAGAAACTACTATTAAAACTACCACTTTTTAATTAGGAGATCGCAATGAAAGTAATTATTCTTGGCGCCAACGGAATGCTCGGCCATGTGGTGTCCGCTTATTTCAAAGAACACAAACATACCGTAATCGAAACCACTAGGGACAAAAAATCCGAATATTATTACGACGCATTTAGTGATGTATATTCCATTGAAAAAATCATCAAAAAAGTGAAGCCAGATGCAATCATTAACTGCATCGGCATACTAAACGCAGCCGCCGAAAATAATCACGCTCTTGCAGTTATGGTTAATAGCTTTCTGCCAAATTATCTTGATCTACTCTCCGAAAAATACAAGTTTAAATTCGTACATATTACCACCGACTGCGTATTTGAAGGTGATATTGGTAATTATACAGAAGAATCTATACCAGATGCCACAAGTTTCTATGGACGTTCTAAAGCAATGGGGGAAGTCAACAATGACCGAACGCTAACGTTACGTTTATCAATCGTTGGGCCAGACAACAACCCTAATGGTGTTGGGCTTTTTCAATGGTTTTCCAACCAGGCTGGTACCGTCACAGGCTATTCAGAAGTTTATTGGACTGGCGTAACCACCGTAGAGCTTGCCCGCATCATTGAAGAAGGCATCAAGAAGAATCTCTCCGGCCTTCACCACGTAGTTAACAACGAAAAAATCAAAAAGGCCGATCTTCTTCGTTTATTTGAAAAATACTTCAACTTTGGAATTAATATTATCGATGATAATAACGTAAAAAGCAACAAATCCCTCATCCGCACATCTAAGAGTTATGATTTTAATGTTCCAAGCTACGAAGAAATGATTAAAAAAATGCGCGCCTGGGTTGATTCTCATTCAAACCTATATAAAACACTAAAAGAAAGGATGCATTAAAAATGAAAATAATGGTTATTGTAGGTACCCGCCCAGAAATCATTCGTCTTAGCTCCATCATTAAAAAGCTTGAACAGTTTCACCAAGTCATTCTTGTACATACCGGACAAAACTACGACTACAACCTCAATGAAATCTTTTTTCGCGATCTCAAGCTTCGCGAGCCAGATTATTATTTAGGTGCCGCCTCAGATAACGACAACCTCGGCCACAGTGTTGGCAATATTATTGCAAAAACTTATGATCTTATGTTGGAGACAAAACCAGATGCCCTTCTAATTCTTGGTGACACCAATAGCTGTCTTTCTGCATATTCCGCCAAACGCCTCAAAATTCCAATCTTTCATATGGAAGCAGGCAACCGATGCTTTGATTTTAATGTCCCAGAAGAGATCAATCGTCGCGTCGTTGACCATGTCAGCGACATCAATCTAGCCTATTCCGAGAACGCCCGCCGTTATCTTATTGCCGAAGGTAAACGAGACGACAGCGTATATGTCACTGGCTCACCAATGACTGAAGTCTTAAACGACTTCAATAAAGAGATAAAAAATTCTGAGGTACTAGACCGTCTCAATCTTCAGAAAAACAATTATTTTGTCGTCAGTCTCCACCGCGAAGAGAACCTTGATATTAAAGACAATTTTCATACAGTCTGTAATTCCCTTAATAAAGTTGCCGAAAAATACAATAAGCCAATTATATTCTCCACCCATCCACGCACAAAAAAGCGTATAGAAAAAGAGCATATTAAGTTCAACCCCCTCATTAACAACCTTGAACCACTTGGGTTTATTGATTATAATGCTTTACAACTTAATTCATTCTGTGTTCTCTCAGATAGCGGAACCATCACAGAAGAATCTAGTATTATGCACTTCCCTGCAGTATCTGTTCGTACCTCCACCGAACGCCCTGAAGGTTTAGACGCTGGCACCATCGTGCTAAGTGGCATCAATGAAACTGGTCTAATTAATGCTATCGAAATCGCCACTAAAGCCCAGCCGAACCCAGACCATATTCTAGTATCAGACTATTGCGACGATAATGTTTCTGACAAAATACTCCGTATCATCACTAGCTACACCGAAATAGTTAACACAAGAACATGGAAAAAATGACTTCATCCCGCCCAAAGATTAAAGTCTTAGAAATTAACAACTATGATATTTTTGGTAAACGTTTTAATGGTTATTCTCTGCAAAAATATATTAACCATCACCCAGAAACCAACATCAGCGTAAATTTTATTGTCAATCATAAATTTAGCTCCGACCCCAGCATTACCAAACTTTTTCCAAATTCCAACTTTGAAAAATACGACTGGGAAGTCGAAGGTATCGAAAAAGACCTTGCCATCAAAAACCAAATATCCATCTCCGAGGCTGCTCTTATTTCTCATCCGCTTTTTAAGCAAGCAGACATTCTGCACTTTCAAATGTACCACAATTGCCTATTACCAATTGAGTTCTTAACCCGCATTCCAGCCGACAAAAAAATTATCCTTGAATTCCATGATAGCTTTTGGATGACCGACACCAATATTCCAATGCTTGAAGCCTTTAGCTATTCCGATGGGCCAAATAAAACCTCTTTAGACACCCAGCGCCAACGAGTCTTGCATTCTATCGATGCCGAATGTATTGTACATTCACCTTACCTCATGCATATCGCCAAACAATCCTCAGCCACCAAAGACCTTAACCTCCACCTTATTGAATTTGGAATCAATACAAAAATTTTTAGACCACTTTCCAAATCAAAACTCTTCCGAAATAATTACAAAATCCCAAAAAACCATATCGTCCTTATGTGCCGTGCCCAAAAAGCGTTCAAGGGCGTCGAATACATCAAAGCCGCTCTCGCCAATATTGACACTTCACGCAAAATCACTCTGATTACAGTAGACAATACCGGTCTCTTTGATTCATTAAAATCCAAAATTAACATTATTGAATTTGGTCAAGTCGAAAGCGAATCCAAGATGGCTCATTTATATAATCTTTGTGATATCTTTCTTGCCCCCTCCACTGAAGAAAGCTTTGGATTTATGGCCGTCGAGGCCATGGCTTGCGGAACTCCAGTTATCGTTTTTGAAGGTACAGCGCTCCCTCAAACTACCAATGCTCCAGATATTGGCATTGCAACACCTAGAAGCTCCAAAGCACTTGCCGCAGCTATCATTTCATTAATTAACAACCCCAAAGATCGTCTCGCTCGCGGGCAAGCCGGACGCGACTATGTTCTCCAACATTATACCGAAAAGAAATATTTCGACAGCTATATTTCACTTTTTCACAAACTCGCAGAAAAGCCCAAACGTCATATTATTCCGACCCCAATCACGACTCCGCCATCTAATCTAACCGCTTTCGAAGAACATCTAGCAAATCACAATCATCAAAGCAAGCTATTTGATTATAACGACTACCATATTCAACAAGCTATTTTAAAATACAATAATAATACTTATCGCAATATAAAAAAATACAGTAGAAAGCATCCAATTCGTACTTTTATTAAATCTAACACTCCACAATTCGTAAAAAAAATATATAATAAAACAAGAAAGAAGTTCGTATGTCTGAAAAACAAAATCTTCCACTAGTTTCAATAATAATTCCAGTTTACAACGGAAAAAATTATTTACGTTTTGCCATTGATAGCGCACTCGCACAAACCTATCCAAATATTGAAATACTTGTCATTAATGACGGCTCAACAGACAAAGGAGCTACCGAGCGTATAGCCAAAGGCTATGGTGACAAAATCCGCTATTTCCACAAAGCCAACGGTGGAGTATCTACAGCCATCAATTACGGTGTTAGCCATATGAAAGGAGAATACTTTTCCTGGCTTTCTCACGACGATATCTACCTACCAAATAAAATTAAGACTGAAATAGATTATCTCAAAGAGCATCAATTACTGAACAAAAAAGTTATTCTCTATTCCGACTATCAAGTCATCGACAAAAACGGCAGTCTTCTTTCTACTATTCGAATTAACCATGATCATACCGAAAAGCACCATTTAGCCGCCTTTATGCGTGGCGTAGTTAATGGCAACGCCCTACTTATTCCAAAATCAGCCTGGGATAAGTATGGTTTACTAGACCCTAAACTCTTCTGTACCCAAGATTATGCTAAATGGTTTGAAATGAGCCAGACCTACCGCTTCGTTCATATCCCAGAACCACTCGTTGCCACGCGTTATCATGCCAAACAAGCCTCCCAAACCGACCCCCGCGTCAAAACTGAAGGTAATAAGTTTTGGATTCGTGTTATCAAATCTCAAAACCACCAAGATCGCACCAGTCTTAGCGGCAGCGATTACGCGTACTATTATTATCTTATTGAACATCTCAAAAATACTCCATATGACGAAGCTCTAGCTTTTTGCAAAAAAACCATTAAACAGTTTCCCGAACCTAAAAACCCCCTACCATCCGAAGACCTCATTACTTTTGAGGGTGGTAACATGTTCTCAGAAAACCCCATCATTAGATTATTTCAAATTATTAAATACGAAGGCATCAAAAACACCCTTTTACACATTAAGCATAAATTCATAAAATAATTCGGAGCCACTATGTCCCAATCAAGAAACATTCTTTTAATAACAGATATCTTCCCATCCGACAACTATACGGGTGGTGTTGTAACTCAACAACTTTGCTATTTTTTGCTCGAGTCAAAATGCAACCTCTTTTGTGCGCTCGTCAAAAATCCCTCTCTCCACGAAAAACCAGACGACATCATTCGTCAAAATATTACCACCATCAAATTTTTAAAACCGACCGAAAATAGCGGCGATCAAAAAACCTACAATTCCAAAATCAACCAAATCTCACAAAAAATAATAACCTTTATCAAAAAAAATCACATCGATACCGTTTGGTGCCCAATCCAAGGTGAATCACTTACGACAATTCTATATCGAGTTCAACAAAAATGCGGCAAAGATGTCCGTATAGTTGCACAAATCTGGGACCCCGTTGACTGGTTCCTTTATGCCCTTAATTATGACAAAACATCAACTAAACGAGTCCTCAAACTATTTGATTCAGTAATGGAACAATGTGATTTTATTCTATCAGCTTCGCATCCCATGTCGGCTACATACAAGAAAAAATATCACACCCCAACACTCCCCATGTTTTCCTCCTACTATAATTTCAACCCCAACATTGCCGCCCCCAAAAATCACTCGGCAAAACAAACCTTCACCATTACATTATCTGGCCAAACCTATGCAAAACGTGGCATTAAATCACTAATAACGGCACTAGATAGCATGGACTGGAATTATCACGGCAAAGAAATCAACCTACAATATTTTGGGCCTAATAATGATGATTTTCTCACCAATAATCCACATATCAGTGTCAGAGGGTATGTCCCACAAGATACCCTTATCGCAGCGGAAGCAGAATCCGATCTGCTCTACTGCCCATATTATTTTGATGATGCACCCGTCTTTAAACTCATTAGCGAACAATCCTACCCTAGTAAAATTTCCACCTATATCCCATCCGGCACTCCCATCCTAATCCACTCAGATTCTAATACCTCAGTCTATCGTGATTTTCGCAAACACAAATGTGGTTTTCTATTAAATTCCACAGACACGTCAGCCATAATAAAAAAGATACAAGAAATCATCGACACGCCTTTTTCAAAAATTATTCCCTTAGTAGAAAATGCCAACAAACTCTATCAAACATCTTTCACTAAAGAACAGTGCAAAAAAACGTTCTTTAAGGCACTCAATATAAAATATAATCAATCACCAAGCTATCACATTCTTGAAGTTAATAATATTGACTTACCGGGCAAACGCTGGAACGGATATGATCTTACCGAGTATCTTAATACCAACACCCCACATCTTGCCTCGCAAATCGTTACATACAAGCAAAGCAAGAATCCAAAAGTCACTAAAATCCTTACGCGCAAAGAATTATTATTAGAAGAAAAGTTCCTCAACTTTGAAGAAAAAAATCTTTCCGTTCATTCATGCCTTTCATGTTCATCACCCGCCATTCAAGAAAAATCCGAATTTAAAAAATCAGATGTTATCCATCTTCACCTTATTCATAATCTCAAGTTCTCACTCATTAGCCTTATTGAAATATGTAATAAAAAACCAACCATTATCACCATCCATGACCCATGGACCTTCACTGGTCGTTGTGTTTGGACTCTAGATTGTAAAAAATACCTTACCGGCTGCCACAATTGTCCAAACCTAAATACTCTTTTTCCTCTCAAATGTGATAACTGTCACGAATTATGGCAACTCAAAAAACTCGTATATGACAAACTTGACGTAGATTATGTTGTTACTACCAAATATATGTATGACTTATTTAAAAACAGCCCCCTCACCAAAGGTAAACGCATTCATGTTATCCCATTTGGCATCAATGTTAATGAATTTTATAAAAAATTCACCTCAGAAGAAGCACGAAAACACTACCAAATTCCAAAAAGCAACATTGTTTTATTCCATCGCGCCCAAAAAGCGTCTAAAGGTACTAACTACCTACTTGACGCGCTTAAGGAGTTAAATGTTCCAAACCATATAACCATCATAACCTGCAGCGAGACTAGCCTCTTAAATGATATTAAAGACAAATATCAGTTAATCGAACTTGGCGAAACCGACTCTGAAGAACTTGCCTACGCATATAATGCCTGCGACATCTACGTTATGCCATCTATAGGTGAAAGTTTTGGCATGATGGCGATTGAAGCTATGTCCTGCGAGAAACCAGTTATCGTATTTGACAACACCGCTCTCCCATCCGTTACATTTGCTCCAAAATGTGGAGTCGCCGTCAAGGATCGCGACTCACATGAACTCATGAAAGCTCTTAAATGGCTTATCGAAGATGAATCCGAGCGCATCCGACGCGGCAAACTTGGCCGTGAACTCGTCATTAAAAACTATGACATTGATGTCTATCATCAACGCATAACCGAACTCTACGAAGAGGTCGCCAAACGAAAACACAAATTCTACGACTTTAACTCCTTCTTTTTCAAAGAAATAAAAAATACTCCCAGCGTAGTTGTTCTAAAACGAAAACTAAATTCCCTTACCAATTCGATTTTCGAAAAGTATTCCCCTGAACGCAATCAACTAAAATATGTAATACCAAAAAGGCCTAAATCCAAAACCGCATCAATTAAATATGGCGATGAAAATGTCCAACTTTTATTAAACCAATATAATAACGCCGTCTTCAATGCTTATCACACCTATAGCCCAGAAACAATTAAGCGTCCTCTTCCTGCCAAAATCCTCCACAAAGGAAAAACACTTCTTAGGCTCATTATACATAACCCAAGCAGCATCATAGAGGTTATACGCAAAAAATCTCTTAACAAATCTAAAAACAAGACTAATTGACATGATATAATAATAAAAAGGTCTAAAATATGAGTATTTCGAGGAAAATCAAATATCAAATCCGTCGCGCTGCCAAAGCACCATTTATGCCCATAGCAAGAAGGATTAGACGAATCGCAGATGCCGCCGCTTATGAAGCTCATACAACCCCTACATATATACCAACAGATTATGGAACAGAAATTGAAGCTTTGAAAAAAGAAAATGAACTTTTAAAAAGAGATCTCGACAATTTTGAATCCACACTTAAATATATTTATTATTTTCATGGTGGAAGCGGAAACCATGGCTGCGAAGCATTAGTTAGAACCATCACTTCCCTTTGCGATATTAAGCGAGATGAGCTTGGTATCTATTCGTTTCGCCCAGAACAAGATAAAGAATTTGGGATATTCAATTATGCCAGCTTTATAAAACATTCCGTCTTAGATTCAGACGATGTAATTAAGCATTATCATAAAGACCTAATCGCTTTATCGATCGGTGGAGACAATTACTGCAGATTTCCAAATAATGAACTTGCCAACTATAATCGCGCATTTCATAAAAGCGGAGCTAAAACCGCATTAATAGGATGTAGTATTGAGCCACACGTCCTAGAACATGGTGAAATCTTAGCCGACCTCTGCCAATTTGATTTAATAACAGCGCGAGAGACTATTACTTATAATGCCTTGAAAGAAAAAGGTGTTACAAAAAACTTAAAGCTAGTTCCAGACAGTGCTTTCAGCCTGAAGCCAGAGCCAAGCCACATTACACTAAAACAACACACTATCGGTATTAATATCAGTGATATAGCAACAAATACTACAGGCGAGATGTTTTATAAAAACATCATAAACCTTATTGATTACATCTTAGAAAAAACCAATTATAATATTGCACTTATTCCCCACGTACACCAAGATTTCAATGACGATGTAGATGCATTGAAAAAAATCTATGCGCATTATCTTCAGGATAAACGCATCAGACTAATCGGTGCTAATTTTACAGCCCCCGAATTAAAAGATATTATTAGCCAATGTGAAATGCTAATTGCTGCCAGAACACACTGCTCTGTAGCCGGATATTCAACCAATGTCCCCACACTTGTTCTTGGTTACTCGGTTAAATCAAAAGGCATTGCACGTGACATTTTTGGCACGGAAGATAACTATGTTAAATCAATCTACGACCTAAAAAAAGAAAAAGAACTAATAGATGCTTTTATCTGGCTTGACAACAATAAACTATCAATTAAAAAACACCTTGAAACATTTATGCCAAAATATATTCAAAGCACCAAAGACGTTAAAAAATATCTTGATGAGCTAAAACAATCTAAGCCTAATTACCATATTGAAGAAGCGAAAAAGCCAAAAAAGAAAGAGTATCAAAAAGGCAAAATTTCTATCTTAACCTCGTGCTATAACAGCGAAAACTACCTCCATCGATACCTTGGTAGTATTTTAAACCAAACTAATAGCAATATTCAATTGATTATTGTTAATGACGGCTCAACCGATGGGACCGAAAGAATCATATCTAATTTTATCCCATTATTTGACAAAAAAGGCATAGAGATCGCCTATATAAAACAAGAGAATGCAGGAATAGGCGCAGCCTACAATAATGCACTAAAATACATTAAAGGCGAATACTTTTGCTGGTGTGACTCTGACAATTTCTATTCATCTGATTTTGTAGAAACAATCCTAAAAACCCTAAAACAAGATCCCAACATTAATATTCTCCGCCATGATGGATATCTAATAAATGAAAAAGATTGCCTAGATCCAGATGTGTTTAAAAGAACAGATTTCGACCAATTCTCCGCCACGAGTGACAACCCATACGAAAAAAAGCTTTTTATGAACTCGTTACTCGAAAAAAATTGGCACTTTGGCAACATGGTTATCAAAACCAAAGCCTTTGATTCCGTAAATCAGAACCGAGAAATTTTCCCCTCGCGATATGGCCAAAACTGGCAAATATGCTTACCACTATTGAACAAATACGATGCATACTATATACCAAACCACCTCTTTTATTTTGTAATAAGAGATGATAGTGAATCACACCAAAACCGTAAAGAGGGTGACAATTCTATGCTATTTTGCCAACTAGATGGTTATAAACAAATATTAGAACACATTATTAATGAATTAAATCTAGAGAACAAAGAAGAATTAAAGACCATTATCAATCAGAAATATATTTGTAAAAAACTAGAATTTGCAAAAGCAACAAATAATGAAAAAGATATTGAATACTATACCGCACTATACGAAAAAGAAGTTAAACCAAACAATCTCTATCAAAGGGCGTTAGACAACATTAAATAAAGATTCATTCCATTATTATTTCGATTGTGCCATTCTTAAAATGCTGTACAATTTTATTCCCAACCACAGATTGGTTAGAAATTGGACGGCCATATTTTCCATAACTACCCCCAGACTGTGCCCATTCAGTAGCAATTGGACCATTTAGA
>CAMKOB010000013.1 GCA_946414345.1 uncultured Candidatus Saccharibacteria bacterium | reverse complement strand
AGGCCAAGACCGGAACCGTCTTTACTCTTGTCTGCCTGATAGAAGCGATCAAAGATTTTTTCTTGATCTCCTTTGGATATCGTCGCGCCGTCATTTGTAACCGCAAAACCGTTTTTATCTAAAAGGATAGATATTTTTTTGTCACCGTATTTTGTGGCGTTATCTAATAAAATATCTAAAACTTGGAGCAAGTCTTGTTTCGGAAGTTTTATGGTTTTATTATCGGAAGAATCTTTAAAAGAAATATTGCTAGTGAATTTTGGTTTAAAGATCTCTATGCGTTTTTCTATTTCTGTTTTTAAATTAATATCTTCAATGGCGCCCTTTTCAATATTGCCAGCATCCATTTTGGCGAGTTGTAATAAATCTAGTACTAATTTGTTGGCATGGCTTATTTCATCCTCAATGTTAGATTTCCATTTTTCATTTTCTTTACTAATATCCAAGGCTTCCATATTGGCTTGGATGATTGCAAGTGGAGTTTTTAGCTCGTGGGAAGCATTAGCAATAAATAACTTCTGCTTATCATATGAGTCTTTAACCGGCTCAACTATTTTTTGTGAGGTAAAGTAAACAATTAGAAAAGTAGCAACTTCAATAATTGCTCCAACACATAAAAGAGTGACGAGAAGACGTTCACTACCTTCTTTGCGATCGTTCTTGATAAATTCTTTTAATTCTTGGTCATTATAGGAAGTTAGCGTTTCTATACTAAAATTTGGTTCAGGATGTGGTCTTGGTTCTGGTCGTGTAGTTGATGAAAAAACCATAATTAGCACGCCGGATAAAACTAGGACGGCGGTTGTGACAGCCATCGTGATGATAATGATTCGGTTTCTTAATTTCTTAAACATATTATTTATTCGTTAATTTATATCCTAAACCGCGAATGGTAACGATTCTGGCTTTGCTATGGACTTTCTTTAGTAGTTTGCGAATTCTAGACATATAGGATTCTACATAATTATCTTCACCAAAACCATCTTCTCCCCAAACTTTCGCAAGTAAGTGTTCTTTGCTAATTAATGCTTCTGGCGATTTCATAAATTCAGCGACAATTTCAACTTCTTTGGCAGTAAGTTGCTCGCCGTTTAATGTTGCGTTTGTTTTATCTAATACTAAATCGCCGTAGGTAATATCTGAAGTATCAATAGTTTTTGGACGACGAACTAGAGCTTTAATCCTAGCTACAAGTTCGGCAGTTTTAAATGGTTTAGCAAGATAATCATCTGCGCCATGGTCTAAGTGGCTAATCTTTGTTTCAACT
The DNA here is from genome assembly GCA_946414345.1 of uncultured Candidatus Saccharibacteria bacterium. Lineage (GTDB taxonomy): Bacteria > Patescibacteriota > Saccharimonadia > Saccharimonadales > Saccharimonadaceae > Nanosyncoccus. The sequence goes on along the minus strand of CAMKOB010000013.1, from coordinate 29,974 downwards.
TCTGACAACGCAGACAGCATAATCACTGGTGTCTGAACATTCTTCTCGCGCATACGTTTTAGAATGTCGGTTCCGGATAATTTTGGTAACATGATGTCTAAAACAACACAGTCATAAATATCGCTCATGGCGTTTTCTAGACCATCTTCGCCGTTACTTACAAGATCAACCGAAATTCCTTGTTTTTCCAAATTATGTTTAACAGCTTCGGCTAGAAAGGTTGCATCTTCTACATAGAGTACTCTCATAGTATTCTCCTTAATTAATTATAATATAATTCTGCTCTTTTAACCTCAAACGAAACTGAAATTATCCCTTTGCTTACTTTTAAGCTCTATTTCAGGAAAACGGTCAATAATTGTATTGTATAATAATTAAAAGGAGAACAAGCTTATGGAAAACGAAAATATTAAGAAGAAAGATGTTACGAAAGAGAAAATAATTCTCTTTGTAATTGGTGTACTTGTTGGTGCAGTTATTTCTACTGCGGCTTTCTTTGTTTATACGAAGACCTTAGGAACTGGTAGTGCAACTGGCAGTTTATCATCACAACAAATGCCAGGCGGTGGCGGCACTCCACCAGAAATGCCAAGCAATACTAATTCTTCACAAAGCAGTAATAATTAGTGGCGGTCAAAATGAAAGTTTTTGCAAAAATATTTAGCGTACTCGCCGTAGTCGTGTCTCTGTTTGGTGTGAACGTCAGTGCAGCAAGTGCTACTACATATATAAACCTAGAAAAGTTAGAATATTCTACTAATAAGGTAACATATCAGGACGTTAAAGAATATAAATCTTTAGCTGATTTTTTGGCGGATTATAGTTCCAACAATTTACCAGATATATATTTAACGAATTTCCTGTTTGACGGGGTTTCTGCTGTGAAAACACCGGATTTAGACGATTTTATCGAAAACTCTTCAAACGATACGGAAATTGAGGAGTTGGAGATCAAAGTTATAAACATTAATGCGGCTGGAAGGTATGAATTTACTGGTGAAATTACTGGCGCAATGATGGCCATTAATACCAATGGCGTAACTGGTAATATCGATATCATTCTAAATAATGCTAGTATTGATACCGATTCAAAGAAGGCTCCTGCCGTTTACGTTTATAACAAGGATAAAAACTACACTGATTGCATCGTAACTATTAAGACTGTGTCTGGGACGAAAAATTATCTTGAAGGTGGAAAGTTGAAAAAAGTTAGTCTAATTGGTTCTGATGAGTTAGATAAATATAGTAGCTACTATTCTGGAGATAGTTTAACGAACTACACTAATTATTCTGCATATTATGGTGTTTATACGAATGATGAAATAGAGAATATTTTATTCGCAACCGTAAAAGCAGATAGCGAAGATTTACAGGATGGTGACCCATACTATTTCTATAAAGCCAGTGGCGCCGTTAGTTCCGACATTGATTTATACTTTGAAGGTGAAGGGTATCTAAAGGTTACTAGTAAAAACAAAGAAGGCATTGAAACTAAGGGTAACCTAACTTTTAGTGGTGGAACCGGCGACTATGAGGTTTATGCAGAAGACGACTGTCTAAATACAACTACTGCGAATAATAGCGCGACGACCGTAAGAAACGACCTTACCATTAACGTCAATTCTTTACTCGCTTCTGTTTCTGCTGATGCTGATGAGGGCGATGCGATTGATTCGAATGGCAAACTCGTTATAGATGGTGGTACTATTTACGCTTTTGCAAATCCTAATAGTGGGGACGCTGGGCTCGATTCTGTAAATGGCACATATATTAATGGTGGAACAGTAATTGTCACAGGGAATATGGTAGATCAGATATCTAATGACTCTCAGCAGAATTTTATCTATGCTAGTTTTAATAGGATTACGGCTGATACCTTAATTGTTATTAAGAATCAAAGTGATGAAATAATTGCTGCTTTTAAAACCGGAAGGAATATTCAAAATTTAGTGTATAGTAGCCCCGATTTGCACTATGAATCGTATAAGATATATGCTGGTGGAACTATCGAAGGAGAGGAAACTAACGGCTTGTATACGGTAATTAATAGTTATACCGGCGGAGAAGAAATAACCTTTAATGATTCGAGTAGCAAAAGGGCATCTTATGGTCAGAATGACATTAGTAATGTAGCTCTCGTGGCTCTAATTGTAGAAGTAGCTTTATTGTCTGTGGTTTTAGTGTTTTATTGTAAAAAGTATTAAAGATAGGTCGTCTTGGTAGATTAATTCTATTAGTTGTCTTTTGTTTCCTGTCCAGTTTGGTCAGTATCGATGATGATTGTTGGTTGTGAGGTTGGTTCGCGATGGCGTTTGCGCTTGATGATTAATGCCACGATTGTAGCGACGATTAGCGTGCCGCCTACTATGCAACCGATTAACATTGGCACATTGATGCCTGGTGTGTCATTTGATACATTTTGTGTTGTCGTAGCATCATTTAAAAATGATTCTGGGGCTGCGCCTTGATTAATTGAAACTTCGCTGCCCGCAACATAGAGTTTGTGTCCGTTGGCATAAATATTTGAATTATCTGTTGTCGCATTTGAAAGGGAAGTTATATGCGAGTCGCCAGTTAGTACTACGATAGAATTAGAATCAAGCGTAAGGTTCGTGGTGCCACTGCTTTTAATGGTGCCTTTATAATAGCTTTCGACGAGTTTTAGATTAAGTGAAGAAGAGCTGTCGATGACTATGTCGCCGACCATTTCTTGGGCAACAGCGTTAAGTGTGACTTTACCGCCGTTAGCGCCAGCTGTGCCCCATTTACTGCTTTCGGCGCGAAGGAATGCGCCGGATGAATCATTATTGGTGAATCGATTGCTAGTCAGGGAAATAATGGCGGTCGTATTAGTAATGAAAAAGTGATCGCCTTGATTTGTGATGAAGGTGTTGTTTCTGGCAGTAAAGGTACCGGTGCCGGTTTTGGCGTCCCCACTCATGGATTGATAGATAAAAATGTTTTTGTATGTTTCAGAGTTGCCGTTCAGTTGATTGTTGGTGTCGGTAATTGTGGAGGATCTGATTGTAACGCTGTTTGAACCTTCAATTACGATCCCCTCAGAAGCAGTTGAAGTTAGTGTGGCGTTATCTACAACGATGTTTGCTGTGGAATAGATAGCTGGGCTACCGACGCCGCTTGAGGTATATTGTCCACCTTCGATTGTCATGGTGCCACCGCCGCGATCGCTGCGGATGGGGGCGGATGAATTGCCGGAGGTTTCAACAGAAAGATTGGTGGCAGTGAGTGTGCCGCCGCCGGTGACCATAATGCCGCCAGAGTTGTTGGAGCTAGTCTTGATTTTGGTGCCGGTAAGATTAATGGTACCTGAGCCATAGGCAAAGACTGCATTGGCGTGTGCGCCGTTAGTGGTTATTTCACCGCCAGCAATGTTTAAAGTGGCATTGTTGTAAGCAAAAACTGCAGCATTGGTGCCGTAAAAATCAGCACTATCACCAGTATCATCGCCGGTTTTGTTAATGATGGGGTTAGTTAGGTTGACGGTCGCTACTGATACTAACAGGGAATTTTGTGCGGAACTGGTACTGGAATAACTCTGATCTGATAGGCTTATATCTTCGATGAGTTCAGTCGTGCCGTTATAAGAAATGTTACTACCCTTCTGATTGTTTGGGGTGCCGTTGGGTTCTTCACCTGGTGGCATTCCATCTGGTGCTTCGTTTTGATTTGGTCCGATTACGTACATAAAATCTCCTGATTTATCTTCTTTAATTATAACACGATTATTGAACAGAGGTAGTTTATTGATTTTCGTGATATTTCTTATGAAGCTATTGACTTTTTTGGCCATGTGTGCTATAATGTAGTTATTGTCATAGTTACAGTGAACAATAGGGAAGCCATTGTACAATTGGCGCTATGATATCACAGAACGTTTGGTTTAGTATTTGAAAAGTAAATAGACTCTGCAATGCAGGGTCTATTTACGTTGACAAGGGTTTTGCTAGAAAGGAACTTCGCTTAAATTATATTCAAAGTTTGGTATTAATTCTTCTATTTTTTTGGTTTTACGATATTTTTTGTTGTGATTGTCAAATTCGTCGATTTCGCGCTCAGTTACTTCTATATGGGGTAAGTCGTGGTTGCTAAAATGATTATATTTAATCCAGCTTGGAACTGAATTGTTAACCCTATCACGCATACCATCGTTGTAGCCACTGATTTTTCCGCCTTTGTGTTGATTGCAATCTGAACATGCGAGTACTAGATTTTTGAAATCATTTGTGCCGTCGTAAATGAGGGGCTTGACGTGGTCTACTTCTGTAAATGGGCTTTTTAGATAGATATGTTTTTTGCACCAAGCACATTTTGCATTTTGGCATTGATATTGTTCTTTTTTCCAGGCCCAGAAGGTTTTTTCTCTTTTAAGCTTTTCGAATTCGATGCGTTTTCTTTTCCATCCTCTGTAACCATCGTATCTTTTGACCGGTTTATCATTGACTTTGATAATACCATCTTGAGCTGTAATTCTTGGGAGCTCGCATATGGTAAAATAATCGTTGATATAAAAATTTCTGGGGCAGCAGCCCTCTAGCTCGAGGTCGGGATCTTGGTTGCTGTAGTATTGGCAAGCACAAGCGTAGTTTCTGGGGTATTCGTGCATCAGAAAGTCCCACCAATTTTCGGCGTCGAATTCTGTAAGGGTAGAATCATTACCAAGAGCAGTAATCATCTTAATACTCCTTTTTGGAGGGGTATTCGTGCCACTTATTTTTGGCAATCATAGCCCTTACGTTCATGCGTTTTCTTTCTGAATAACTTAAACCTTTGGAATCCATAATAAAACTCCTATGCTTAAATTATAGCATAATAAAGTATTTATGTCAATAATAAAGCAATAGTGTTATGATTGGTGCAACTGCGCTTGGACTTGGTGAGCGACGCCGAGGTTGCCATCGATAAGCTTAGTGGAGGGGAAGAAATCCTGGATTTCTTCTTTGATTAGTGAATAATGGGTGCAGCCGAGGACGATGATGTCTGGGGTTTTGGGGGCGTTGGCGAGAAGCTCGGCAAGTTTGGTGCGGATGGGGGTGTGGTCACCTTGATAATGTTTTTCGATGGTGTCAGCGAGGCCGGGGCAGGCTAGGAGAGTGATGTTTTGGCCGGTTTTTTGGTTTTCTTTGAGAAGCGATTTGGTGCGTTCGGAGGCGATGGTGCCGGGGGTGGCGAGGACTAAAATGTTTTTGGCGTCGGTGTTTGCGGCGAGTTTGATAGCTGGTTCGGTGCCTACAAATGTTAATTCTGGGTATTTTTGACGTAAATAGCTAATACAACGGGTGGTGGCGGTATTACAGGCGATGACAATGATTTGGGCGCCCCATTTTTTTAGTTTCTCGACGTTTTTAGTGACAATTTGATTTAGCTCTTGGTCGGATTTTTCGCCATAGGGGCAGTTTTTAGAGTCGGCGATGTAACGATATTCTTCGTTTGGTAAGAGTTTTTTGATTTCAGCAAGAACCGTGGTGCCACCGATGCCAGAGTCAAATACGCTGATTTTCATGAACTAATTATAACATTATGGTGGTTTTTTGGCCTTTTAAAAATGTTTGAAAATGCTTTTGCTATGTTATAATTATTCAAAAGGAGTGTGAAATGAAAAAAGTAATAAAAGGTTTAACTGCGTGCTTGTTTGCTGTTTTTGCATTTTCGATGTTTGCAGGGACGGCGAAGGCAAGTGCTGCAACAATAACAGAATTAAATATCACTAGTCCGTTAACGGAAGTTAATGCGGGGCAGCTTAATTCGTATAGCGCATCTGCCACTACAGAGCATGTTAGCGTCGAAGATTATGGTTCGAATACGATTTGGGTGTATTGGCCGGAAAATGGTGATTCTTGGCACGCGTTTGGCGGTGAGACTCCGACAGCAGTGGATGATGGTGTGACGCGCTATGGAGTACGACTAAAATTAGATACTGATGAAGACTATGAAATTGCGGAAAGCCCATCTATTGTTTTCAATAATTCGAATATTACCGAATCTCAATATACAGTGTTTAATAAATATGATTGGGGTGGGTATTTGTTTATTGGCCTTGGTTTAGTTTCACATACCGATCAGACTGAGCAAACATTTAATTTAACTTTTGATTTTAATGGTGGGGCGACTTTTGGCGGACAGGGGGTGATTGTAAAGGAAAATATGGTGTCGTTTGCTCCAGCTTTAAATGATGCTTTCTTGGTCTCTTGCTTTGCGGAAGATCTTGAGACTCATGATTGCTATCCGATTGAAATCGTGAAGGGTAAAGTACTTGATTATGTGACGGTGAATGGTGAGCGTTATGAAGTGAATGTCGACGATGGGTTTATGTTTAATCAAGATACGACAATTGTGTATTATTGGGCAGACATGGATTTGGAAGAATATGAAGCTTCGGATGGACAGGGGAATTCGGTAGTTTTTGAAGAGGAAGAGGGGCATGAATACACTTTTGAAGTGAAAAAATATTCGTTCACGATGACAGACGAGGAACTGGAAGCAGCTGAAATTTCGCCTGAGGACTATGAAGCTGGTAAGGCTGCGGTGATGGCTTTAACTAATGAATATGGCGAAACGATTGCATTTTTTGAGTTTGAAATTTACGATGAAAATGGCAGATATATCGACCAAGGTCCGTTTGAAATAAGCATTCCGTTTACGGATGATATGGCAGGATATGAATTGTATCAATTAGTCTATGTAAATATGGATGACGAGGAAAATCCATATGTAGAAGAGCCAATTAATTTGACGCTTGTGGATGGTTTCTTGGTAGGCTCAGTGCCGCATTTTAGTGGTTTTGCATTAGTTGGTGGTGATGTGCCAAAGGCTCCGGATACTGGTGTGCTTACGACTACGGCAAAAAGTGCTACGATTTTGCCGATGGGATTTTGTTTCTGCTATTTGTTTGCTTTTGCTATTGGTTTTATCGTGGTGATGAAATCCGAGATTAACAAGCAGTAATTACTTACGCTTCGTTGTCTTGATCTTTGTTTTTCCGACGAAGGATAAGGAATACTACCGCAATGGCGATGAAGGTCGTCGGTAGCAGTATGACTGCTGCAGCGGTGGTATTTTCTTGGCTGAAGATACCGGTGTCTGGTACTGGAATTGCGGAACGTTCAAAGGTGGTAGAGACAACCGCTCCGTGATTGAGGGTGACGGCGATGGTGTGTTCACCGATGGAAAGCGATTCCATGTATGCTTCGGTAAATTGGATGATGGTGCTACCACTCCAAGAAGTATAGTTGGATGATTTGACGAGTTTACCGTCGATATGAACTTTACCGCCTTCTTCGAAGAGGGCATAGTTGGCATTGATACTGAAGGTTCTTTCATCGGTCATGACGATGGTGTATTCTTCCATTTCGAAGTTAATAGTGACTGTTGTATCAGAATCGCCAGCGGTAAATGATAAGACATTGTTTGCGACGGAGCTAGTCATGTCGGTGCTTCCGACGACCACACTTGCTAATTGATAGCCGAGAGTAGGAGTCAGCGTAAGTGTGATAGTACTTCCTTCGAGGACGTTGGTTAATTCATCTACTGTGCTATATTCTCCTTCACCATCAACGTTAACTGTTATGTTAATACGGCTGAGGCCACGGACTGGTACTTGAAGATTTAGCGTGGTGTAATTTGAAGTATCGTTGTTGTATGTATAAGTTGCGGCATAGTTGTGGTTGCCTGCGATGATAGTTGTGGTGTCTTCGTTCCAGGCGAAGCCGGGAGTTCGTCTGCCAGCGATATTTGCTAGTGGTGAACCAACTTCGGCTGATAGATCAGCGGTCATTTCTTCCGGCTGTGGTGAGGTGGCTTTGGTGATTTCGAAAGAAAGCTCTAGGGAACCTTCGCAATCGTTGCTGGAATAACTGTAGATGACGGTATAAGTGCCGACATCGGTTGGTTGATCAATTTCATTGACGCCGTCTGAATCGTACCAGGTAACTGTGAGATCATTTTTGCTGATGTTGTATGGTTGTCCTGTAACAGTATTAGTGCCGCTGACTGTCGGTGAGCCTTGTAGCTCTACCGGTGAGCCGGTGTAGGTAATGGATTGATTGTTTGGAACTCCGCTGATAGTAAGGATATCCTTGTCGACGATTGAGTAGGTTTTTATGACAGAGCCGGAGAGGTTTGCTGGATTATCTCTGCCTGAGACTGTAACTGTGACGGTGTTATTGACATCAATAGTATTATTCGCATAAGTGACTGTGTAGTAATCTGAGTTAATGATGCGGTTGCCGATTATTACGGTTACTGCTGGTTCGAGTGGATAACCGGTATAACGAATAACGGTGTATTCAAGTGATACATTGCTGCTTGTTAATTCGTATGGAGTAATGGTGAACGTTTCGCTGGTAGTGTTAAAGCTGTAATTGCTGCCGAGGATTGGTTGGATTGTAACTGTGTAATCTCCTGCATTTGTTGCTGAGGTGTTGTAGTCGAGCGTATAGTCAGTATTTCTGACGAGAGCAATGGTGCTACCATTAAATGACGCGGTTACACTGACGCTTGGAGTTCTTACTGTTCCATTGTAGGTTTGTGATGGGATGCTAGCCGTAACATTAGTAACGCTTGCTGGGACTACGGTGTAGGTTGGGCCACCTAGTGAGCCGGTGTAGTTTCCTCTACCGGCGAATGTGGTGGATTTGGTGCCGACGCTGGTTGTATCAGGGCCGTAGGTAATAGTATAGTCTGTATTTTCTGTGAGGGTATAATCAGTGCCGTTGATGGTAACTACAACGGTTGCGCTAGGACGATTGGTGAAGCCAGAATAAGTATATTCCGTGATATCTAGTGTTACTGATGTATTTTGCCCGGTGAGGGTTAGTGGTGAAATGGTTGCTGTCGTCGTGATTGTGTTTTGAATTAATTCATAGTGAATGGTGTCATTTAAGGTTACTGTAACGGTTGCTGGGACGTTAGTTCCTGCATTGGCGTTGGTAAAGACTGCCGTGGCGGTGTAATCGGTGCCGTAAACCATTGTGACATTGCTTAGAGCTACGGAGGCTACTTGTGCGTCGGTGGTTGCATCGTAGATTTTATTTGCTACGCTAGCGCTCGTGATAGTGAGGCCTTTTTTGTTAACGATTAGAGTATAGCTGACGGTAGTGGCTGCGTAGTTGCTGGTCTCGGATGCTTGGGCGAAGACTGTGGTTTCGCCGATGCCATTCAAGGTGATTGTGCCGTCATTTGATACGGAAGCAACACTTGAGTCGCTTGTCCAGTAGGAAATTGTACCATCGCCGACGGAATGTGTTAATTGATTGGAGACGGTGCCGCCCCACGCAACTGTGACTGAGCTTTCGGCGAAGCTTAACGTTTGGTTGGGCTTAGCTTGAATCGGTACGGTGAAATTGACGGTACCAGTGTAATTGCCGTTTCGGCCCTCGATGGTGCCCTCGGCATTTTCGCCGGCGGAACCACTCGCTTTGCTGATAGTTAATAGATAATCACAGTTAGTGTCGTTGGCGTTTGCGCAAGCGGTAAGAGCTGTATCGTTTGCTGTGACGACGATGTCGTTGGCAGAGAGAGTATTGCCAGCTAAAATATATTCTGGAGTGCTAATGTTACTACTAGTCAGTCCGTACGGCAAGATTGTGAATTGGGCAGAGAAGGCAGTGAAAATGTAATCACTTGTTGCAACCGGTGAAACGGTGATGATAGCTGTGCCAGCGTTGGTGTTGTCGGAAATGGTATAAGTATAATCGGTTTCTTTCTTTAATAGAACGTTGTCGTTATCTACTATGGCTGTAATTTCGATTTCTGGTTCGATAGCGGAGCCACTATAAGTTTGGTTGGCAATTGGTGAAATCGATGGACTGATGACAATTTGTGCGGTAGCTGTAATTGTTACATCTACATTGCTGGCAATTTGGGTAATGCGATATGAATTGTCGTTGGTGGATATAGTTTTAAGGTTGTTATATACGCCACTAATTGTGAAGATGTTTGAAAGATCTTCTGGATTTTGAATATCAAGCTTATATCCACTTGCTAGATTAATGATAAAGTTGAGCTGATCATTGCCGTCAACAGACGAGACACCGGAGGAAGATTTGGCAGCGATGGTGCCCCCGTCGGTGAGGGTGGTTTCGGTGCCGTTACAAGTAGTTCCAACATATTGTACAGAACAAACTTTGACGGAACTGATGCCGGTGCTTAAATGTAGAGTTGCAGTATAGTTGTTGGCCTGTGCGGACGAAATATTAATAGTTGTATCATTTGTAATTTTGGTGATACGATAGCCGTTTGGTACACCGATATCGGCAGGACCTTTGATGGCATTATATGTATTGTCGGTTGCCGTAATGTTGCCGACAATGTATCCAGTGTCTGGAATAATACGTAGGTTTAATTGGCCTGAACCGGTTACGTCGTAAATACCGGAAGAGTTGCGGACGCCTAGGGTGTCGCCATTGTTGATAGTATAACTGTTGCCACTACAATTGCCATTTGCGTCGTATTGCACGGAACAGGCAGTGACCGTAAGGTGCTCGCCGATTGCGAAGGTGCCAATATAGTGCTCTCCTTCTATTTCGACAATGGCATCTATGGTTTCTTCTTCGATGTAGGAGTTTGGTCCAAAGGATACTGCATCGAGTGTAATCGGCAAACTATAAACTCCGACAGGGGCGTCTGCTGAGACGGTATAGGTTGCAGTCCAGATGGTGTCACCAGCATTGAACGTTACGCCGTCCGTGGTATTTTTCCAATAAAAGATGCCGCCTTTATCGTTAACTGTGTTTTCTAGAACATCAGTTGATGCAAAGTTGCTAGAATATGTCATAGAATCTAAAGTGAAGTAGGACGAGTCTTCTTCATGTGCAAAATAATTGCCTTCAAACGTGTAAAATGTAACGTTTGAGATGGCTTTGATTGACACTGTTGCGGTTTGGGCTGAGCTGCTTTCAGTTAATGTGCTGGCAGTATAGCCGAAATAGTTTTGCGTTGCGTAAGCTTGTAACAAAAATTTGGCGATTAATGTTGAAATCAACAACAAAACCGCGACGATGCCGATGGTGGCATTTTTAACCCTCCGTTTTAGGGTCCTCGATCCTATGTATGACATTGTATGTATGACTCCTTATGTTTTATTTTAGCACACTTTTTTAATTTGTGTATACTTTTTATGGATTTTTCCAATCAATTTTTTTATAGTTGATATTACTTGTTGAAAGCAACGAATAATCTATGGCAGATGAGTCAATAGAATTAATTGAATTGTTGTAATTGACGTCAGCGAGGAGTGATTCTAGTGGTGTGAGGCTGCGGTAGTTAATATTACTGTCTGATAATAGGGAGTAATCTATGGCGGCAGAATCAAGTGAGTTGATATCGCCGTTCATGGTGACATCACCGGCTAGATAGATATAGATTTCGCTTTCGACGTTGGTATTAATATTAAATGTATATATATTATTATTGTTGGTAGCTTGGGCCGGTATTCTTTCGTATGTTGCACCAAAATCATTTGAGATGATAACCATGCAGGCCTCATCAGACTCAACTGTTAGTGTGCCGGTGTCGGTGGTGACGTCAAAATTGTCGGTACTGGTAGTTCCACCAAATGTGACGGTAGCTTTGTTTTTAGTGTTATTAACAACACTAAAATCTGTGCCAGTTGGCTCATAAAGAATGGTTTTTCGTTCAGTGTTTAGACAGTTAGAGGTGTAGGTCATGATGCCATTTGATAGTTGGGTGGCTGGTGTTGTGACTACTCCATTATTCCAGGTTTGTTGCCAAGTGGAAGCTTTGCAGACATCAAGTTGCTGTACGGAAGTGAAAGAGCGAGTACTGGATAGGTTTGGGCTAGAGAAGAAGGTATAGGTGGTCTTTTTAGGGATGGTTTCATTGAATATGATTGTATTGTTGCTTCTAACGGCCATGTTGGAGTTGGCAGCGTAACTTGTGGTAGTGGTAAAGAATAATTGTGAACTGCCAATGTTGGTGATTGGCGGATCGATACCTCTATCACCTGCAGTGAAGACTGTAGCGCCGTCAATTACTATGTTGCCGCAGCGATCCAATGCTTCGTTGGGGCTCATACCATTCATGGCTTGAGAGAATACTATTATTGTGCCACCGTATAGGTGCATGTCGCCGTTTGAATCAATGCCGTCGTCGTTGGTATTGGCGTAAATGTCGCCACCGTAGACGTAGATTTGGAAATTAGGGTCGTAGCAATCTGGGCCTTCTGGGTCGCCGCCGGCCGCAGCATTGATGCCGTCATTTTGAGTGATTATTTTTAGCTTGCCAGAATAAATATAGACTTTTTCGCTTTCTATGCCTTCGTAGGTGTCGGTAATTGTTATTTCTGGGTCGCGCTCGTAGCCGTTTTCTGTGCCGATGGCTAAATTTTTTTCACTATGTATGCCGTCGTCTTTTGATTTTACGATTAGTGTGCCTCTTGTGATAATTAGAGAATCGTCTGAGTGGATTGCGTCGTCGGAGGTATCAAGTGAAAAAGTACCACCATTGATTGTAATTATTGGAGTGTCACTAGCGTTGTCGCTGGTTCCTTTGATACCTTTACAACTTGAATCGGTTGGGCATGATGCGGTGTGCCCGAGATATGTGTTGATGGTGAAGGTGCCATTATTTATTTCTAGTGTTTTCGCGGCTTGAATTCCATCGGATGTTGCGTTGATGTAGAAAGTGCCATTGTTAATGTAAATAGCCCCGGCACTATCTAGGTCGTCTAATTCGGGCACTGCTTTAATTCCGTCGTTTCCGGCATTAATATTGAAGGTTCCTTTGTTAAATGTCATTGTGCCGTCGGCGGCAATGCCATTGTTGGCTGATGTTATATTGTAGGTCCCGCCGTCAAAAGTGATTGATGAGCCGCTAGAGCCTTTAACGCTATTCTTATAATTGGATATTATGTTTAGGGTCCCCGGGCCACTAAAAGTAAGGGATGAGCCGGTTTTGATTTTGATGGCGGCACCTTCGTAGTCTGGTAAGGTGGTGTCAGATTCATCATCTGTAAGTGTTGAAGTGCCATATAATTTGACTGTTACTTCTGTACCGGTTCCGTCGTCTGCGGCTTTGTTAATTATAAACGGTGCCGTGGATGTAGCGTTTAAAGTCAGATTGTCAAAAATTAAAATAACACCGGTTGTGCCTTTTTTGACATACATACTACAATCGGTGGTGCAACTGCCGGTAATTCGATATGTGCCCGGTGATTTAATTGCAAGATTCTTATCGGTGATTGTGTACCCGTCACCGGAGACGGTCTCGGTAATGCCTGAGTCTGTGAATGTGAGAACTGGAATTGCTGCAGCAAATGCAATGTCTTTGATTGTGGGAATCAAAGCGCTAACAACGCCTAGTGAAAGGATTGCTACGCCTAAACAAAAACCTCTTTTGATGACCATTACTATTATAGTATAGCATAAGTATTTAGGATAAATCAAATATTTTGAAAAAGGATATTATGCTATAATAAAAATATTATTAATTGGAGAAAAATATGTGTGGAATTGTGGGATATGTGGGGAATAAAAATGCGCAAGATTTTTTGATTTCTGGACTTAAGAGATTAGAATATCGTGGTTACGATTCGGCTGGAATTGTGACTTTGAATTCTAACGGTGAGGCGACTTTACTTCGGGCAAAAGGTAAAATTTCAAATTTGGAAGAAAAGCTTGCTAAGAATAAGCGTGAAGATAAGATTGGTATTGGTCATACGAGGTGGGCGACGCATGGCGAGCCCTCGGAAGTTAATGCGCATCCACACCAGGCAGGTTCAATTTACCTTGTTCATAATGGTATTATTGAAAACTATAAGGAACTAAAGGAGACTTTGAAGGAGCATGAATTCAAGTCTGAAACGGATACGGAAGTTTTAGCGGCGCTTGTTAATTCTTTTTATAAAGACGGTAAACATCCATTAATTAACGCTGTGGTGCAAGCTTTGAAATTGGCAAAAGGGACCTATGGAATTGCGGTAGTGTCTTGTGAGGCCCCGGATGAAATTGTGGTGGCAAGAAGTGGCTCGCCGCTCGTGGTAGGTATTGGGCATGATGAGACTCTGATTGCGTCAGATGCGTCAGCTTTGGTTGGGCATACAAAACAAGCGATTTATTTAAATGATGGTGAAGTGGCGCTAGTTAAGAAGGATAGCATTGAGATTAAAACTCTTAATGCTGAGCCAGTATCTGCAAAAGTAGAAGAAATTGAAACTAATCTTGCAGCGATTCAAAAGGGCGGCTATGATCACTTCTTATTAAAAGAAATTATGGAACAGCCGGAGTCACTAAAGGAAACATTACGTGGCCGTGTGAACTTGGAGGCTAGGACGGTGCATTTGGGTGGTCCGGGTTTGTCTGAAGATGAGCTTCGTAAAATAAAGCATTTAGTAATTGTTGGTTGTGGTACAGCTTACCACGCTGGGTTGCTTGCAGGTTATTATATTGAGCAATTTACGCCTGAGATAACGGTAGAAACGGTGATTGCATCTGAGTATAGATATCGTAATGCTTATATTCCGAAAGACTCAGTAGCTTTGATTGTGTCACAATCGGGTGAGACGGCTGATACGCTAGCTTGTCTTCGTGAAATAAAAAAGCAGGGTGTAAAGACGATCGGAATTGTAAATGCGATTGGTTCGACTATTTCGCGCGAGGTGGATGGTGGTACATATGTGCATGTGGGGCCGGAAATTTCGGTGGCTTCGACGAAGGCATTTACTTCGCAGGTTATTGCAATGGTGATATTCGGCTTGACAATCGCACAAGCGAAGGGCGTAAAACCAAGTATTTTATATCCTTACATCAAGGAGATTGCGGCAATGCCGGATGCGATTCGTGAGACTTTGGAATCAGTGCATGAGAAGGTTAAAGAAATTGCCAATAAATATACCAAATATGAACATGCGGTATATCTTGGTCGTGATACGGCTTATCCAACTGCGATGGAAGGTGCTTTGAAATTAAAGGAAATTTCATATGTGGATGCAAATGCGTATGCCTTTGGTGAGTTGAAGCATGGACCATTGGCTTTGATTGATGATAGATTCTTTGAGCTGGCGCTTTTGCCAGAGGGGCATTTATATGATAAGGCCGTTTCAAATGTGCAAGAAGTTTTGGCGAGAGGCGGTAAAATTATTGCAGTGACGAACGTAAAGAAATTTGATATGAAAGTTGAAGATGTTATTGAGGTGCCGGATACGTTAGAAATATTTGCTCCGATTTTAATGAATTTGGTATCGCAACTGTTTGCATACTATATGACGGTTGCTAAAGGTTATAATGTAGATCAGCCGAGGAATCTTGCGAAATCCGTTACTGTAGAGTAAAATGGGAGTATGAAAAGCAAATCGGATTTGTTTTTAAGGATCGCGCTAATTGTTGGCGACGGTTTGATGTTGATTTTGTCGTTTGCAACCGCTTATGCTGTACGGGTACATGTTGACCCAAGGCCATATTATTTTGAATCGCAACTTTTTGAATTTGTCGTAGAAATTGCATGGTTGGTGCCGATAATGTTAGTGGTATTGGCGGCGTTAGGACTTTATCGCAAATCGGTTTTTTTGAATAAGTCACGTGTTTCTGAAATGGGAAGAGTCTTTCTTGCCGCGGTGCTAAGTTCGGCAGCTTTGATTGTGTATGGATATTTTACAGATAAAAATTTATTCCCAGTAAAAGTAATTGTAGTATTGACAACAATACTGGCATTTGCTTTTTTGATGTTGGAGCGAATGGCTATTGTCTTAGTGGCGCGACAGATTTTTAAGAAGAACTACGGGACAAAACGGGTAATTATAATAGGGAATAATAGAAGCACTGAATATCTCGCGGATTACATTACGGCCACACCGGAGTCTGGTTATCGTCTGGTTGGGATTGTGGCGAATCGTAAATTTATACCAAAAGATTTGAAAACTCGTCAGTATTCATCGCTTAAAGATGCGTTAAAGAAGACAAAGGCAGATGTGATTTTTCAGACGGATGAGAAGGCGACGGAGTATGTATACCGTCAGGCGATTCTTCGGCATATGCTATATTATTTTGTACCTAGTGAAACGGCGCTTTCTTCGCATTTTGGAGAATTGGAGTTGATTGGGAATACACCTGCAGTATTAGTGAAATTGACGCCACTAACTGGTGGTATGGCGGTGGTTAAGCGAACATTTGATATTGTGTTTTCTTTGATTGCGATTATTGTCGCGGCAATACCGATGGCATTGGTGTGGCTAATATTGAAGTTATCAAATTTGAAAGCACCGGCGATTTTCAAAGATGAGAGATTGACAAGATATAATCGGAAATTTATTTGCTATAAGTTTCGGTCGATGAAACCAGAGTATAGCGGAATGACGCCAGAGGAAGCGTTTGTCAAAATGGGAAAGCCGGAACTCATAAAAAAATATCGAAAAGGTGGTGATTATCTTAAAAATGATCCACGGATTACAAAATTTGGAACGTTTATTCGGAAGACTTCGATTGATGAATTGCCACAGCTTTTTAACATTTTAAAGGGTGATATTTCGTTGATTGGACCACGGGCATTAATCCCGGGTGAATTGCGTGATTATGGTGATAGATCTTTGATTCTATCTGTTAAGTCTGGTTTGACGGGTTTTGCACAGGTTTCTGGGCGACGCAATATTCCATTTGATGAAAGGCGGGCACTTGATATTTATTATGTAATGAATTGGTCTTTGGTGCTTGATGCGCAGATTTTCTTTAAGACGATTGGAGCGGTTCTGAAGCGGGATGGGGCAAAATGAAAGAAGACCTAAGGGTAGCAATAGTCTGTGACTGGCTGACGAATGTTGGTGGGGCAGAGAAGGTTTTGTTGGCGGTTCACAAATTGTATCCAAAAGCGCCGATTTATACATCGCAGTATTCACCAAAGGGAATTGACTGGTTTTTGGATGCGGACGTGCGAACTGGATGGCTTCGAGTTTTCCCTGCTAAGTTACGGCGTTTTCTGGGGCCTTTGAGACAAAGGTGGTTTTCACATTTAGACCTATCGGGATATGATTTGGTGATTTCGGTGACTGGGGCAGAGGCTAAGGCTGTGCGAGTGCCTAATGGTGTGCATGTGTGTTATTGTCATGTGCCCACGCAGTATTACTGGCAAATGTATGATGAATATGTGAAAAAGCCAGGTTTTGGGATTTTAAATCCCTTAGTGCGTTTCTTTTTTAAACTAATGGTAAAGCCACTCCGGCGAGCAGATTTTAAGGCGGCGTCGCGAGTGGACCAGTTTGTGACAATTAGTGAATATGCAAAGGAATTGATTGCCAAGTATTATAAAAAAGATGCCTTGGTGATTCATCCGCCGGTGGAAGTGGAGGATTTTAAGTATCACGGTGAAGAAATATCGCATGATTATTATATTACAACTTCACGGCAAGTGACATGGAAGCGATTGGATTTGGCGGTAAAGGCATGCCTTAAATTGGAACGGCCTTTGATTGTGGTGGGCGAGGGGCCGGAACATAATAATTTGGTAAAGATGGCTAGGGAATCGAGTTTAATAAAATTTGTACCATTGGTAGGGAAAAAGGAGCTAGTAAAATATTTGGCAGGTGCAAAAGGTTATTTGTTCCCTAGTATGGAGCCGTTTGGAATTGCGCCAGTGGAAGCTCTTTCGGCTGGTTGTCCAGTGATTGCTTTTGGTAAGGGTGGGGCTTTGGATTATGTGAATGATGGAAAAAATGGAGTGTTGTTTGAGAAGCAGACAGTTAATTCCCTTGTTGAGGCAATTGATGAATTTGAAAAGACGAAGTTTGATCGTGCTAAGATTTCGCAGACGGCGGATGGATTTGCAGCAGAGAGATTTGACAGTGAGATGCGTAAGTTGGCGAAGGAGGTTTTGGGTGCAGAAAATAAGAAAAACATATAAGTTTTTGCTATTGCTGTTTCCTGCAGTGCTTTATTTTTCGTATTTCCCTGTGATTACATTGGGCCATGATGAAACGATGAACTTTGAGCTGTCGATGCCGCTAATATGGTTGGTATTGTTTGATATTGTTGCGTTGGTTTTAATGGGGTTGCAGAAGAAACTGGTTTTGTTTGTGCAAAAATGGATATATTTGCTATTTCCTGTTTTTGCTGGTTTGTCAATAATATGGTCTGATAATATTTTGCGTGGGGTGCTAACCGCAGGGATAATGTGGGCTTTGTATGTTGCGGTATTTGCGACTCTAGCTTTAAAAGATGAAATATTAAATTCGAATTTTCAGCAGAAGATGTTGAAAGCTTTCTTGGGAGCGTCTTTGATTGTTTGTGCTTGGTGCTTTGTACAATGTATTCTAGATATTGTTGGTGTGGGACGAGAATGTAGCCTTCTTTGTCGAGGCTGTGTAAGTGCGATGTTTGGGTTTCCGCATCCGAACGGGTTCGCAATTGAACCGCAGTTTATGGGAAATTTGTTGCTGGCGCCAGTAATTGTGACGGGATGGATGGTTTTAAAACATCATACTAGTAATTTAAAATTTGAGCGCTCTAAAACACTGATATTATATTTCGTGATATTCACAGTGACGCTTTTCTTGACGTTTTCGAGAGGGGCGATTTATGCGTTTGGGGTGGGGCTGGTGTTCTTAACGGTATTTGTATTGGTAAAAAATGGATGGGGAAAGATGTGGAAAAGAGTAGTAATGGTTTGGGCGCTAATGATTCTCTCTTTTGCTTTAACGTTAAATGTGCAAGGGATATTGGCGGAGTTGGGGCCGACCAATGATACTTATGTAACTGCGGTGACAAAGGTTTTGAACCATTTGTCACTTGGAATTATTGATCTACGTGAGAAGAAGGGTGAAGTGCCGGTGGATATGGATGTTCCGGTGGTAATTGCGAGTTTCGAGACAGTAAGTAGCGAGACAGTAGTGACAAGTGAAGAAGAGGTTTTTATTAAGGAAGATGCGATTTTCGATGGGTATGTAGAAGAATCGACAGAAAAGAGAAAAATGATGACTGATAATGCCCTGTCGGTCTGGAGTAGCAGTTTTAAAAATGTAATGTTTGGCGTTGGTTTGGGTGGGGCAGGCAGAGCGATGCAGGAGGCGGGATTAATTGATAACGCTAACGAAATAGTACAAAACCAATATGCTTCAATTTTGCTGGAAATGGGGCTCACGGGGATTATATTGTTGGTAGTACTTTTGGTTCTTATTGTGAAATTGGTGATAAAAACGCCGATTAATTCTCTACTACTAACCTTATTCGTGGTGTATGGGGTGTCGTTGTTCTTTTTTGCCGGATTGCCAAATGCCCTACATATTTACTTAATGCCAGCCATTATCTATGTGATGTTGGAGAATAAAGATAGATATGATACAATTAAGGTAATTAAGAATAAGTAATAAGATGGAAGATGGGCCAAAATTAGAAAATTCTGGTGAAGCTGAGGTAATTGAAAATCAGCCGGTTGCGGATGATTTGACTCAGGAGCCTAGCCAGGAATTGGTGCAGGAGATGGCTGAGGAGTTGGCGCAAGAGCCGGTGCAAGAACCGGTGGCAGAGCCGGTACAAGTGGCGGCGGAGCCGGAGCAGGAATTGCCACAGGAACAGATGCAAGAGTTGGTCCAGGAAATAGCACAGGAGCCGGTGCAAACCATGGTGCAGGAACCATCGCCGGAGCCGACGCAAGAATCGGCGGAGGTGATTGTCCCGACTGTGGAACAAGAATCGACACAGGGGAAAAAGCGGACTGCAGGAAAAAAGCGTTCACGTGGTGGATTGTTCGTGTTGGTGGCGGTTTTGTTTTTCGTTTTGGGCAGCGTGGTAACTTTGTTGGTTTTGCAACTTTCTGGAATGATTCAGCTGCAGAATTTGTTTGGTGGTGATTCGGATCAGGGTGGTGATGCGAGTGGAGGTTTTGCTGTTGTAGAAGAAAAACAGGAAGATATAGTTGCAAAGGAAAATATCAAAAAAGTTGCGGCGGCTTTAAAACAGTATGCGACCGAACATTCTGGTGGTTTGCCGGGAATAAAAATAATAGAAGATGCACAGTGTTTGAATGCGGGTGGAAAGGTAATTGCATGTGAAGAGTTTCAGTTCCCGTCTGAAGTTGGTGTAGAAAGTGGCAGTGAAGTAAAAGATTTTTATCGTGATTATTTGGGGCAGATGATGCAAATGGATGATAAGGTGGCATTAAATTTTTATGCGGATTTAAGCGCCGAGTCTGAAAAAGAACATTATTCTGGCTGGAGTCAGGCAAATATTAAAGTTTTTTATAATGCGTTTTGCCAGAACGAAAAGAAAGTTTTGCAGGGAAATGGCGGTTTTGCGGTCATCGTGGCGGATGCCGCTGAGGAATCATATTTTTGTGTTGATTAATAATAATTAAAGGAGGAAAATGGGCGAAGAACCAAAACCAGACAATAAAGTTAAAAAAGCGGAGGAGGCTCAACAAGCTGAAGTTAAGCCAGTTAAAGCTTTGGGTGAAGATAAAAAGCAAGAAGACGCGACTCAGACGGATGCTTCAAGCTCGGCGCCAGCACCGGCACAAGTGGTGGTAAAGGAAAAATCACGCGGTGGGATGATTGCTCTTGTCGTGACATTGGCGTTGCTTTTGGGTATAGTAGGAACTTTACTGGTGTTGCAATTTACTGGTGTGGTTCAACTACAGAATTTGTTTAATGGTAGTGGTTTTAGTGGTATTTTTGGTGATGGTAAGACAACTGGCAGAAATAATTATGGTGGTATTGGCGCTGGACAATATGGCGGAATAATTGACAACTCGGCAACTCCGACACCAGAAAGTGCTAAAAAATACTGTGAGTCTCATGGCAATATTTGGTCAGAGCTAGAAGACGTAGATGAGCTGGCCTCTAATGACGAGTTTCTCTCACATGTAACTGGCGCATATTGGTGCAATACAACAGAAACAGATTATTTAGATGAGATTCCGGATGGTGTGTTTGAGTTCGAGATTGTTTTTACGGACAAGTCATTTAATGAGATTGATTATTATGCGGAAATGATAAGGATAAACGCTGAAAATCTACCTAGTGATGGTGTAGTATTGGAAAATAGTGATGAATTTGTAAAGATGTATATTACGGCATATTCTGGCGGTTATCATTATATTGTGGCTTATAAAAACGCTGCAATAGAGTTGTTAGCTGATTCTACGGATACTGCGGATCAAGCATTGGCTGGAATAGGCTTCCCTGATCGGAGTTATTCGGATCCAGTAAGCTATATGGAACAGGGTTCGGCTACGAAGGATGAAGCACCACAAGATAAGAATGCCAAGAATGATATCAAAAAAGTTGCAGCAGCTCTCAAGGAGTTTTACGCTGATTATGGTAGGTATCCTGAATATACATCGATGTTCTCAAACACCTGTACTAATATTTATGGCGAAGAGATTGCGTGTGGAATTAATATTTTAATGCCATATCAGGAGAACTATGTGACTGATTCTGAGGCGGAAGATTTCTTCCGGGATTATGTCGGAGAATTGTCGCATCTTAGGAATAGCATCTCTCCTGCTAGCTTGAACTTTTATGCTGAGGTAGATGCCATAACTGATGAGTATCGTTATAATCATGACCAGTCGATTATTGAAATCTTCTTTGATGCAAAGTGTGAAAGTGAGACCAAGATAGTAAAGAACGATGGTGGGTTTGCGGTAACTGTGCCAAAATACGAAGGCCAGGTTTATTTCTGTGCGGATTAATAACCATAAAAAACAGCCTCCGCGGATGGGGGCTGTTTTTTTGTGACTAGATGGATTTCTTGAAGAAGTTGGTTTCGTAGATTTCGGCACCTTTGTGTTGGTAGAAGGCCCAGGCTTCTTCGCGGCCTTTGCCAGAAGTAAAGTTGAGTTCTCTGCAGCCGTGGGCTTTGGACCACTCGAGAATTGCTTCCCAAAGCTGTGAGCCGACGCCTTGGCCACGAACAGATTTGTCTGTAACAAAATCTTCAATGTAGGCATTTTTTCTAACGATTGGACCCATAATGACGGAAATAGTGACGATGCCTTGGATTGTGCCGTTATCGTCTATTGCAAGAAGCATGTCGTGAGATGGGGAAGCAATGAGCTCATCAAACCACTCTTTGGGAATTTCGCCACGATCTTTGCCGCTACGGGAGAGTTGAATTAATAATTCCCTAATTCTGGTGGCGGTTTCTGGCGTGTATTCAGTTAGAGTAGTAATTTTCATAGTGATTCTCCTAATTTATTTTTTAATTCGTTAGCAAGGTCGGTAATTTTCGATTCGTCGTTTCCCCACATAGTGATACGAATTAGTGGTTCGGTGCCAGAAGGACGGACAAGAAGTCGGCCGTCGACGGATTTTAGTTTTTCGTCATGTTCGAGTAAGAGTTTTTTGGCCGATTCGGAGGTTTTGAGAGCGGCTTTTTGTTCTGGTGTAGCAGGCATATTGACGATGACTTGAGGGAATTTAGTGATGATACTTGCGAGTTCATGTAGTGACTTTTTGGTCTCGGCAACAACTTTGGTGACCATGAGCGAAGTTAGCATGCCGTCACCGGTAGGCTCGCCTGGAAGAATGATATGACCGGATTGTTCTCCACCGATTTCAATTTGATGAGTACGCATGGCTTCGGCAACGTTGGAATCGCCAACGGCGGTGATTTCGGCATGGATATTGTTGGCGGCTGCCCAGTTGATAATGCCCTGGTTTGCCATGACGGTAATGGCGATTTTGTCGAGATTTAGGTGGTTCGCGAGGATTGCAATGACTTCGTCGCCGTCGACTTCTTTGCCGTCTTTGTCGACAAGGAGGGTACGGTCGCCGTCACCATCATAAGCGATGCCGAAGTCTAAATCGTTTTCTTTGATTAGGGATTTAAGCTGTTCAAGGTGGGTGGAACCACAGTTGGCATTAATGCCTTGACCATAATTAGCGTTACTTGAGATAACTTCTACGTTGGCGCCGAGACTCTCAAAAATGGATTTGTTTAGTACGCTCATGGCGCCATTGGCGCAGTCCATACCTAGCTTAAGCCCTGAAAAATCGGTTTCCTTGAGGTAAGCGAGGAGATGTTCTTTATAAATATCTATGGCTTCGTCGTGAAGGCTGGCACGGTCTGTGGTGGCAATAATGTTGACAGTTTTTTGCTCTTCAAGGGCTTTTTCGATTGCTTCGCAACCTGGTTCGGTAAGCTTGATGCCGGAATTTGGTCCGCGTTCAAAAATTTTGATGCCGTTATCTGTGTATGGGTTGTGAGACGCGGTGACGTCAATAGCAAAATCAAAGCCCATTTCGTAGAAACAGTAGTTTATAGCTGGGGTTGGTAAGACCTCAACCGAGGCATATTCAAAACCGAGTGACTCGAGAGCGCTGGCAAGATCTTGGAGGATCCATTCGGAGGATTCGCGAGTGTCACCACCAATCAGAACTTTTTTATCGGTACCGGCATAGTCGGCGAGACCGGCGATAATGGAATTAATAAATTTTTTTGTAAATTTTTCGGCTGATTGTCTAATGCCGTCAGTGCCAAAGTATTTCATCTAGTTCCTTTCTAATAATTTTATTATTACATCAATAGTGCTAATTGTGTCCTCTACGGTGCTGCCGCGAGAGAGATCGGCGAGGGGTTTTTCGAAACCTTGGATGATGGGACCAGCAGCGGTAAAACCACCAAAGCGTTCCATTGATTTATATAATATATTGCCGGAATTTAGATCTGGGACGATGAGGATGTCAGCGGCGCCTTGGACTGGGGAACTAGGAGTTTTTTTGCTTGCTACTTCTGGGCTAATGGCGGCATCAAGTTGCATTTCGCCGTCAATGAGCCAATCTGAGTGATTATTTTTGATTTTGGTGATGACGTTGTGAATTCTTTCAAGATCTGGATTTTTGCCGCCAGATCCATAGGTTGAATAGGAAAGCATGGCAATTTTAGGCTGTTCGTTGAAATATATTTGATGAGTTATGCCAGTATCTTCCACAATAGTATACAGTTGTTCTTCGTTTGGGAGTTTATTGATGCCGCCATCGGCAAGAGTGATGTGGTAATTGTCGCTTGGACGTTTCATGATAAAACAACTGGAAAAGAACTTGGATTTAAGTGGAATGTGATTTTTGTAAGCAATGACAACATCGCGGGACGAATAGTCGAGGCCGGAAATCATGGAATCTGCCTCACCGTTTTTAACTAATTCGACAGCATTATCAAGTGTGCCACTTGACAGCCAAGTAACTTCTGGAAAATAACTGACGGCTTCTTTAGCAATTTGATTGTTATTGAGTTCTGGAAAAACTATTTTCATAGGTTTATTATAGCATATAAAAATAACCCCCGAAGGGGTTATTTTAGATAGCATCGGTATTTACGCCTGCGCTCCAGTCAATTTCTGGATGTTTCTTCAGAATAGCGTGGACATCTTTTTTGATTTGTTCATAATCGGATTTGTCTTGAGCTTCGAACTTGATGGTGATGTATGGACCATTTTGCGAAGCACGAATAACAATCATTTTACCCGGTAAATCAGCTCTTACTCCGTCGATGGTAGTGAATTCAGCATTAGGCCAGAGCTCTTCAAGATCTTGCTTAATTTTGGTATTAATGAATTCAAACTTAATGTTGTCGGCGAGACCAAGTTTGATCTCTGGGCTACCAATATATTGTGGTAGTTCGGCGACGAGCTCGCTGAGAGTCTTGTTTTCAGAGGCCATAAAATCAAGAAGGCGAAGAGATGCGTTAGCCGAATCGTCGTGTGGAAAATAATTATCGGCAAAGAAAATATGTCCAGATAATTCGCCGCCGAATGGTGCGCGCTCTTCAGCGATTTTGGCTTTGATGAAAGAGTGTCCGGTAATCCACATGACTGGGCGACCGCCTTCTTTCAAAATGGTGTCGCGAACTGCTTGAGAACAGAGTACGTTGAAGACGATTGGTGCACCTGGAATTTTGCGCAGAACTGATTCGGAGTAGATTGCTACGATAATATCCATCCAGAGTGGATTACCTTTTTCATCTACGACGGCAATACGGTCACCATCGGTGTCATAAGCAAAGCCGATGTCGGCGTGTTCTTCTTTAACTCTTTTGGCTAAACGATTTAGAACTTCGACTTCGGTTGGATCTGGTACGCCCATTGGGAAGTTGCCATCTGGTTCGCAGTTTTGTTCGATAACTTCCATGCCGGCTTTGCGTAAGATTGTGGCATATTTGTGACCTGAGCCTGTGCAACAGCCATCGACAACTATTTTATAACTTTTCGGAATGCTGAAGAATTTATTGACAGTTTCGACGTAGGCAGGGAAAATGTCGGTGGTGCGATTGGTGCCTTTTTTGGCTGGCTTAACAAAATCCGCTTTTTCACAGAGGTTTCGAATTTCGAGAATTTCGTCCGTGAGCATAGTCTCGGAATAACCGGTGGAGAATTTAAGCCCATTAAATTCTTTGGGGTTATGTGAAGCAGTAATCATGGCTCCACCACGAGTTTTGAGCTCATAGTTAGCAAAATAACTAATGGGCGATAGGGTTTCTCCAATATCGATAGTGTTGATGCCGCCGTCATTTAGACCGGCAATGAGTGCGTCGGCATAGGCGTGACTAGTTAGGCGTACGTCGTGACCAACCGAGCACTCATTGATGCGGCGCTTGGTTAGCCAAGTCGCATAGGCGAGGCCTAGTGTATAATAAACGTCTTCACTAAGTTGTTCATCTACTAAGCCGCGAATATCGTAGCCGCGAAAAATGACAGGGTTGATGTTTTTTGCAATTTGATAAGATTTGGCCATGGTATCTCCTGTTATTGTTTTTATATTATACCATGGCTTTGGATGAAATGCTACTTGTCGACTACTTCACCCTCGACTGCATCATCATCCTTGCTGTCTTTTTTGTTATCTGATTTTTTGTCATCAGAATTTTCGGTAGAGGCTTGCTGATACATCTTGGCACCAATTGGCATGATGCGATCGGATAAATCTTTGGCAGCTTTTTCGAGGGCATCTTTGTCGGACGAATTGTCTTCTAGGGTTTTCTTGGCGTCTTCGACGGCCTTCTTAATAGTTTCCTTGTCTTCGTCGCTGATTTTGTCTTCGTATTCATCTGGCATTTTTTCAGCTTGGTAGATAGCGTTTTCTAGGCGGTTTTTAACATCAATAGTATCACGTCGCTTTTTATCTTCTTCGGCGTGGAGCTCAGCTTCTTTTTGGGCTTTTTCGATGTCCTCTTTGCTCATATTGCCAGAGTTCTGGATAGTGATAGACTGCTCTTTGCCAGTGCCCTTATCTTTGGCGGTAACATTTAAGATACCGTTGGCGTCGAGGTTAAAGGTGACTTCAATTTGGGGTATGCCACGAGGAGCTGGCGCAATACCGTCCAGAATGAAGCGACCAAGAGATTTGTTGTCTTTGGCAAATTCACGCTCGCCTTGGAGGACATGAATTTCGACTTGTGGTTGGTTGTCGCTAGCGGTGGAGAAAACTTCAGATTTGCTAGTAGGAATAGTAGTGTTGCGGTCGATTAGTGGAGTGCGGACACCGCCCATGGTTTCAATACCGAGGGTGAGTGGGGTAACATCGAGAAGGAGAACATCCTTAACATCGCCTTGCAAAACACCACCTTGAATAGCGGCACCAACAGCTACAACTTCATCTGGATTAACACCTTGCATTGGGTCTTTGCCAAAGAGTTTCTTGACCTTTTCGATAACGGCTGGCATACGAGTCATACCGCCGACCATGACGATTTCGTCAATATCTTTGGTATCTAGCTTAGCATCTTTCAATGCTTTTTTGACCGGATCAGCAAGTCGATCTAGCAATGGCTCAACCAGCTCTTCGAGTTTGGCGCGAGTGAGTGTGTATTCGAAATGCTTTGGACCATCGGCATCAGCGGAAAGGAAGGGAAGGTTGATATCGGTAGAGGTGCTAGAGCTGAGTTCCTTTTTGGCTTTTTCAGCTTCATCTTTGACACGTTGCATAGCAGCGGCATCGCCTGTGATATCAATACCAGACTCTTTTTTGAATTGGTCTACAAGGTAGTTGACGAGGATATTATCGAAATCTTCGCCACCGAGGTGAGTATCACCGTTGGTCGACATCACTTCAAAGACACCATCACCAAGTTCGAGAACAGAGACATCAAATGTACCACCACCGAGGTCAAATACAACGATTTTTTCGTCTTTTTTGGATTCAAGGCCGTAAGCTAATGCTGCGGCAGTAGGCTCATTAATGATACGCTTGACTTCAAGGCCAGCGATTTTACCAGCATCCTTAGTAGCTTGACGTTGAGAGTCGTCGAAATAAGCTGGCACAGTAATGATAGCTTCGGTGACTGGCTCACCAAGGAAAGCTTCAGCGTCAGCTTTGATTTTGGAGAGAACCATTGCGGAGATTTCTTCTGGAGTATATTCTTTGCCATCCATCTCGACAGCTACGCCATGACCTTTTTTGACGATTTTATATGGGCTGATTTTGAGGTCGCGTTGAACTTCGTCATCGTCGTATTTGCGGCCAATTAGACGTTTGATACCGTAAATAGTATTCTTTGGATTGGTGACGCGCTGACGTTGAGCGACTTTGCCGACTAGGCGTTCGCCTTTTTTGGTGACAGCAACTACCGATGGGGTAGTACGATCGCCTTCGGCATTTGTAATGACTTCAGGTTTACCGGCAACCATGTAAGCGAAGGCGCTGTTGGTGGTACCGAGATCAATTCCAATAATTTTTGACATATTTTTGCTCCTTTTCTAGCACTCGTTAGTGTTGAGTGCTAATTCTGCATCTATTGTAGCAAATTAGCACTCGCGTGTCAATAGTGCTAATTAAAATTGGTTTTTGTGAAAAAATTTCCCTTGAAAGGGAAATTGTCTTAAGCTTAAATGGTTCTTCTTGAATGCATTATATTTTGCCGTTTTTCATAATGCAAATTCGTAATTCGTCTTGGTACACTCGACACGATTCGAACGTGCGACCTTCAGGTCCGGAACCTGACGCTCTATCCAGCTGAGCTACGAGTGCGTGGGTTGATTATATCATTTTTCCGCTTCTTTGTCAGTTTTTTCGAGATAGCGCTTAATTAATGGAAGTTTACTTAAGTAGTTTTTCCACATACTAGTATAATCTCCTTTGTCATTTTCCATATCGCCGTAGTCACCAGATTGACTTCTATATTCGTAAAGCGGTGTGCTGAAGTCTCCACCGTAACCCCATTTAGTGCGGCAACCGGTGGAGCCAATCGGGGCTGTGGTCTCAATATTGCCAACCCAGGCTTGTCTTTCTCCGTTTACCTTTGTTTCACATACGGAATAAAGTAGACTGCCATCATTAGAGGGGTAAACTCTGGTGGTAAAGTCTCCGTAGAGTCTTGTATGTGATTGATAAGATATAATTTCTTGGTGATAGTTTGGGGCTATTTTTTTATCGCAATCAAATTCTTCTGGTGGATTTTTCTGTTCTGAGGTGCCAGAGAATGCAAAGCTGCATTTTTTTGGGGTTTCTTCGTAATAGTCACCGCGAAGCTCATCATTTATTCTAGCGATGTTTTGATCGCGTCTATTTTGGTAGAATTTGGCAGTACCAAAAAAACAGAACTTTGTTGTTTGGGGATTTTCGAGTTGAATTTGACCCATTTCTGAGATGGCGTTAAGATGTTTTTGAAGATTTGGGGGTAAGGTCAAGGCTTCTTCGTTGTAACCTTTGCCAAACCAAATGTTAATACCGTTGTTATATCCATACTCTGGGCAGTAACGCCAGAGGCCAGCGGAGTTGGAGCGATAGTAGGCGCGGGTTTTAATTTTGCCGTCTGGTGTTTTGACATATGCTATACAGGCGTCACGGCCTTGAACTTGGAAACATTTAGAAAAATTAAAACTGATCCCTCCAATACTTGTTTCATAGTGTGGTGAAAGATCGGCGTCGGCGAGGGTTTCGGCAGTAAGAACATGGTTTTCTCCATCGATAGGGAAAGGGTCTCCGTCGATTTCGGTTTTTTGTAGAAGTTCTTCGACGTGTTCGCTGGGAATTTGTGTTAGGGCAGTTGGTTTTTCAGCATTAAATGATTTAGCTTCGCCGGCAAAAGGAACTGTTTTAGTAGAGTCCCAGTTGGGTGTTTGAAAATTTCCGACTCCAGATGTTTTTGGGACTTCATGCCTTCTTCGAAAAATATTAAATTTCATTGGTTAATCCTTCATGTAAGTATATCTATATTATACCGTTATTGTAATGAAAAAGCTACATCCATCTTTAACAAAGGATTATTATCTCTGTTATATAGAGATAATACTAGAATTTAATATTGAAGACTATAGTAAAGAAGAAGGTTTTTGGTATAGGCAGTTTAGTTATACTAGAAAAAAAGAAAAGGTTTAGTTATCTAACTGAAAAGGTATTTGTCTGCTGCATCCAAAAAATCTACAAAGTTATCTCCAGAGAAATGATGGTCTGCCCCTTTTATTATTTGGACTTTGGCGTATTTTGAATATTCATTATAGTTATTATAAGATGGATCTTTGTCACCAATTAATATGATGTTTTTGCTTTTATTGCGTTCCGACATATTTGAGAATTCGTCTTGTTCTAGCCCAGTAGCTGGATTAATTAACAATATCTTATCAATATAATCAAATAAATGTGCGGTTGCGCCAAGCATGTATGCTCCTAATGAGTGTCCCATAGCATAGAGTTTTTTGTTTTGCATATCGTAATGCTTTTCGATATAATCTAGAACTTCGAATAAATTGCGATAATGAAATTTCATTAGATTGTAGGGATTACTCATGCGAATTACGGTCACTTGATATTTACGATTAATGTTTTCGGCAATTCTTTTATATTTATTCTCATATCCATCTATAGAGCCGTCTATGCCAGGAACAATTAAGAAAATAATGTCTGAGTTGCTTGGGAGGATTGAAATTTCTATTTCAACTTCATCGTCGAAAACTGGTCCTTCTTGAATGTATTTAATTGAAGTGTTCTGCATATAATAAAAGATCTGGAAGTTGACTTAGCTTTTTAAATGGTACACCCGGAGGGGTTCGAACCCACGACCTTCTGTTCCGAAGACAGACGCTC
>CAMKOB010000012.1 GCA_946414345.1 uncultured Candidatus Saccharibacteria bacterium | reverse complement strand
AAAGCTTGTGGACGCGCCACTTGCCAATGAAGAACATCTGAACTATCGCGTCATTTACGTCGCGGTTATTTAGCGCGCGTGGAATGTATGCGAGGGAAAAGTAGTACAATTGTCGTCTTCGGTATCTAACCGCGCAAAAACGCGTTTACCGCGCCCCAAAAGGCGCACGTCAAAGCGCTGTGCTAGTGTTTCTATGGAATAAGTCTTTAATTCATGAATGCGTCGCGGACGGGCGATTCCATTAGCTCCATGCGCTCAAATTTATCGTAACCGCGCGAATTAAATTTGCCGTTATGTTCGAGCATAAAGCTTTCAAGTTGCCGAGCGGTAACCGGTATTGGCTCGCCGGGCTTTGTTTTCTTGAATGGGTGGCGTTTTGCCATAATGCTTCTTTTCGATCAGGGGTGCGCTTCGTAGAGCGGTATATGCTTATCGGTATGTATTCGTCCTAGGTATCTTCTTATTGATAAATGTGTCGTGATTCAGCGAATAAAAATATAATGCGGTATTCAGTGTCGCCAGTAACTGAAGATTACCGAGTTTGTCTAGGACGTCATCGTCTATCAAAGCATACTCTTTTACTATTTTGTAAAGATTTTTTGCTTGGGTTCTAGCCCAATCAATATCATCTTTTCCGTATCTATCTGAATCATATAGCTTACTTGTCTTCTCGTAACAATAGCCGACTCCATTACTCTCGTCTTCGCGTAAAAGATTTGGTAAATGCAGCTCTTGTGCTAATATATCTTCATTAAAATCGTCGTTGAATATCGGCGCCTGTAGTATATCTCTAAGATTACGCATAGCGTATTTTAGAGCATTGCAATACTTCAAGTACTTTTCATTGATTGCTTTAGGCATATCATCCAGTCCAATCATTTCCATAGTTTCATCAACGCAATACTCCGTGTATTCATTTCGTTTGTGGGCTTCAGCCTTTAGATATGATAAGTATTTACCGTAATTGTCGAAATCTTTTTCAGATAGTATTTTCTGTGTTTTTAACTCCCTCGTTAAGCTATCAATTTGAGAGCAGAAAACATCTTTTAAAACTGGAATTCTATTGTAGCGATTAATAATATATGCGTATATTTCTGCTAGTTGCAACTTAAGGCTACGTATACCGTCGTCTTCGCCGTTTGAGTCGTATACATGAAGCGATATATCTCCACCGGTTAGCCCAATTAGGCCATTCCAAATTAAAAATGGACTAACTTCTTTTTTGTATTGCTGAAAGTATGAATGACGATAAGTATTGTTTGGATGTATTACGCCTATTGATCTTATATACTCAAAATACAAATCGTCTTCATTTTTGTATGGTTTTTTATCCTTAGTTTTAGACAATCGTTCGTCGAGCTTGTCTTGATTAGTGATCTCTTTTCCCTTAAAAATGATTGCCGGCCTCTCAATTTTATCTTCGGCTTTAAGTGTTTCGATAATAGTATCTATACAATCTAACATTGAAGCCGAGTGTGATAAGAATTCCATTAAATCAAAGGCGCAACCATAGTCGTGTTTTTCTCCAAGAACTTTTGAGTTTAGGTATTTTGCCGTGTCCTCAATTCTATCCATACAGGCGCATAAGATATTCCAAGTCTGACGATAGGGTTTATTATTCAAAATGAGGTGGTCATTATTGTTAACGCACCTCCTAAATTCTTCTATATAGCTAATTGGCAGTTTGATTGGTGGATAGCTCATAAGCGTCTACATAATTAATGTTATATTTAATTATACCATTGACATTGTATTTCTTTTATTTTCTCCATTGTCATTGTTTTAGACCTCTACGGTTCCAATAAGGCTATATTTTCTTAAAAGTTCGAATCTCTTTGCCTGTATATGTATACCTCAGAACTCACAGGGCATCAGAATAGGGTAATCCTTTTTAGGTATAACCTTGATCTTTGCAGTGTATTCGGGGTGGTCGATGCACCAGTCCACAACCATGCAAAACCGAGCAACAACGTCTACTCGCCCCTCACCAAATGAAGAGTATCTTAAATCATCATTTTTTTAATTCGCTCATTCCTCCTCCCCACAAACTCCACTTCCCTCTCCAAAAACTCCAAATACCACTCCACCGTCTGCGGAATCGGATTGTCCGAAAAATCCTTCCACCCATCCCAAAACCTCACGGCAGAATAATCCTCACTCACCAAATCCTGCAACAAGAAAAACTCCACACATCCTCTAAAATCCCCAAACAAATCAAAAAACGCGCTATCGGAACAAAACACCTTATACAGCGGACTAGAAACCCCGCATAATACCGCCGAATACATTCCAGCGTCAAATCAAACCTATCGCAAACCCAAGTAAGCCCAATCTCCCAAATCACACCATTCACACCGCTACACAAACCACCCATACCACATTCTCACCACATAGAGTATAATAATATCAAAGGAGACAACAATATGAGAGTCACTCAACCAAACCCGATTGTAGATTTTATCACTTCAGGCGGTAACGGAAAACTCACCTTCGTTATCCCAGTTTATCAACGTAATTATTCTTGGGACAAAGATGATTGCGACCAACTATTCGATGACGTCAAAAACAGCATCCCGAAGCCCGGAGAGCCAGTAAAGTTCCACTACTTCGGCAATATCGTTTACGATGAGTCCGAACATGATCCTTTCACCGGCTATATCCAATACATCCTAATCGATGGCCAGCAAAGAATCACCTCTACGATGCTTTTCCTCGCAGCAATACGCGATGAAGAGGAAGACGATACGTTAAAAGACGGCATCGATGTGACTTATCTCAAAAATCAAGACGCGCCAGAAGATTCCAAAGTCAAACTCAAACAAATCGAAATGGACCGCGAGACTTATGTCAAAATCATCAATCGTGATTTTGAAAATGTCAACAAAAGTTCAGCTGTATACAAAAACTATGACAGATTCCGCACCCTTATTAAAAACGCCAAAGAAAAAGATGGTATCTCATCAAAAGATTTAATGCTAGGTCTAAGAGCACTAAACGTCATCGTCATTGACTTACAGTCCAAACTCCCAGGTGCAGAATCAGCACAGGTTATTTTTGAAAGTATTAACGCAACCGGCAAACCACTGAGCGACGCCGACCTCCTCAGGAACTATTTACTATTTGAAATCGGCGCAGCAAAGCAAGAGACCTACTACAACGACTATTGGCTAAAAATTGAGCAAAACATCGGTAACTCCAATATCTCAGACTTTCTAAGACGATACCTTACACTTCGTTTGCACAGAGACGTTAAAAGCGGAACCGAATACAGAACCTTTAAGAGAAATTACGAAAATTTCTTCACCGACGCCGAAAGTGCAATGCACGAACTCACCAAATATTCAGAATTCTACCAGTGGATTAAACAACCTGAAACCCTAGTAAAAACCGCACCCAAAACCGCAACACTTTTACGCGAAGCCGATTTACTACGCTTAGTCCCAGCTACACCGACTTTAATGTGGTTGCTAGAAAAAGTCCAAACCAACGAAATCGAATTCACCGAATTTAACAAAACACTAAAAGTCATCATGGATTGGTCATTCAGGGCCAGGGTAACCAACATTATCAACACTGGTGAAGTAGGCGAAATCTTAACCACAAAAATCCTAGATTTACTAGAAAACAAGCCAGATGACGACACAAGCTACAGTGATTATTTGAAATTTGAATTATCAAATTACAGAGCACACGATATTTATGCTACGGACGAGCAATTCATTGATGCATTCATCAAATACAATTTCTACAAAAACTACGGACGTTACGTTCAAGAAAAACTAGCGCAAGAATCCGGCAACGACAAGCATATCATGTTCGAAAGCATTGAACATATTTTGCCACAAACATTAGACCCGCAAAAGTGGCCAAATGTCACCGTAGCCGACCACGCAATTTGGGTTAACACGATTGGCAACCTTGTACCAATGAACCAAAGCGACAACTCGGACAACTCCAACAACGGAATAGAAGAAAAAGCCAAAAACCTCACAATATCGGATTGGCTTCTAACTAGAGAAGCATTGAATTATAAAACTGGCGATGATTGGACAATTGAGTCTATCAAAAGACGTGGCGAAGCAATGGCCAAGAAAGCAGTCAAGATTTGGAGTAGTCCACTCGAGCGCACACGTGATATTGAAGCGGTCAACAAGAACAAACAAAATGAAAATATGATAAAACTCCTAAATACCGTAAAAAACTTCTCGCTACCAAATATCATTCCATACCAAAACCAAGAACGAAATGCTTGCTATTTCAATTTTCACACTGAAGCCCTAAATGATTTGTATGGAATGAACACAGATAATGTCTATTGCTATTCAATAGTACTCGAAGACGGCATTCGCTGGGACCATGTAAACCTAACTTTGTGTAGCCATAAAAAAGACTTAATGGCCAACGAAGCTTTACGCACGCAGAATACCATTATTGAAATGTCCAGCAATAAACCGAGAGAAAATTGGCAATACTTTAAAGCCATGCGTTGGGACAATACGGCAGAAGACGAAAGCGACGATGAAGAGAAACTAAAAGAAATCTTATCTGAAATAATCCCAGAATATGAGCGAAAACTCAAAGAAACACTAGACGCTTAGCATCTCCATCAAATCTTTTAGCCACCTTATAGCTCAAAAAACTACTTTTTGAATCCCTTCAAAAATTCCAACGCCTTCTTCGCCATCTCCGGATCTCTCGGATTCATCAAGAAAAACCCATCTAGTACATAATTCCGTTCTAACACCATCTTCTCAGACTCAAACAAATTATCATCAAACCACACAAAGTCCGAATCCATATCTATCGCTTCAGTTTTCAATGCTCCCCATTCTGTTGGTAGAACCTCGCTACACAGCTCATTCACAAATTCATCATCAAACTCACCTCTTAGCGCAGCGGCCACATGATTCTCTCCGCCACGACAATGCGTCGTCAACCAATAAACCGCCCCGGGATAATTATCCAAACAATATCGAAGCAGTGTCACTATATCTTCCTTTGGCGAAGCCACGCCCCTAATAACCCCATCAATATCTAAATAAATTTTATCAACCTTTTCCATATTTCAATTCACTTCTCGCTGGATTTTCTTTCCTTTGCTCCCTCAAGCAACTCTTTCACATACACACTTTTTAGTGCCTTATACTTCTTCCTATCATATCCCGCCTCGCGCGCAAACTCCGATTTCATCCTAAAATATTCCAAGGCCTCCTCCGGATACGCCCTCAAATAATCACGCAACCTCAACATGTTTGAATACTCCTCCGAGCCAACCACCACAATATGCACATGAAAATCTCCCTCCCCAGTTTCCCTATCAACGCCATCATCATCAATACGAAAAGCCATAAAAATCCTATCCGGATGCGTATCATGCCCTTCACGATATCCGGCCGACACTAGCAAATCACGGACCACCGCCATCCTATCCGTAGAACCAACACCAACCAAAATATCCACGATATTTTTTCCGCCAATTCCTACCGCCGAACTCCCCACATGTTCAATCACTACATCGGACCCTAGAATTTCACGTAGCCTCTTCGCCTCCGCATTAAATCGTTCTTTTAGTTCTATGTTATACTCTTTAATCTCAACGCTCATCGTTTTTCGCCCTACAAATCATTCTAGAAATCACTTAATACCATCAACATTAATTCTCCTATACCCAAATCCCTCAAGCTCCCCCTCAATATCCTCATACTTTTTCCCCGCCAGCATCCCACCAGCAATAAATTCTTCCGACGTCACGTCCGCTAGCATACTCTCCGGCGTCGCAAACTCATCCTTCTCTCTGGCATTCGCAAACTCAAACTCCACCAACACTAACCCAGCCAAATCACCATAAAACACGTCCACCTCCGCATCATGCCCATCAATCTTTGCATAATATCTTCTCTTTTCCACCCGTTTCTTACTGCACGAAGAAAGCGCTTCATATTCGCGCAAACTAAGCTCAATTGTTTGTTCCACCTGCTCCGAAGCATCGTCAGACACCACCGTTTTCTTCGTCATAAAATACTCATCCCCCTTCTTTCTTAACCTCAAATTTGCGAAATCTATTCCATCCGGGATATAAATATCCACAATCTCCACATAATCCGCCCCATCGATTTCTTTGGATAACTCTTTAGCTAGGTAAGTCCGTTCTAATTCTAAACTATTCATTTTTCTCCATCACCTTCACTTTATCACCAAGCCCTGCCTCCTCGCACAAACTCAAAAACTCATCCACTGTCGCAATTTCCGGGTATCCGCTCACATCCGTCCGATAATGCATCGGAATAATCCATTTTGGCTGAGCCGCTTCACAAATCTTCACTGCCACCCTGGCATCAATCGTATAATGTCCGCCCACCGGAATCAACAAATAGTCCGCATCCGAAATCGCCGCTAGTTGTGAACCATCCGGAAAATGCCCCAAATCTCCGAGATGCACCAGCTTCTCATCATCAGGACCAGTAATCACAAAAATCGTATTGGGCCCCCTAAGCGCCCCACCAACATCATCATGAAAGCTCGGCACTTCCACCACGTCAAAATTACAACCGCGCGAGCCATCAATCTCCACGCACTCTCGTCCACTATGATCTGCATGTTCATGCGTGCAAATCACTTTAGCCCCCGACGTCCTAAGCACCGGCAACCCCGGCACACTTCCATCCTTATATGGATCAATCACCAAACAGTCATCGAGCCTAAAACATGAGTGCCCCAAATATTCGATTTTCATAGTCCTCCTTCTAATCCCATTATATCAAATTAGCCGTCGGACTTCCCACCCGTCAAATGCCAATGGTCACCATATTCACACTTATATACAGACAATCCAGAAATACCATGGTCATATTCTGCCACTTTCGCTGCCATCTCTGCTTCTTCGCGCGTATCAAAACAAATCTTCTGACTATCCCCCACCCAGCACTTCTTCGGCTCGTAAGCGCCACTAGTAAATTTATTTGGCATACTCTACAGCGCGAGTTTCGCGGATCACATTCACCTTGATAACGCCAGGGTAGCTCATTGTAGCTTCAATCTTATTTGCAATATCACGTGCCAGTTTCAAAGCAGACAAATCATCAATGGTTTTCGGTTCCACAATTACTCTGACTTCACGCCCAGCCGAAATCGCATAGGCCTTGTCAATACCAGGGAATGAAGTTGCAATGTTTTCAAGATCACGCATTCTTTCTGCAAAGTTCTCTGCCGAAATATTGCGTGCACCAGGTCGTGCCGCACTCATTGCATCACAAATCTTTACAATAATCGCTTCTGGTGTTGTTGGCTCAATATCATCATGGTGCGCTGCCATTGCGTGCACAACTTCTTCTGGCATACCATATTTCTTTGCAAGCTCCGCCCCAATCTCAGCATGTTTACCCTCGATCTTATGTGTCACAGCTTTGCCTACATCATGAAGTAAGGCCGCCGTCTTGGCCACTCTTTTATCAGCACCAATCTCTTCCGCAATCATACCGGCCACATGTGCCATTTCGATTGAGTGTAAAAGCACATTCTGCCCATAAGAAGTACGGAATTTAAGTTCGCCGAGTAAGTGCACCAATTCGCGCGGAATCCCCACCAAACCTACCTCGCGTACTGCATCTTCGCCAGCTCGCACAACTTCTTTTTCAATTTCCTTCTCACCCTTCGCTACCGCTTCTTCAATCGAAGCTGGGTTAATACGCCCATCTTTCATCAAACGTTCCAAAGCATATCGCGCCACCTGACGACGAATCGGGTCAAACGACGATAGCACCACCATCCCCGGCGTATCATCAACCATAATGTCAACGCCAGTCGCTCGCTGCAGGGCCTGAATATTGCGACCTTCCTTACCAATAATCCGACCTTTCATATCATCATCCGGTAGCTTCAAAGCCGTCACAGTTCTATCGGCCGTCACTTCAGAAGACATCCGTTCCATCGCGGTCAAAAGCAACGCCTGTGCCGCCTCATCCACATCGTGTTTAATTTCTTTTTGCTCTTTTGTGACCAACCCCACCAAATCTTGTTTGATGTCGTTTTCGGTCATCTTCATGAGTTTTTCGCGTGCTTCCATCTTTGAAAGACCAGCGATTTTTTCCAACTTCTCATGTTGCTTTTCACGAATCTCGCGAATCTCACCCTTTAAAGACTCAATTTCTTTTTCTTCACGATTCAGTTTTTCAGTCTTCTTCTCGAGTTGGTCCAACTTTGAATCAAGCACAGTTTCTCGTTCCGCCAAACGATTTTCAGTCTTTTTCCATTCCTTACGACGTTCATTCTCTTCTGCTTGATTGCGGTCCGCCACATCAGCAGCTTCCTTTTTTGCCGCCGACACAATATCTTGTGCCTCACGCTTAGCCTTTCTAACCAAATCCTCAGCTTTACTTTTCCCACCGTTTTCCTTACTCTTATTGTAAGCAAAAATTCCGCCCGCACCAACACCAACGCCAACGATGGCGGCAATAATTGGGATTATTATTTCCATATTTCCCTTTCTACTTGTTTTTGTCGATATTTTTCTTATACCAACGGATTAACAAATAAATATCAAATTAATAAATTTTAAACTTTACCTATCAATTATACCATAAAAAGCCAAAAAATCGGCGTCTTTTATGGTATAATCATAAGCAAGATGGGCATTGCGGTAAAACACTTAAATGAGTTGATTACTGGTAATGCTTTTGATTCTCCAAAAATTCTCAAAAAATACTCCAAAGATGCTTCACCTCTTACCATTCCGCCCGTACTTGTCGTTTTCCCAGAATCTGTCGATGATATTAAAAAAATCCTTAATTTCGCCGTCGCCAAAAACGACCAAAGAAAATCCATTCCCGTCACCGTCCGCGGTTCTGGCCAAGGCACCACTGGAGCAGCCCTCAGCGAGGGTATCGTCATTTCCACCGCCAAACTTGACAAACTCCTCGACATCGACGCCCGTGAGCGTCTAGTTCGTGTTCAACCAGGCCTCACTATTAAAGAACTTAACAAAATTCTCGCCGTAAATGGATTATGCATACCAATCTATGGCCACGACGACGATACTATTGGCGGACTTATTTCTACCGCCCCAGTAGATCCATATTCCGGTAAATATCACGGTATCGTTAAATACGTCAGAAAACTTGAGGTCATTTTACCAGATGGGACCACAATCAAAACTCGCTGCATTCGTCATCGCGCCGTTGAACGCAAAATCTCTTCCAAAACAACCGAAGGTATTCTTTATCGCAATATCAAAGGACTCCTCTCTACTTATAGTAACACTATCAACAAAATCTCCCGCGACCATATTGGCATGGCCGGATATCCCAATATTACCAAAGTAGCCAACAAGCGCAGCCTCAATCTCACGCCACTTTTCTTTGGTGCCGAAGGTACTCTAGGCATCATTGATGAAATTACCCTCAAAGTTGTCCCCAAGCAGAAAAAGCGCAGCCGTGTCGTTGTCACCTTTCACGAACTTCACACTGCGAAGCATTTCTTAGACACACTCTCTTCGCTTCGCCCCCGCCGTCTCGAAATCTACGATAACAAATTCATCCATACTGCCGAATCCACCGGCAAAAAAACTTCTGGCGTTATTAATGCGATTCAAAAAGGCTACGTTATCTACGCAGAATTTGATGAGCATCGCCGCATCAAACTTCAAAAAATTCGCAAATTATCCCCCAAACTGCCAAGCACCGCTCAACTCTTCATTGAATCACCCAATAACAAGTCTTATCTGGACGATATCGAACAGCTTATCAATGGTAATTTGATCTCCATATCAAACACCACTCCCATACCACCCATTAAAGATATTTTCATCCCTGCCTGGAACCTTTCCAGCTTTATCAACGACATAAGCCTCATCGAAGATGTTCTCAAGCTTGATTTAATCTTCTACGGTTCTTATTCTACTTCTAATTACCACATCATCCCAAATTTCGACGACGCATCCACCATCACGCCACAAAGTATTAAAACATTCTACAAAGGATTCTTATCATTTATTGAACGCGAGGGCGGCTCCATCGCCGGCGGCACACCAGAAGGCCGCACTAAAGCGCCTATCACCAACGCCAATCTCTCCGCCGACGAACGCGAGCTCTACCTTGCGCTTAAACATGTTTTTGATCCAAAAGATATGCTAAACCCCAGTGCCAAGCTCGGCGCCTCCTCAGACTTTGCTATTGACAAGATTTCAATATAGCCATATAATATAAACAAATCTTTATACATAAACACTATAAATCGAAAGGTCATACAAAATGAAAAGAACAAAAGCAAAGGTGTCGCTGGCCATCGGGGCAGTGTTATGCTCTTGTTTCGGCATAATCAAAACTGCAACAACCCAAAACACCTACGCCGACACTAATGAAGATGCAGCCGTAATGAGCGTGATTGATGCTTTAACCACCAAATATCAATCAATGATAAATACCTACAACACAGCTCATCCAAATGAAACCATACAGCTATACTCGTCCGACGATAATGGTTGCATTATGTTACCTACCAACTCGGGTATTATGCAAACCTACACACTTGGCTCCGTTGATATCTCAAAAGTATGCGACAATTCATTTATTAAGCTTAAAGATAATCGAGACAATACTACCTATACCGTAGCAAAACTCGCAGATGGTAACGTATGGATGCTTGATAATT
Organism: uncultured Candidatus Saccharibacteria bacterium; assembly: GCA_946414345.1. Classification (GTDB taxonomy): domain Bacteria; phylum Patescibacteriota; class Saccharimonadia; order Saccharimonadales; family Saccharimonadaceae; genus Nanosyncoccus. The sequence continues at coordinate 21,431 of CAMKOB010000012.1, read as the reverse complement.
TAGCTCTCGACCTCATCACAAACGGCAGCGTATTAAATTCCACAAACACCAATGCTTCCGATACTTCCCTAGGTTACCTACTTGGAACCACTTCACGCGACCCAGAAACCGATCCAAACGGTAAATATGCCACTGCAGGAGTTAGTTCCACTTGGACCAGCGCCGAGCAAAACTATTACAGCATACCAATGATCAATAAGAACAGCATAAATATTACCGGTCCAGCCAACGAACAATGGGGCAACGGTTCACATAAATACGGCATTTATTATAATTTCTGCGCCGCTTCTGCTGGCACCTACTGCTTTGGTAACGAAACAGAACAAGCTACATCAACCGGTAACGCTACTGAGGACATTTGTCCAGCAGGCTGGCGTCTACCCACTGGCAACCAAAGCGCCTCAGATAATTTTCTAAAACTATGTTCCTTAATCGGAAATGAAGAATGCCCAATCGGAGAAGGTATTGTAAAAGAGATGGACGCTACAAGTCCATCTAGCCTCCAGTATCAGTTATCAATCCCTCTTTCCGGATATTTCTTTGATGGCTCGGTACAAGATGCTAACACAAGAGGCGATATTTGGTCATCCACACGTAGCGACGACCACAGTATGTGGTATCTACGTGCATACGCAAATAATATAGAAATTCGCAAAAGTGCCTATCGTGAGGGTGCAAATTCAATCAGGTGCGTTCTTAAATCCACCAACCCTACAGAAGAAGAATCATCCCTATTTGATGATTATAATCCACATTTTAAACCAGAGTCAGTTAAAGGATATATCCAACTTAACAAAATTTCTAAGCTAATAATCACTACAACAAAAGACAATCAGCCAGCACCAGTCCTAGAAACTGCACCAATCTTCGAAACACTCACTGCACTAGGTTTCACGGCATATGGGCCTACTCTCTCAAACAAAGCCGAACAATACCTCAACACCGAAACTGGTGTAATCTGCATAGTTTCCAAAATCGGCTCATCCTGCGGACACACCAATTGGCAAACCATTACAGATGAATGGAAAGATTTTATTGCCGGTATTGGCGAAGCATTTTACAAGGTAACCAAGGAATACCCAGTAATCGATGAAGATGTTATAAGCGAGAATACTCCATCAATAATAGACAGCGATCATGAGCCATATCAATATACAATTGTCAAAATAAATGGCGAGAATGGCTTATTCTATCGCAAAGACCCTTCCTCAGAATGGATTTACTTTGGAAGCTTCCAAGACATCCCAGAATGTAGTGTCTTCACCGACGAAGCCGCAAAAGGTTTTACTGGACTTACTTGCCGTCTTTCTAATGGCGATCTAAGCAAAGTTAGCGACCTATTAGTTCCAGATACTGGCTCTTTTACCGGCCAACAAGATAGCATTACAGCCATCATCTATGTCGGAATAGCAACTATTGGTACAGGACTACTTTATCTAGTATTCTATTCAGCCAAACGCGGTCTCACTCGCAATCGCTTCCGCAAATAATTATCTTACAACTACAAAAAAGCACCCATTTAATGAGTGCTTTTTTTAAATAATTGACGAAGCGGCGATTCGCATTTCCACGCAACCAGTAGAAACATTTCGTACTACCAAATCTACACCATTGCACGCACGCTCCACTCGGTGTGTCACCCAACCAGATGAATTCCTTACCACTAACGAATTAGAAACCAAGCTTCCTTCAATGTACGACGAACTTCCATCTGGAGCATGATATATTACCCCATTTCTTATTAGCATCTCTTCAAGATACCCCATTTTACCTCCTTTTTAACCTACTTTTTTAAACACATTTTTTCAAATATATCGCAGCCTGCATCAAAATGCAAGCACTAGCAACAAATTTCGCCCACAATACTTAAAATCTATCCAAATATTCCGCGCTTTTTTGCACCACGAAATTCTTCAAGCAATTCTTTTTGTTTTTTAGATAAGTTCTTCGGTGTCTCTACAATTACCGTCACAATATGCGGACCCCTATCCCCATCTGCCCTAAATGGTACCCCGTGGCCAGACAATTTAAATGGCGTTCCGCTCTGAGTACCAGCTGGCACCTTCATTCGTACCGTTCCATCCACAGTCTGCACATCGATTTCACAACCAAGCGCTGCATCCACCATGCTGATCGTCTCTTCGCTAAGTATAATTGCGCCCTCACGTGTCAAATTCTTATGTGGTCGCACTCTAACTCGCACATACAAATCACCAGGTTCACCGCCCTCAGCTGGAGCTGGGCCACCCTTACCAGATAACCTTATTGCTTGTCCATCATCAATTCCTGCCGGAATCTTAACCTTCAAGTCCTTACCTTCTACCACTACGCTCTTCGTTGTACCAAATACCGCTTCTTCAAATGCCAATGTTACTGACGTCTGATAATCAGCGCCCCTTCGTGCTCTTCTAGATGCACCACCAAAGCCGAACATATTTCCCAAAATATCATCAAATATTCCACCCCCACCATTACCACCAAAGTCAAATCTAAATGATTGTCCACCAAAGTTAAATGCTCCACCTTGCGCAAATGGATTGCCAGAAAATCCGCCACCCCCTCCGGCACCGCCCACGCCCGCATGTCCAAATTGATCATAACGTGCTCGTTTTTGTTTATCACTTAAAACCTCGTGCGCCTCTGATATTTCTTTAAATTTTGCCTCAGCTTCTTTATCACCAGGATTTTTGTCTGGATGATATTTAACAGCAAGCTTACGATAAGCTTTCTTTATTTCATCATCAGACGCATTTTTACTTACGCCTAAAACTTCATAATAATCTCGTTTTTCTGCCATTTATCTCATCCTAACCATATATAATATACAGTATATTATACACAATTAGCACTCAAATTGCAAGAGTGCTAATTAACTCGTTTTACTCAATTGCCGCGTCCAAAGAAAGATTCTCAATTGATAGCTGCCCATTGCCAGATACATTCACTAGCCACTCGGATAAGCTCGCCATTGGATCGCCATTTTTCGTCAATACGAAACCTTTTTGGACATCATCCCCGCTTACATAAATTGCCACATAATCACTGCCATAAGAATTATCCATTCTTACAGTCACATCAAAGAACTCCTCCTGATTTAACGCTATTTTAAAGAAGTACGTCAAATCCGGCTGCTCGTAATTCCTTCTTAAGGAAGCCTCGTCAATCGTAATATTATACACGCCACTTTCTGGGTATTCCGATACTAGAAAACTAGACAAAGTATCCACTACTACTAATGACGTTTTAGCCCCAAAAGTGTAATCCAGTTGATAAGAATTTTCCCACTCAGGATCAGCTCCAATCAAATTCTTACAAGTCCAACTATTATAAATTTGAAGATCTTGTGGCAGACAAGTAACCACGACAGCATAACCACCGAGGTATGGATTTTTTTCGTAAGGAGACCATTCAAACCACACACGATATGACTGTTTAATACTTGCTATGTCAACAATAAATTCACCAGTGTAAATATTTGTTTCTTCATCAAATTCCTGCTTGCTTGTTCCATTTCTCACAACAGCCCCCGATTCCGGAATCTCATACCCCTCCGGTACATTTAACTTCACAACATTATAAAGTCCACTATAAATACTATCCTTTTGACTCTGCGGCATATTGGTATAAACAGATGATAAATTATCAATTCTAATTTCCTTACCATATGGATTGGTTCTCAAAAGCCCAGCCAATATAAAGCCCAATATAATTATGATAATGCCACCAATCACCCCTATAACTACCCTTGGCCTCTTCTTTATCTCAGCAATAATACCATTAATGTTGTTCATTTGTACTCCTCTAATCCCCCACTATTTCAGCTAGTTTTCCTAGGTCAACTAACGAATCCAAATATACAAAAGGTCCTCCATATTGTCCATTCACAAATTCATTATTACTCATTTTATGGTGCACAACCCATGCATCATGTTTTTGATATGCAGCCTCGATTGTTATAATGTCATCACCATTAACCGCCACAACCACCCCAGTATGACCATGTTCACCACCAGTAACAGAAAATACAGCAAATGGTCGAGGCACATCACCACGCTGTAAGCCATACCTCACAGAAAGTGCATGTGCAACATCCTTACCATCACCCAACACCCATGATAAATTGGTGAAGAATGTTGTAAACCACTGCGAAAACGACACGCAATTAAGCTTTGTTCCCACGGCAAGCAAAGACCCGTCCACGGCAGGACCATTGTAATAATCCGCCAACCTTTGCGCCTGTTCTTCAGTCAACCCACCATCTACAGTACCAATTTTACAGACAGAAACGATTGTCTCGGCCCCACTTGCAGCACCAGTAATAATTCTCGCAAAAGTCTCCTGGCCTTTAGCATTCGGATGAACCCCATCAACACCTAAGTACTCGCTAGGCTGAGATTGAACTCTTGCCTTCCAATCGGCAATCGAGACATTCGAGTAGCTATTCTTTGCTTTAGAATAATTATTATTATTGCCCAAGAAATCATTCGAAGTCGAATAATTAGTAACAAAAACTACTTTCCTTGACTCACCAGCAGTTTTAACCACCTCATCAACTTGAGCTGCCGTTACGCTGCTATTAGTCCCCAAAGCATAAACTACCGTCCCCCTTAAACTATCACTTTCAGCCAACTCCTGCAAAATCGTAAACCCACCAGGATTTTCCGAACTACCAGTATAGAACTGCTTGCTAACTTGGGCATGTATATCTGCCTGGGGCATTAACTCAAGTATTTCCTCTTGACTCCCAACCGTGATAGAATCCCCAATAACAGTCACATCGCTGCCATCATTTGAACTACTTGTACTAGTTGGGCTAAGAGAATTCCCGAGAATCGAGTCAACATAGTCCGCCCAATAGCTTGCACGCTCACCACGCTTACTAGAAGCCAAACTCTTATCGCTAGGCCTCTCCATAATCCAGACAAATATCCGTGCCGCATCCTCCGGTGTTTTCGCCGCATCCATAGCCTCGTGAGGTGTCATATTATCAGAAATATAATTAAGCCCCATAGTACCGCCCATATCACGATATGAGCCAACTTTAATAGTCTCAAACTGGCTAGACGGACCAAAGAAATAATCAAGCTGCACTGCTAACCAAGCATCGAGCACCTCAGTTGGTACTTCCTTTTTAGGAAAACCAGTTTCTGGATCGTATGCAGTATACTTTTCATCAAAATATTCATTAAAGTAATTTGACGTCCTTGAGTCAGAACGTAACGGCCCAAGTATAGGAGAACCATTAATGCCACCGCTACCAGTAAACTGTGCTATACCATATCCCGGGCCAGTTTTCTCATCGTTTTCAAATCTAAAAGGATTAAACCCAGACTCACCCTCAAAGTTTGCCAAAATACCCGCAATACCATTTTGAGAAAGAACAAAACCTCTTTCATTGTTACCAGAAAGATAATTTACCACCTTCGCCATCACAGTATCACCGCTCAAATTAGTGGATGAGTAGCAGCCCCGCTCTTTACCTGGGAAGAAGTAATAAATTCCATTCAAGCCATAAAAATACAAGTCGTTTTCTGAAAGTTGCTTTGCTGCAAGACAAGTCGAAGTTGGCGCTACTAAACAAATTACTGCCACCGCCAAACCTAACAAAAATCTCTTCAGGAATTTCATATATATATTATATCATATATTAAACTTTACTTTTATCAGCCGGGTTAGTCGTAATCAAACCTTCCTCAGTTTCCGAAGCGATAATCTGAATATGTACATGGTTTGGCCCCGCAAAGAATAGACCCTGCCCCACCGGGAAGTTCGCTAACCTTCGTTTCTCTTCTTCTGTCAATTTAAACACATCGGACAACACATCCACCGCCGAGGAAGACTGTTTTAATAATAGCTGCATCGACGAGTTTGCCACAATTGCACGTCCTAATTTCTGACCCATAAAATCTTCCACATCCTGGGTAATTGTTGTAAGACCAAGATAATATTTACGTGCACGCTTCGCAAGCGAGAACAAGAAATTCGCTGAATCCTCATATTGCATCAATTGCCACGCCTCATCCACAATCAGAATGCGTTTTTTCTTATTTGCGCGCACAATATTCCAGATATGCGACAACACGATATACATCGCCACCGGACGAAGTTCATCTTCAAGGTCACGAATATTAAATACCACCATTTGATTATTAATGTCTACGTTAGATTGCTGAGAGAAAATACCTGCAAATGTACCACTAGTATACTTTCGAAGCCTCTGTGCTAAAGCCGGACCCGTCCCCTCCATATGAAGTAAAGTATCATACAAATTCATAATCGTTGGTGGCATTGACTGATGAGTTAATGGGTCAGAAGTAATACCCGCTCTTGCATAAGTATCAATTAGAGCTTGGTCAAGATCCGCCTCTTCATTAGCCGTCAAAACCGGTGCCGCTTGCGTACCGCCACTAGCAGACTGAGAAGCCCCACCAAGCATTAATCTAAACAAACCATGTAACGTCACTAAATTAGCGCGCAAAGCATCATTTGCATCTTCCGAATCTACCACCTTTGGCAAATCAAACGGATTAATTCTTACATCCGAGTTTAATGACAAACGTATATACGCACCGCCTACTGCGTCACATAGCCTCTGGTATTCATTTTCTGGATCGATAATCAAAATCTCCGACCCCACCATCATCGAACGCAAAGCTTCAAGCTTCACTGTGAAAGATTTACCGGCACCAGACTTTGCAAACACCACCATGTTGGCATTTTCAAGTGAGAACCTATCAAAAATCACTAACCCATTGTTATGCATATTGATACCATACAATATACCTTTATCCTGTGTCAAATCAGCCGAAGTGAACGGGAATGAAGTCGAAATTGCGCCCGTATTCATATTACGTCGAATTTGCAACTGATCCATACATTGTGGCATAACCGAGTTCAAGCCTTGTTCCTGCTGTGACGATGCCACCTTCGAGAACACCATCTGCTGACCGAAAATCGTCTCAACTTTTTGTTGTACAAACTTCAACTCATCCAAAGAATCTGCCCAAAGAGAAATATACAATCCAAACCTAAAGAATCTTTCTGCGCCCACCTGCAATTTATCACGCAATTCCTCAGCATCAGTAATCGCCGCCTCTAGTTCTGGATCACGCACCTTGCCTTTTTCTGCATTAAGGTTTAATGACGCCTCAAGCTGTGTTACTTTCGTACGTAAGTTCTTCATCACTACCGCAGATTCAACAGGATAAATATACATTGATACATCTATAACTTCATCCATATTGATGATCGGCGACAACCACCCAGTATATAACGTACGTGGATATCCATACACATACAAAGTTCGGCCATATTTAGTTCCAAGCCTAAAATAATCCGAATGAATTTCAATTGCTGATGGAGAAATTAAATCACGTAGAGTATTTGTCCCCTGTTCAAAAATCTTTTGTATCTCCGCCATTTCTGCCGCTTCAGCTTGCGCTGCAATCTCAGCTGGCGTCAATTGCCTCTTTTTCTTACTCATCTTCTTTTTCTCCCTTCTTCACATACAATGTCGCCATTTTTGAAAAATCCACCAACGGTTCCCTTACCGCTGTATCTGGATTATTGAAATTATAATAAAGCTCTGCAAGCTCCCTCGTCTTTAATCTTACAGACTGGATGCCGATTTGGAACAAGCCAGACATCACTGAATCAACACGGTTATTAATTTCCGTCATTGCCTTATCATAAGTTGTCCTATCAATCCTAGTCACCTCGACTTCTTTAGCTTTCGTAAAAGACTTAAAGAAATTCTTTGTCTGCTGTATTACTTTTTCTGCATCTGGAGACGTATAATAAGGTATTATTATAAAGAATGATTTATCCATAATATTAGCTTCTTGCGACAAAACATCAATAAAGTTAATGTAATCATCCATCAAAACACCAAGTAACATATTATCGTTATTTCGACGCACTTCCATTAATCGTTCAATATATGGCCCAATATCAACCCTTTGCGACCTAATCAAAATCTGCGTCGTAAATCTAAGCGAATTTAAGAAGTTTTGATACGAATACTCCACTGATTCACGCTCCACATCACTCATAAGATCAAAGTTAATTGATTTACAGGCCACTACCGCGCGGAAAGAACCATCCTTCATAATCACCACGTTATCACGAATTTCCGAAATCAAAAGTGATGACTGCGTCGATGTTGGCAAATCACGATTTGGCGACACCGGCATCGCCGCCGCGGCACCCATTGCCACCGCACCCATATTCTGCATCTGCGGTTGCATTTGTGGATTTTGATTTGGTAAAATTTGTTGAGGTTGTTGTGAATCCATATTTTTAATGCAAAGAGACGAATACTTCTCCAGCTTCCTTTCCGTTTATCCTATTAGCTTCTTTCGCGATAGTCGCAACCGAAAAATCATTATTATTTGCTAATTCCATTATAGCAGGCTTTAGCGGTTTTGTCTCGTCGTCTTGCGTAGTCCCCTGCACCGACGCTTCCTGTACCGCCTCTTCTTGCTCAGGCTGTTGCGCTAATTGCTCGACCTGCCGATATGTATTTGCATCCGGCATTATAACAACGCTCTCTTCTGGCTTCGACGTCGGATTCGGCGCCGATGCCAAATTTGGCACCACCGCCGTATCTACAATTGAAGGTGCATTCGATGCTGATGTCACCATTGGCATCTCCGGAATTGTTTCTATTACAGGCGGCTGTGTCTTACTAGGCTCTGGCGCCAAAACCTTTCCATGGCTAAGTTCACGATCATAATCAGCCATATTACCCATATTTGCAGTTTCACTACGCTTAATTGCTTCACGCATATTATTAATTGCTTCCTTTCGTCTCTCCATCGCATCGTCCTGAATCGCTTGATTCAAATTTGACGTTTTGTAGACATCAAACATATCTTGCGTCGCATTTGCCTCCGCCACCAAATCCTCCCGCATCGACGAACCAGTCGCCCCCTTTACGGAATAACCCTGAGTATCTACAACGTTGGCCAGAAAAGACAATCTATGTGTTGCCTCTTCTTCAGACAAATCACGCGTCCTAACATCCTCGACGATTTTTGGAGCCGTAATCAAAATAGTTGATTCGCGCTGCCCCGGTGTCCATTTCTTTGTTCGAGGCTTTAGATAATAAGAAACAATCGCCGCAAGATATGTCTCCATTGGTTGATCCTTCTTTAAAGGTAAAGCTAATACCAAAAACAACAACGCCGGAGCAATCGGTATTATTGCAAGTATCGGGAACAATTGAAATAATCCCACCGTCGTAGCGATGCATCCACCCGCAATTAAAAGATAAACAAACTGCCGAAAACTAAACGGCCCGATGAGTTTGTCTTCTGCCTCAACATCTTGAGGCACCTTGTATTGTGCCATAAATATATTATATCATAATAATACTTTTAGGCATAAACAAAAAGCTATTCCACTCATCCCAAAACAGTATTAACTATTCATCAAGCAAAGATTCTACTAATTCTATCAAGAATTTATACAACTCATACATATCACCATCTGGATTGTCATTGTAATATTTCTCGTACATCTTCACCACGTAGCTTTCGCTACCAATAGCATTCGCCACGTAATCGCGCGTCGCTTCAAAGAACTCTTCTTGCCCATCCGCATCGTCATTATCCCGCATATCATACCACAAGTCATCAATATGTGTAGTAAAATCTGCGATGTCAGCTGATGTGTAAACTGACAAGTTTTGTTTATCCGGTGATATATTCGGGTCAGCCTCACGCCGTTGTTGCTCCTTAAGCTCCTTCAGCATTTTTCTCAGCTGTTCTCTCTGCTGTTCTCTCTTAACTTGCTGTTCAACACTACGTTGCTTTTCCTGCGCAAGCTGATCAGGCGTCATCGTTTTTTTTTGGATATCAACTTCCTGGGTTATATTTTGATTATTTTGAGTTTCTGGACTTGCAAAATGTGTTGACGCTTCCGTCGTTGCAGACACCTCTGTATTGCCACCAGCAGTCTGAGCAGTCTGACTCTCTCTTAGATTGCGTCTAGTAATCCATTCCCTAAGTCCAGTATTGCTATCAAGCAACAATAGCTCACGTACCCAGTCTTTGGCGTTATTACCAGCACCAGATCGCTTAGATTTATCAATCTGTTCAAGTTTACCCATTCTATACAAGAGCTCCAAAAATTCCTCACGCGCTTCATACATTCTAAGCGCCTCTTTAGCCGCCGTTCTTTTCTTGGCAATTTCTCGAGGATCAGTTTCACCATAATCATCATTATCAATTTCGAACAGCGCTTGCTCATGTATACCATATTTCTCTGCATCCAAATTACCATCTTCATCCAGAAGATAAGACGCAGATAAGTGTTCTAGCATTGGTTCTTTAAAATCTGAACGAAGTCCCAAGATTTGTGCCGGAGTTTGGTCTTTCAAATATTGCAAAGTTTGTACACGATAGAATTCTTTCAAACCCTTCTTAGCATTAACCTTTTCAGTATCAGTAAGATTCTTGAAAAGTTTTTCATCTTCCTTTGGATCATCCCAAATAGGCACCATCTTATACTTGCCGGTCGTCTTATCTTGCACCGCTGCAAAACCTGTCTTAGATTTTACTGCACTCACAATCTGTTCGCTACCAGATAAGTATTTCAAATTTGCCGAAATAAATTGTGGACCAGTCGCTTTATCTATTTCCTTACGCCTTGCCTCATATGCTTCTATATCGACCTTTCCTTCGGAATCTGTGTATACCTTTCTGAGACTATTGTCATAATTATCAAAAGCCGTTCGTTCAACTCCATCTAACGAAGTACCTTCCATCAACTTTACGATATCCTTTTTCGCATACATAATATTACCGTCGGGCTCAACATGATAACCCTTCACATATTCATCATAATCTACGGTCTCTTTCTGGCGCTCATTGTGGTCAAATCTTCTAGCCGTCTCCAAATTAATATACTTGCCAAATCTTCTGAGATACGGATCATTGTCTTTTACATCAAACATCAAGAAACTCGCCAAAGCCTGCGAAGCATGCGTACCAAGTTCCAAGCCACCATATTTCGGATCCCAAACATCATCTAGAATATCCTTTATAAAATCTGTATCGCCACGCTGATTTAGTATTCTCAAACCAGAAATAATCGTGTCAATATTATCCACCGCCTTAGTCTTGAATGTGCCATCAAGATTCATTTCGGTCAGCTTCGAAAGCTCTTCGAGCCTATATCTTACATCTCTCGTTGGAGGAATTAATTCAAAATACTTCTGGAATTTATTTTGAATAATTTTATTCTGCGTATCATACGCGTGTGCCGCATACGCAGCTGCATATTGAATATCCGACACATTATTATCCATCACTTCGCCTGCCGCATCGTATCTTTCTTTAGCTTCTTTAAAAGCAACACTATCTCGCGATGTAAAATGTCGTTCGTAATCAAGTTTCCCTTCCTTGTTGACTTTATCCCAATGCAAATCATCCATATGGGCATTCATTGCTGCTTCCATACGATTGCGATAACCTTTGGCATTTTCTAAGTCAATTTTCTCAGCACGTGCCTGCTCCTGCTTCATTCTGTCAAACGCTTTAACGTTTGCCTTATCAATCTCGCTCACTTGCCTCCACTCCGCTGAACCAGCTTCAAGTGCCCAACTAAAGCCTTTATTCATATTGGCTTTATGACGAATCATCACGTTCTGATATTGTGCATTTCTCGCCTGATCGGCATACGCAGTCTTACCCTCTTCATTTAGCACGCTTTTATCAAAATCTTTATAATGCCTTTTTACACTATATGCTAAACCTCTATTTTTAACAGTTTCAGCGTTCTCCTTTAATTCCTCTTCGCGATGGATTTTTCTATCATTTAAATATTGCCTCAGATACAATGACGGAGTATAGACATTGTTAGATGCTAGATGTTTCATCTTTGTGGATTCACGACGCGATTCTGCCCAGCTCTTTGTCGAGGCAAGCGGCTTTGCCATAAGACCACGCAATTTCGTATTGATAGTTCCAAGCACTGTACCACTCATCTTCATCAAGCTCCAAGCGAAGAATAATGGGAAAATTTGCACCACAAGACCCACAATCAACATGAATCCATCCGATTTTGCAACGGCCGAAGCAATAAGCGCAAATCCCGCGAGCGACGAAGCGCCGAACAATAACGAAAATACTGGATAAAACACCAACATTCTAATCAGTAATTTCTTCCATTTAGTAAACCACTCTTCAGTATTTGGTAACATATATGCCACAATAGCAAGCGGTGAAATCATTATTAAAAGCGCCACTACTGCTTGGCGAAGCGCAATCGTAAGTACGCCCACCACCACTGCCACAATCGCACCAAGCGCCGCTGGTATTGCCATCCAAATTGCGCCAGTCTCAAAAGCAACTAGCCCCCCACCAATACCCAACGCCGTCCCAGCCGCAAGCGAAGAATATGCTTCAGCCATCGTCACATACATTCCATTTTCATTACCGCCAATTGCCATCGTACCAATCGTCGATTCCTCCACAGCAGTAAATACACCCCTAAGACTCGAACCTATTACGTTTGACAAGTCCACCGCCAACGAACAGACAATAAAGCTAAGATTCATTAAGACTGCTGCCACAATTAGCTTTGGCAATACCTTCTTTATGCCATAATTCGTTATTCCAAGACCAGTGATTTGCGAGTAAACTACTATCAATAAGAATATAATAAATACTATATTTGTAATCCCGCGCATGTATTTCCAAATCTCATAGATCGGCGAGCCATCTTTAATTTCAACAGGGTTGATGATCAAAAACTCTTCAATCTTACCATACAGCCAGTCTACCGCCTCCGCAAGCTTACCGGTTGTTGGGCAAACTAACCAGCCAATCGCGCCTAAACTATTTTCGCACGAAGCCTGCGGCCTACTAGAATGCGCTACTTCGTGAGTAGCTGGCTCTTCGCTCTCTTGCTCACCCTCTTCTGTTTCTCCCGATTGATTATCCGAATCCGACTCTACTTGTTCCTCTTGAACAGAGGAGTTGTCACCTTCAATAGCAAAAACCGGCGTTGATAAACCTACCATTGCCACAGAAAACAACATTATAATACCAAAAAGACAACCAAAAATGGCTTTTCCTATCTTATTTTTTGAGAATCTTTTTACCATCATAACATTAGCGTTATAATAAATATTAAAAATTGCCTCCCTAACAAGGCATGCTTCAATTATAGCACGCATAAGCGGTTTTGTCAAGGGTATCTTCACAATTTCTTGAGCCTATGCTATTATTAAATAAATAATAAATGGAATTATCATGAAAAATGTCTTTAAAAAAACTTTTATAATTCTAGCAATCATGCTATCTACTGCTATAGCATTTAGCCTTACCGCACCAACAACTTACGCCACAAAAAACGCCACCATTACACTTACCGATGACGCGGGCGGTAGCAGCAGTTCAAGCACAGAAGAACTTGGCTCCTGCCGCACCTTCCTCAATATTAAATCGTGGGACTGCGGAATTAAACCAAACCCCCACGGCCAAGACGAACTCACGGCTAACATCGTTATAATAGTTTCCAATGTTTTTGAGGGTATCACCACAGCCGCGATTTATTTACTACTAGGCTTCATTGTCTACGGTGGCTATCTGCATATGTTTTCCTCGGGTGATAGTGGAAAAGCACTTAACAGCCGTAAGGTCCTACTCCGTGCATTCATTGGCTTTGCAATCGTCATGCTCTCCAATATCATCTTAAACACTATTCGCTTCGCACTCATTCAAAATGGCTCCTTTGAAAACTTTAGAAACTTTGACGCTGAAAGCGTCTTCTTCAACGGCATCAACTGGGCAATCGGTATTTCAGGTATCATATGCGTAATCTTTGTAATTATCGGAGCAATCGGCTATATCACATCATCAGGTGATTCCCAAAAGCTTCAAAAAGCCAAAAACACGCTTCTTTACGCATTCATCGGTCTAGCTATCGTTGCATTATCATTTGCTATCGCCGGTTTTGTTTCCAACCTAGTTCAAAACGCCAAGAAAGAAGCTAGTTTTATCGAACAAACCACAATAGCAAAGGAGCTCCCATATGAAAAATAGAATCATTAATCTCTTTATCACAATTGTTACCATAGTAGGGCTTACCGTTGTATCTGTTCCGGCCTTTGCCGCCTGCACAGACCCCTGCAACTGCCAAGAAATCCCCGAAGAAGTTAGAATCGCTTCTGGCTGCGAGCCAGGAAAAGCCGGCGACACTTCCGATAAAGTAATTATCAACATCATCAATGGAATTCTCGGCTTCATATCCATAGCAGCAGTAGCCGTCATACTAATCGCAGGCATACGAATCATGACCTCCGCTGGTGACACTGGTAAAGTCAAAAAAGGCAAAGATGCTATTCTCTATGCAAGCATCGGGCTCGTCATTGCTGCTCTCGCCGCCGTTATCGTCAATTTTGTCATTACAACCATCACACAATAAACTATGCTTTTCCCTATTGCATTTTATTTTAAACTGTTATACAATGTAAGCAAATAATACAAAAGGAATAAACCAATGAAAGATATCATTAAAATATTCGCAGATTCAACAACGCCTAGTGGAACAGAAGGAAAAGATTCCGCATACGGCACAATAAAACCAGTCCCAGGCGGAGATACTGACGTTGATCTTACTGGCAGCATTATCACTATCTTAAATTCTGTTCTCGGTGTCATTGCCGTCGTCTGTGTTGTAGTTATCGTGATGGGTGGTATTCAATACATGACCTCCGCTGGTGATGCTGGTAAAGTCAAAAAAGCCAAAGACACCATCCTTTATGCTGTTATCGGCCTTATAGTTTGTGCTCTTGCTGCCACTATCGTCAACTTCGTTGTCGTAAGGCTTTTAGGAAGCGGTGAATAATCTTTCATAAAAAAATACCCCTCCAAGGGGTATTTTTTTATCAACTACCTAGTAAATAAAAATGGCTACTTCACAACAGGAAGTAGCCTTTTTCGACCTGAAAAACCCCACCCGCAGATTTACTGAATCGCAATCCTCTTTGGTGCTTCCGTTTTCTCTTTTTCAAAGGTAATAGTTAGTACACCATCTTTAAGCTCAGCCTTCACGCTATTTTCATCCTCGCGCACTTGCACAGGAAGAGCAATAGTACGTGAGAACTCACCCCAGTAGCATTCTTGGATGTGCCATCTAGTAGTTTGTTCATCCTCACCACCAGAAAGTACGCCAGAAATCGTTAGGATATTGTCCGAAATACTTACATCGAGGTCAGACTTCGAAATACCAGCTGTTCTCGCTTTAACAACTAATTTATCGGCGGTTTCGTAGACATCTACAGCGAGTTGTCCAGGAAAATCGTCGGTTTCACTTGCCCACTCATCTTCTGTCGATTCAGCTGGCTCAGGAACAGCCTCTTCCTCTGCAATTACTTCCTTAGGAGCCTCTGTTGTGTCAGACTCACCAAGGAATGCAGCGGCGAGATCATCCTCCATCAGCAAATCGTCACTGTTTGTACGTGCCATATTTCCTCCACTTATATTGTTATGCTTTATTATATACCACTTCTATAGTAAAATCAAGAGAATATGCCCAAAAATGTGAAAAACACAACGTTACCCAGACTCTTAGACCTCATCGCACCACATTCTTGTAGGGGTTGCGGCAAGCTTGGAACCACATTATGCGAATGTTGTAAAAAATACATTGTAAACAGTAATAATTACAACAATCAGCCAGGCATCAAAGAACTTCCACCATTCTACACCGTTGGTAATCGCGACGGGCTACTCGCTAAACTTATCTATGATTATAAATACAATTCCACACGCGCTATCGGCATCAAATTAGCGGAACTCATTAACGAAAAACTCCCCCACAAACTTCCACCAAACACCTATATTGTCCCAATCCCAACTTCCACTAAACATATTCGCGAGCGAGGCTTCGATCACATTCTCTTCATAGCCCACCACCTAGCAAAAATTAATCACAAACTCAAAGTCAAACCACTCCTAGTCCGAGAAAAAAACACTGTTCAAGTTGGCTCTAATAAAAACACTCGCATTCTTCAAGCCGACCAGGCTTTTAAAGTCAAAGATAAGACGCAAATAGACAGCAATGCAACATATCTTCTTTTAGACGACGTCTGGACCACAGGCGCTAGTATGCTTGCTGCCATAAAAAAACTTCGCGCCATTGGCGCGAAGCACATCATTATTGCTGAACTGAGTATTAGTATGCTGAAAAATTAAGCAGGATTTGTAGAACTTGGCAAAGCTGCGATCACAAAATTGACAATTGCATAAGCAAGGAAACAGATAATCAAACCAATGATAGCATAAAGAATGGTGTTCTTTGCATCAGTAACCTTCTTCGAGTCGCCACCCGAAACTACATATCTTATACCACCAATAATTAACATCACTACGGCGAGAACACCCACAATATAAAGCACTGTGTTTGTTATTGTCTTAAACGCCCCCCGATCGCCAAAAAGATCCTCTGGACAACCATCACATTGGACCACTTCCAAATTAGGATGATAAGCAACAGCTGTAGCACTGGCAGTGTTAACAATGCTTGCAATCATTACTATCCCACACACCAAAACTGGTATAAACAATTTTATAATATTTTTCATAGCTCAATTATATCACATTTTTAAAATTTTGACCATACCCCACCTTTGCATGGCGGAGGGAGGGAGATTCGCTTTGAGCAAAGCGAAAACCGATATCTCGCTTTTTAACGTGCTTTTTTAAAAAGCATGGCGGAGGGAGGGAGATTCGAACTCCCGCTCCAGGTCGCCCCAGACTAACGATTTAGCAAACCGTCCCCTTCAGCCACTTGGGTATCCCTCCGGCATTCTCATTTTATCATATTTTGACCTAAAATTATACTATTTTTCCAAAAAATGTTATAATAAGGTTATGACTAAGACACAACTTCAGCCAGTTTCCTGGCAAGCACAAGAATATATTATCAGAGATCACAATACCGGTTGGTACATTGGTCTTGCCGTTGTCGCTTTAGCTCTTAGCGCCTTAGCTATCTGGTTACAAGGCTGGACTTTTCTTATTCTAATAATCCTCAGCGTAATTTCCATCGTCATCTACATCAATCGCCCACCACGCACCATCAAATATCATATCGACAATAAGGGAATCAAGGAAGGCAACACCTTTCATCCCTACGGAAATTTCCGTGCTTTTGGTATCCTAAAAGAAGGTGAGCATTATTCAGCTGTCCTTATTCCTAAAAAACGTTTTGGCCTCCAAGTTAAAATATATTTTCCAGAAGGGAGCGGCGAACCCATCGTCGACCAGCTTGGCAATCATCTCCCCATGGAAGAAGTAAAACCAGATTTGCTCGACAAACTCGTAAACCTATTGCGCATTTAAAAATACTGTGCTACAATAGAAGAAACCATAATAATTTTAAAAGCTAGGTGGGCAAAAATGAATCCAAATCCAACAACTGACGACGATCTGCAAAAAGCAATCGATGACATAACAAATAATACCAACAATGATCCTGTTTTTGATGACACCATCGCAATTCCAGAACCAATTACAACCTCGGCACCAAAGCCGACAAGTCCAGCGCCCAGACCAGCAGCCTCCTTTCCAGAAGTAGGTATGCCACCTGCGCCAAAGCCACCAAAGGCCCCGTCCTTCAGACCAGCCCCAAGGCCACAAGCCCCAAAGCCAGCGCCCATCGCTCCAGCGCCTAAACCAGAAGAAGATGCGCCACAACCAACACAAGGCGAATTTAGTGATGTGCGTGAATCTGTACTTCGTGATTTAGCTCCAATGGTAAACGAACTTAATATTGATGCCAAAAAGAAATTTGATATCTATAAAAACATTCGCGAAGAGTTACATGACGACTCAGTCATCGCCTCCGCTTACGAAGTTTCAAAAGATATTGAAGATGACGGCGAGCGTGCCGACGCACTTCTCTATTTATACGATTCATTAAAATAGCCTTAAAAAAATAGCCCCTTGATAGGGGCTATTTTTTAATACATTCCGCCCATGTCTGGAGTAGTGGGCTTCTCCTCCGGGATCTCACAAATTAGTGCTCCCATCGTGATAGCTGTCGCCGCAATAGAAACTGCATTTTTAACTGCCTCCACTGTTACTTTAGCCGGATCTACTACGCCAGCCTTCTTAAGATCAATTAAACCCTTATCTGGCGCCATAACATTAATACCGTAGCCAATCTTGGAAGATGCTTCCACCATTGCCAAAAGCGCCTGTGCATTAAGGCCAGCGTTCTCCATAATATGTACAAAAGGAGTTTTCAAAGCCTCCCGTACAATTCTTGCACCAGCATCATCACCGGACAGCTTCGTAGCCATGTTCACTAGTGTTACACCACCACCAGCAACAATGCCCTCGGCCAATGCTGCCTTAGTTGCCGCCACCGCATCATCCACGCGGAATTTCTTTTCATCAATCTCGGTTTCAGTCGCCCCACCAACTTTGATTACTGCCACTTTGCCGGAAAGTGCCGCCGCCCGTTTCTCAAATTCTCCACGTTCATAATCAGACTTCGCATTCTCCGCCAAAGCATTAATTAGTTTAATTCGTTGCGCTACTGCTTTTGCATCACCAGCACCCTTGATAATAGTAGTGGAATCTTTCTCCGCAATCACTTTAGCCGCCGAACCGAGCACCTCCATACCCACTTCCTCAAGCTTCAAACCTTTATCCGCAGACACTACAGTCGCATCGGTCAAAATCGCAATATCTTCCATAATTTCTTTGCGCCTGTCACCAAAAGAAGGAGCTTTAAGAACAAGGGAATTAAACACGCCCTTCAATTTATTAAGCACGAGCAAGGAAAGAGCTTCGCCTTCTACTTCCTCAGCGATAATTACAAGATCTTTTCGTCCTGCTTGGGCACATTTTTCTAGAAGTGGTAGAATATCTGCTGCTGCCGAGATTTTCTTGTCCGTCACGAGTACCAAAGGCTTCTCAAATACAGCTTCCTGACGGTTTACATCAGTAACAAAGAATGCTGATGCATAGCCCTTATCATAAGAAAAACCTTCCACAATATCAGACTCCATCTCGAGACCTTGCCCAGCTTCGACCGTTACTACACCATCTTTACCTATTTTTGAAATCACTTCCGCAATCAATTTACCAATCTCAGCATCACCCGCCGAAATCGTCGCTACCTCTGCCACCTTCTTAGAATCACCTTCGATTTTTTCAGCAGTTTTTTCAATTTCTTTTACAATCTCGGCACCTGCTTTTTCTATTCCACGTCGAAGCTCCATAGGGTTTACGCCCGCCGCAATCAGTTTATTCGCTTCAGCTAATATATTATAAGTCAAAACCGTAACAGTCGTAGTGCCATCACCCGCCACCTTATTAAGCTTTTGCGCGGCAGTTTTAATCAGTTTTGCACCTACAGCCTCTCCTAACGACTCATCCTTGGAGGGAAGTTCAACCGCTTCTGCCACCGTTACGCCATCATGCGTGATTACCGGCGCACCGTATTCTTTTTCTATAATAACATTTTTACCCTTCGGACCAAAGGTCACTTTGACAGCATCATATAATTGTTTTGCGCCAGACAGCACCTTTTCACGTGCTTCTGCTTCATAAAATATCTTCTTTGCCATTTTTACTCCTTATTTTTAAAGTTTTCCACAAGTTTTCCACAAGCAAATCATAGACTACATCGTAGCCAAGACGTCTTCCTCTTTCAAGATAATATAATCTTTTTCATCCATCTTGATATCTGTTGTAGAGTATTCTTTGTAGACAATCTTATCCCCTTTCTTCACCCCCTTGACTTCTGGCCCCACCGATTCTACTACTGCGTAGGCTGGTTTTTCCTTTGCTTCCCCTAGCAAAATCCCCGAAGCGGTCTTCTCTAGTGGCTTCTCCACTACTGCTACAATTCTATCTTTTAATGGTTTTAATGCCATATTTATTTCAACTCCTTTTCTGCTCTCATTATAGCACAAAAATTAGCACTTGCAACCCCCGAGTGCTAATTTTGTCTTTTAATTATTACTGTGCATCAATCAGCTCGCTAGCCTTCTTAATCATATAGGCCGCTTCATTTGTTGGAATAATATAAATCGGCTTAGAACCTTCCTCTGCCACATTAGTAAATCCAACACCTTTTTGCATTGGCGCTTCAGCCTTAATCTTAAAACCCATAAAATCTAGATGAGACATAATAGAAGTACGCACCGGTATCGAGCGCTCACCAATCGTAGCGGTGAATACAATCGCATCCACTCCACCCATTTTCGCCGCAAATTCACCAATCTTTCCCACTACGCCATCTATAAATAAATTATAAGCAAGCACTGCATCATCGTGCCCCTCCTCTGCACCGGCAATAATTTCACGCATGTCAGACGAACCAGCCAATGCCACCAATCCAGATTCTTTGTTCATCACCTTAATTGCTTCTGCCGCGCCCAATTTTTCGCCAAGTAAAGCTCCAATCGTTGGGTCAATTGAGCCAGTACGCGTAGAAGACATTAAGCCCTCTAGTGGTGTCTCGCCCATCGAAGTATAAGCTGGTTCCCCATCCATCAATCCAGTCACAGAACAGCCAGAACCTAAATGGCAAACAATCATTTTCTTTTCTAATATTCCAAGTTCTTTAATTCTGCCCATTATATAACCATAAGATGAACCATGTGCGCCCCAACGTCCAAGGTTAAACTCCTCAATAAGTTCTTTCGGCAATGCATATTCTGTATCTTTGCGGCTATCTCGAGATAAAGCCTCCGCATCAGACATAACGAGCACCGGCACACCCTCAAAAGTCTCCTTGGCATTCTTAATTCCCCGTTCAGTCCCAGGTACATGCAGTGGATTAGTTACACGAACTTTTTCAAGCTCCTCCATCGTCTTTTCATCCACAATATGGTGCTGCGAAAAATATTTTCCTGCCGCCACTACGCGGACTAATATACCATCAAGCGGATGCGCTTCGTTGATGAAACCTTCTTTTTCGAAAATTGCCTTTGCCTCTTTGAATGCATCGTTGAGATTATCCCACTTCTTATCAACTTGATATTCCGAGCCATCGGCTTTAGTTACTGTACAAATAAACTTCTTCTTGCCATCAATCTCCACACCTTCAAAATAAAGCGAACAGACCTCATCCTCTCCTTCATAAAGTGAAAATTTCTCACTCGAAGAACCTGAATTAAGCACTAAAAATATTTTTGTAATGTTTGTTGACATAAAAACTCCTTTAGTCAATTATATCATACAACGCCACAGACAATAATAACTTATCTAATAGTCATTACATCCCACCACCATCATTGGAATTATCACCACCTTGGGCAGGAGGATTGTTGGAGTCATTGCCACCCTGGGCAGGAGGATTGTTGGAGTCATTGCCACCTTGGGCAGGAGGATTGTTGGAATTATCACCACCTTGGGCAGGAGGATTATTTTTTGGAGCTGGGCCAATATCAAAGAATTTTC
>CAMKOB010000011.1 GCA_946414345.1 uncultured Candidatus Saccharibacteria bacterium | reverse complement strand
GGACGTCTGGTTCTCATCCAGAAAATCGCGGGTTCGACTCCCGCCGGAATCACCAGAATAAAAAATAAGACCCGAAGGGTCATATTTTTTATTCTGGCGGTCCCCGACAGGGGGACCGGAACCTGCGAAGCGGGTTCGCACCGAGCGAAGCGAGGTATT
Source organism: uncultured Candidatus Saccharibacteria bacterium (assembly GCA_946414345.1). Taxonomy (GTDB): domain Bacteria; phylum Patescibacteriota; class Saccharimonadia; order Saccharimonadales; family Saccharimonadaceae; genus Nanosyncoccus. Next base: position 40,023 of record CAMKOB010000011.1, on the reverse strand, counting down.
GCGAACGTAGTGAGCAAACTCCCGCGAAGCGAGGCTAACTCCCGCCAGTATTGCGAACGCAGTGGGCAAACTCCCGCGAAGCGAGGCTAACTCCCGCCTACACTATGAAAGCTTTGTTTTAATATGATATAATTAAGCTATGAAAAAAGCAATTCTAAAATGTAAGTTAAAGAATCGTGACGGTTTTGAGCAGAAATTGGAAGATATTGATCTAGAATTTGGTCCAATCTATTGGCAGCATGATCGTGTTTATGTGCCACGTGGTTATAAGAAAAATATGAATTATCCTAGACTTGTGATGCGTACCACCATGCACGCCGTAGATGAAAAACCCACATATAATCTCATTTTGCGTCGTCACATTGAAGATTCTGGTACTGATATTGTTGAAGAAACACCAGTTACCGACTATGCTACCACGGTGAATATTATTCTGCAACTTGGTTTCAAGCCCGCAGGCGAAGTTTCGCGCCGTCGCCAAGAACTAGAAATGGGTGAGGGAACAAAAATCTATCTAGACGAAATCGATGGCAAAGAAGATACCTATGCCAAAATGGAATCCGTCCTCGTAGATGGCGACTCCATCCTGGAAGCTAAAACAGATCTTAAGAAAACTTTCGAAACCCTCGGCGAGGCCGACTTCATCGAACTCCCCTACGCAGAATTATAAACCGGACGGGTGACGGACATGGAGGGGGTCCCCACTGAGTTTGCGAAGTGGGGGAGGAGAATGTCCGGCAGGACCCGTCCCGTTTTTATCCCCTCGGCGGTTCGCCGTCTGGTTCGCCGAGTAATTTTTTAGACTTGATTTCGTACCGTCTTCCATTCACCGGCGACACATAATAATCCTCGTTCAAAAGATTTACAAACATGGTTAAATCTTTGTCGTCCATAATGATGATTGAGCCATCGTCGTCCGTCATGAGCTCTAACTGCATCTCGTCTGCATAATCCAACAATTTATCTTGTGGCATCTCTTCCGCGATATCCATTGCTTGCACTTTCTTCAGTAGTGGCTTCTTGTCGGCTAGCAAACCATCGAGTGTTAAGCCTTCAGAAAAGGACAACTTGTATTTCTCGCAAATCTCTTTTGCTTTTGCTTCAGCTAGAACCTGTGATTTAAAATCATATTGGAATAAGTTTTCGAATTTTGCTTGATTAAATACAATTATTGTTCCGTCAATAATGGCAACTTGGTTATCGTCAGGCATTTTAAGCGCAATTTCAGCAGAGAACGGCTCAAAACTCTCACCATTTATTTCCCAAGATGAGGCGCCTTTTAGCGCCGAAGACGCTGGCAAAAGCTTCGCGATGTAAAAAGTTTTCATTCCAGTATCACCAGGGTAGGTAAATTTCGCAATAATACCTTTAACTTTTTTGAAATCGTATTCGTTTTCGGTGAAATAATCAATATCTTTGTATTCCTTTTCAATCAAGTGAATCAGAGTTTCGGCCCGCCCAACCTTAGAAAGGGAAGTGTGATAGATAACTTTTTCTTCACCATCGGCTCGTTCATATTCACGGCACTCCAAACCTTTATCGGCCTCCTTGATTATGAAAGAAACGGCCTCTTGCATAAACATAGATTTTACCGCACCGGTCAGTTTATCGGAATACTTTATCTTGTAGGGAGTGTAATTCTTATTAAATAAGAACAACTCCGCAGAAACATTGTTTTTTATCTCGTCAATTTCGTTCGCCCACAAGAAAACGTCAAACGACTCCCCCGAATTTTCATTATTATCCATATTATCCTCTCTTCTTTTAAACCATTATACCACATTTCGTATTAAGACAAAAATCGCACCTACGTAGCCAAAAAACAGGGAATAAAACTAGGTAATAATATAATTCAAAGAAAAGTCAATAGCACAAGCATGAATCGGTTGTTCGGTTATTAAAACACAAAACCGGCCGAATGCAAGGAGTGTTTGTTCGGTGGTTTGTTCGGAAAAAAACAGAGATCTTTTCCACCAGCTGTGGAAAACTCCCCAATATAAAAAAGTCAAAAAAAGTCCAAAAAAGCTCTTGCTTTTTTTGAAAAATTATAATAAACTAGAGTCAGTGGAAAAAATAATAAAAACCACAAACAAAAAATGAACATTAACATAGTTTGAGGCCGACCAACTAGGAGTTTCAGCGCGCATTAAATTTTAAACGAGATGCGACAAAAAAATCGTGCGCACATTGTTCTAAACACACCTCCCAATAAAACTCTATGGTCTATATGACCCTAAATGCACAATAAGTCTCTCAACGGCTATGATTATATGCTCTGCTTTGCGCAAAGCAAAATCGTAGTAGATTAATTGTGTTAACTAAACAAAAATCAAAAAAAACAAACCCGCAGAAATTTCTAGTTGAACGGTCTCAAACGTAGTATAATTAAGGTAATGAAGAATCATCATATACCGGTGTTATTATCCGAAGTCTTGGCGTATCTCTCACCGCAGCCGAACGAATCGTATTTAGATCTCACTGCAGGATACGGAGGGCACGCCGAATCTATTTTGGATGTGACGCAGGATTATAAGAATTCTGTTCTCGTGGACCGCGACGAATTTGCGATTAGTTATCTAAAAAGCAAATTTTCGCAGGATATCACTTTGATCAATACGGATTTTTATAGTGCTACGCTACAACTTTTAGAGTGTGGAAAGACTTTCGATATAATACTGGCAGACTTTGGTGTTTCTTCTCCGCAACTGGACAACGAGGAGCGTGGTTTTTCGTTCAAATCATCAAGTCCCCTCGATATGCGGATGGACCGACGTCAACCACTTACGGCAAGTGAAATAGTAAATAAGTACAGTGAAAGAAATCTGGCGGAAATTTTCGTAAAATACGGCGAGGAAACCCCTGGTCGTGCGAAAATGCTAGCAGCACAAATTGTGCACCATCGCCCGATTAATACCACCAAGGAGCTTGCTGATTTAATTGCGCATTATTCGAAATATAGTCGTATTCATCCTGCTACCAAAGTTTTTCAGGCCATCCGAATTGTAGTGAATGGAGAACTAGAGCAAATTGAAAAAACTTTGCCGCTTCTTCCGAAACTGCTGAATCAGAATGGACGTCTCGGATTTATCACCTTTCACAGTCTTGAGGACCGTTTGGTGAAAAACTTCATTAGTGAAGCCTCAAGTCATGGTGAGGAATCTGAACTAACCCAGGTGACCAAAAAACCCATTGTTGCGGAACCGGATGAATTAGTTATCAACCCGCGTAGCCGGAGTGCAAAACTGAGAGTAGCTAAGCGGAATTGATAAAACAAAAACTAAACATAAAAGGAGGCATTATGCCAAAACAAATACTAGTAGCTAACAAATCGCGCAAGCAGACTGTAAAAGTCAACTTCCGCTAAAAGGGAGCAAGCGGGTTTGTAGGTGGGGCCTCCACAGTGGCCCCACCACCTAGTAAAAAGAAAACTTTACTGCGATATGGACTTCATCTCGAAGTCCACCAATTAGAGTTTTCACAGGAGTGTGAAGTGTATGACCTTACCGGGCGGCCTTTCTAGAGCACTTATAGCTCTGCCTAGAAAGGACCCCCGGACTAAGATAGCTAATCTGTGAAAACAAAAAAACAAAATGAAAACTGAACATAAAAACTAAAAGCGAGGAAAAATGTTAAATCAAACATACGTGACAAGAAGGGCAAGTGGAGCTAGCTTTGTAAGAGGCCGCAATACGGTAAGATATACAAAACGTAGCCTAGGTTCCATCTCACAGGTCGTCATTATCAGTCTTATTACTTTAGTATTTGGTTTAATATACGTCGCTGAAGGCACCAAGGCCACTAGTTTTGATTATCAAATATCTGCTGTAGAATCTGAAATATCCGAAATGACTGCTCGCCGCGATGATCTCGCTGTCGAAAAAGCTCGTCTAACTTCTATTGCTACCGCCAAAAACAGTACTGTAGCAGCTAACATGGAAACATCCACTGTTACCGGCTACGCCACCGAATAGAATTATAGTATAATATATTATATGCTTATTAGTCGCATCAAGATTCTCAAATTTTTAACCATCGCCGCACTGGGTATCATCACTGTGCGGCTTTTTGCGATTCAGATTATCGAACACGACAATTGGGTGGCAAAGGCTAACGACCAGCATACCCTACTCGAAACCATCACCGCCAAACGCGGCGAAATCTATATGATGGATGGCGATACTCCAACCGCCGTTGTAATGAATCAAACTACCTACGCAGTCATTATCGACCCCGCCATCACTGATAAAGAGGAAATCACCAAATTACTTAATGGGGTTGCCAAAGATTACATCTCTGCTGATATCGACGAGATTTATAAAATCGAGGGTTTACGCTATTATGTCGTTGCCAAAAACCTCCCCTATAGTATCGCCACTAAAATTGCCGAAGCTGGTCTTCAAGGCGTCTGGCTTAAATCTGGTAACCAGCGCGTTTATCCAGAAGGGGAACTTGGCTCCACTTTGTTGGGTTTCGTTAATGCTGATGGGCTCGGCCAGTATGGCGTAGAGGGTTCGCTAAATAATATTTTGTCTGGCAAGGACGGACTTTTAAAAACGGTTTCAGATATTAATAATGTTGCTCTCTCGATTGGTAATGATAACATTAAAATTCCAGCTGAAGACGGCAAGAATATCGTTTTATCCGTTGATCGCAATATTGAAAAAGGTGTCGAGGAAATAACCATCGAAAAAATAGCAAACTCTAACGCTACTAATGCTGCCGTACTCGTTATGAACCCCAATACAGGTGAAGTGCTCGCTATGACCAGTATTCCAGGATATAATCCAGCCAATTATGGCAATGTTGCTTCAGCAGCTACATATATTAATCAAGTTACCGAAGTACCATACGAACCAGCTTCCATCTGTAAAAATTTTGCCTATTCTGCGGCTATTAATGAGGGTAAAATGACCGCCGACAGCACTTATTTTAACGAACATTACGTCTATGTTGATGGCTGGAAAATTGAAAATGCTGAAGTTCGGGATTTTTTATATGGCGAAATTGATATGAAGACAGCTCTTTATTGGTCACTTAACTCTGGTTCGATTCAGGCACTCAAATTCCTCGGCGACGACCCCAATAACATTAATCAACAAGGCAGGGAAAGATTATTCGACTATTATTATAATAAATTCCGTCTCGGCCATCCTACTGGTATTGAAATAATTGAAGCAGAAGGCTACATCGAAGATCCGAACGTTGGTTGGGGTCGTGATTCAACTTATGCCAACATGACCTTTGGCCAAAATCTCGGCATCACCATGATTCAGACTGCCACCGCCTTCTCCGCAGTGATAAATGGTGGCTACTGGCGCACTCCCACAATCGTCAAAGGTATTCTCGAAGATAATGGTGAAATCACGCCTCTATCCACGGAGCGGGTGGTGGGCACGGAGGGGGCCCCCCACGGAGCTTGTGACGTGGGGGAGGAATGTGCCCGACAGGACCCGCTCCGCATAGAAGACAAAATTTTATCCGACGATACCTCGGCCACCATGCGCGACATGCTTATTAACAATCGTGACTATAAGGTCCGTTGGGGTATAGATCGCGAAGGCTATGCTGTTGGTGGCAAATCCGGTACCGCACAGGTTATTGTGAACGGCGCCTATGACGATACTTACGGCGCACTCGTCGGCTCGTATATTGGTTTCTTTGGCCCTAGTGGGGAAATGCCTTCTTATGTCGTGATGACTAGAATGTGGGGCGAAGGGGAAGCGGTCGGCAGCGGCGATGCCATGGATTTATTCGATAGTATTTCTAACTATATGATAGACTATTTGAAGATAAAGCCGGGAGTGATATAATATACTTATGAATACTGAATTTATCAGCAACGAGATGTTTTACGGACTTTTACTCGCTCTAGCCGGATTCCTATTCTCGATGCTTCTAACACCTTTTTATACTCATTTTGCCTACAAGTATCATTTTTGGAAAAAACAGAAAAAAACCACCGTTGATGGTAAAGCTTTGCCAGTCATGACCAAACTTCACGCCCACAAATTTAAACGTGCTTTTCCGACCATGGCAGGCCTCGTTGGTGTTGTCGCAGTTACTCTAGTAACCTGGATTTTTAATCTAGACCGTGGACAAACCTGGCTACCGTTGGTCGGTTTTCTGGGCGGCTCACTTGTGGGTGTTATTGATGATTCGATTAATATTTTTGGCTCCGGTCGTGGCGCCGCTGGTTTACGTGGTCCAGTCAAATTCTTCCTCATTACCGTCGTTGGTTTGTTGCTTGGCTGGTTTTTCGCATCCAAACTCGGCTGGACTACTATGCTGATCCCATTTGTGGGCGATATCGAGTTGGGCGTTGCTGGGATGATGTTTGTTTTTGCTTTCGCCGTCGTTGCTACAAGCAACGCTGTTAACATCACTGATGGCTTAGATGGGCTCTCTGGTGGGCTTGCCATGCTCTCATATGGTGCATTTGGCGTTATAGCTCTTTTTCAGGGGAACATGCTTTTGTTTGGCTTCTGTATGACTGTGGTTGGATGGCTACTTTCATACATATGGTTCAACGTACCGCCTGCTCGTTTTATGATGGGGGACACCGGCTCATTTGCTCTTGGTGCTGGACTTGGCGTAGTCGCCATGATGACCAACTCGTTTTTACTTCTGCCAGTTATTGGCTTAGTGTTTGTCATTGAGACTGGTTCCTCGCTAATTCAACTTGCTTCTAAGAAGTTCTTTCACAAAAAAGTCTTTATATCTGCACCGCTTCACCACCACCTAGAAGCCACAGGCTGGGGTGAAGCTAAAATTGTCATGCGCTTCTGGATTGTTGCTGGTGTCTTTGCTATTCTTGGAATCTTTCTCGCTGCAGCCGGAGGCGCAATTTGAATCGTAAACACAAATCTGACATCGTAATTCTTTTTTCAGTGCTCGGTTTAATGGCGCTTGGTTTAATTGTTATCTATGCCATTGGTCCGATGCGGGCTAATGTCTTAAATTCAATCTATGGCGCAAATTATGACTCAAATTATTTTTTCATGGGGCAACTTCGCTCTGTATTGGTGTCATTAGTGGCATTTTTTCTTGCTTTCAAAGTTATTCCATTCAAAATAGTACAAAAATTTGCGCGCCCAATTATGATCGTGGCCATAGCACTTTCTGCCTTGCTTTGGATTCTCGCCATGAGCGGCTCCTCACTTGCCAAGTGCGAGCTAGGTGAGTGTCGTTGGTATAATCTCGGACCAGTCAGCTTCCAGCCTGCCGAGTTCTTAAAATTAGCTCTCGCGATTTATCTCGCCGACTTTCTTGCCCGCAAAAGGGAACAAGGTGAAGTCGGCAAGCTTAGGGAATTCTGGATTCCTCTGATGATTGTGGCCGGTACCTCACTTGGTCTAGTTGTGGTTGCACAAGGAGATCTTGGCACCGGTGTAGCATTAATGGCCATCATTTTTGGCACATTACTCGTTGCCGAAGTGCCCGCTAAGCAATATATTGCCATGGTTGTTATAGTCGTCTTGGTGGCAGTAGGTGCGGTTGCTACATCCTCGCATCGTCGTGCCCGTATCGACGCCTGGCTCGATACTATATCCGGCAACGCGTCTTCTGACTCTACCTATCATATCGAAAACGCCATTCTCGCTATTGGCACCGGTGGACTTACTGGCGTCGGTATTGGTAATTCCGTACAAGCCACTGGCTACTTACCAGAATCTATTAACGACTCTGTTTTTGCTATTATGGGCGAAACTTTCGGCTTCGTCGGGCTCTTCATTATTATCCTGGTTTTTGGTGCTATGCTCCTTCGTATGTTAAAAGTAGCTGGTCATACGGCCGCTATGGAGGAAAGATTAATCGTTGTCGGAGTTTTTTCTTGGACTCTTGCTCAAGTTGCAGTCAATATTATGGCGATGACTGGCCTCGTGCCGGTCACGGGTATTACTCTTCCGCTTCTCTCTTATGGTGGCACTAGTATGGTGTTTTTAGCTTATGCTTTAGGCCTAGTTTTGCAAATTTCGTGCTATACTAGTAGAGAGGAAATCAAAAATGAAGATATTAGTGGTAGGGGGCGGCTCGGGTGGACACATCACGCCAGCCGTCGCCGTCGTTCGTGAAATTATAGAAATGCGTCCTCGCGCGCAAATTGAGTTTTGGACTGATTTTAAGTATTACAAAAACGTTACTAAACTTTGTACCGAGCTAAGCTTATCGTGGGTGGATGGTCGTGAATCTCGCAAGGGCACATCCGTGCGTGTTCGTCGCATTTTAGCGGGGAAGTTCCACCGTTATTCGGGTTGGAAACTTAGTACCTATTTTAAGCACTTCGACATTACGCTTAAAGATATTATTATTGGCAATATCCTCGGCTTCCTAGGCTTTATTGGGGGAATTATTACGAGCTTCTTTCGCCTAGTTCGTCCATCCAACCGTCCAGATATCATTTTTCTAAAGGGTGGTTATGTCAGTCTGCCGGTCGGCCTAATTGCCAAATTGTTTAAAATCCCATATGTTATTCATGAATCCGATGCAGTTGCTGGGCTTGCGAACCGTCTCCTTATGAAGCGCGCGAAAAAAGTTGCTTTTGGTATGCCAATCCCAGACGATGTTAAAAAAGCCAACCCGAATTTTATCTGGACCGGTATTCCGGTCGGTGCAGAATATCGTGCCATTACTGAATCTCGTGCCCGCTCACTTAAAAAAGCCTTTTCGTTCAGCGAAAATAAGCCACTAGTAGTAATCACTGGTGGCTCGCAAGGCTCCGAAAACCTTAACGAAACCACTAGGATCATCTTGCCGGAATTACTTAAAATTGCCTCCGTTGGTTTAGTCGCCGGTCGTAGTCACTATGAAGAAATGGTAGATTTGAAACGCTATGAAAACTGGGATCATGCCAAGCTTGAATCGGATTTTAGAATGTGGGAATTCAATACTACCATGAATGAGTTAATGGGTGCTGCCGATATCGTGGTTTCACGCGCTGGTGCTACCACGATTGCCGAACTTGCCTCGCTCAAAAAAGCCGTCATTCTCGTGCCGTTCGAAAAACTTCCTGGCTCACACCAAGTTCGTAATGCTGAGCGTCTTGGCGATTTGAATGCTGCCATAGTCCTAAATGATGCCGACATGATGAAAGCCCCCACCAAATTATTAAACGAAATTCGTCATCTTATCAATTCACCAAAGCTTCGCTCCAGCCTAGCAACGCGCTTACATGATGAAGCCCGTTCTGGTGCTGCTCGCCGCCTCGCCGAACTAATCATCGAGGAAGCCACCACCAATGGAAAATGAAAATGATCCACCCAAAATTGCGCGCCGCAGATTAAATAAAAAATCCACCATCCGTCTCGGTCGCACCATTGGTGAAAAAAGGGAAAGACTCGAAACAAATTCCGAGCGCACTGCAGCTCACAAGAAAATTAGACGGCGCCAAATTTCACGATTTATCTTTACTGTTCTTGGATTCGTCGTTGTTGCGCTCATACTATTCTATATTGGTATATTTTTTATTGGCGAAAAAGATGAAGCTCCAACCATTGCTACCACAGTAGTTAGTTATCAGCCAAGCATCGAAATAATAGATGAAGATGCGACCGCAACGGGTGGTTACCTTTCTAGCCGAATGAAAGAATATATCGGCATGCTCGAAGAAGATCTTCGCGCTCTTGGAATTACGCCAACTAAGGCTGTCGTCCCCACTGGCTCAATCCGAGAAGTTGACATCTATATTGAGGGGTACACAGGTTACCTCAAGACTATTATTGACCGTGGTTCCGGTGTCACCGCCGAAGATGCTGAGCGCATGCTTCGCTATCTTGCCTCTATCGGTGTTGGTGATTTTCAGTATATCGACCTCCGAATAGATAACAAAGCCTATTGGAAATAGAGGAATGTTCGGTTTTTGTTCGGTCAGATTTAGTGCTCTTTTTGTTCGGTTTTAGTTCGGTTTTAGGGAATAGCTCAATTCAAATTAACATCAAACTCAACCAGAAACAGGGAAAAACAATAAAAAGGGAAACAAAAGCGGGGAAATGTCAAATTTGAAAAAAAGAGCCACAAATTGTGGAAAACTTCACAAATTACAGGGGTGAAGCCAAAAATGGGCGTCAACGGGCATTCCAATTAGTATTTTTAGCTTACGTTTACGCTTCGCGCCAGGAATATTTTCTCAAATATTTTAACGGAAATTACTCGCGTCTCACGGCTGTCTTCACGGTTCGCGCGAGATAATTTCCTAATATTTGTGAAAATATCCTGGGCTTGCTTTATGCAAGCTAAAAACACTGATTGGAACGCCAACATGATTCCCGACTTTTAGCTGGTTCAGACAAACCATAAGCATTACGTGCTAGTTTAGACGCATGGATTTACCGTCTTTTGAATTTACCTGTAATGTCTTAAAATCTATATTGTGCGACATTAAAACTATCACAAAAAGCCATATGACAAATCGTCCAAAAAACACCCAAATTTAAGTAGACTCCATTTTTAACGACGCATTTCCCTCGTCGTCAATGCTTTATCGCCAAGAATCCGTCTGCTGAGTTGTCTTTTGATGCAAACCTATCTGAACGACCAACCGGAGTCTTCAGATCTATCTGTTTTTCAGAGGTGTCTATCTGTACTGGTGACTTTTCCTGATATTCGACTTCGACAGGGGAACTAACAGGGGAAGCAACAGGGGTGGAATTTTTGTCCTTATTTCCCTTTTTGCTAGGTTTTGGCTGCTTTTTTGTAACAACTTGCTTCTCTGTTACCGTCTTTTTCTCTATTTTCTTCTCTGCAGGTTTCTCTGCCGATTTTTTCCCTGCTGAATGATTCTCCGCTACCAGTTTCGCCAAATCTTTTAATCCTAATCTCTCTTTGCCTTCGGCGGCATTTGGACTCAATCCGGACTTGCGCAAATCTTCCTGTGGGGTCGGGGAGTACTTTAAGTTCGGTTTTTGTTCGGTAATGGCACCGGTATTTCGTGGATTAGCAACACTAACGGGCGCACTGTTATGGCGCGATATTGGCGCAAATACCGGCCTAGAACCAGCCTCTCGGCCAGAATCCGATAATTCTTGCTTATATTTTTCGCTCTGTTCGATAGTCTCACGTATCTCAGCTTCAACCTCGGTACGTGGTCTAGCGTAGGCTTCACGAGAGGCCTCAATTATGGCATCAAAGTTATCCGATGGCGAATCTGGAATTGACAAAGTGGTAGCCGAGAATGCCGGCACTTTTTCACCATTAATAATCATTGAAATTATAAAATGGCGGTTATTAAGCTGCAACAAATCAGATGCTTCAAAGGTTGGCTCAAATTGCTTTACTAGTACCGGAGCATCATCTGCGGATACACGGAAAGAAATAGTAGTACCAACGTTACCAAATACCGCATCGCGCACACTTTCTGTCATTTGTGCCACATATTGGTTGGCCACAGTCAAATTAAGGCCGTATTTACGCGCTTCGGACAGAATTACTGCGAACGAATCGGTAGCAAAGTTCTGGAACTCATCCACGTAAAGATAAAATGGCCGACGATCTTTAACGTCAGGTATGTCAGAGCGACTCATTGCGGCAAGCTGCACCTTAGTTACAAGGAATGCACCCAGAATTCCTGCATTGTCCTCACCGATTAACCCTTTAGACAAATTAACCACCAAAATCTTTCCCTCATCCATAATCTTGCGGATATCAAACGATGATTTGGGCTGCCCAATAATATTACGAATAATTGGGTTTGCCGTAAATGCGCCCACCTTGTTTAGTACTGGTGCGATAGATTCATTAACTTGCTTCTCGTTCCATTGACCGAACTCATGCTTCCAGAATTGCAAAACAGTCACGTCGTGACAATAATCCAAAGTTTCCTTGCGGAAGTCCTTATCGGTAAGCATCCTAGAAATATCAAGTAAAGTCGTTGAAGGCCTATCGAGCAACGCAAGCAAAGTGTAACGCAGAATATGCTCAAGTCTTGGGCCCCATGAGTCGCCAAACATTCTTTTCAAAACACCAATAACTTCAGAGCAGACATTAGGTTTTTTAGCTGGGTCTGAAACCTCTAGAGGGTTAAATGCTACTGGGTAAGCTGTATCGGCAGGGTTGAAATAAACCACATCCGAAATCCTTGCGCTCGGTACGAATTTGAGATTATCAATCGCAAAATCACCATGCGGGTCAATAATGCAATAACCCTGATTATAAAAAACATCAGACAGCGCTAGCAGTTCAAGAAGACCGCTCTTACCTGCCCCAGTTTGACCAATAATATATACGTGGCGCGAACGATCTCGTCGAGTTAATCCAAACTGGTGATTGATTCCGCGAAAATTGGTTAAACCAAATGCAGAAATATTCTCATCTGTCACCGGATTACCGGTCAATACTGGCAATTTGGCAGGCGGCTCGGCCGTCTTAGACGATGCCCATACGATATTGGGCGTTTCCACCGAGGTGTGCGGTAAGTGATAAACTGAAGCTAACTCGGAAATATTTAAAATAAACCCATGGTCTGAGAATTGTCGAATTATATAGGCGTCCAAATCTTTTTTATTGAACGATCCACCTATCTGTTTGAATCCATTCAGATTTGTTGAGTTAAACTGTTTAAATGTACCAACTAAAGCCTGCATGTTAAGTTTAGCGTCCACGTCAGATTGTCCAAGATAAGCTAAACGAATTTTTACTTCGTAACCAAGTTTGGTGGCCTTTTCTTCAGCCTTGCTAATCTGCGTTTTAGCTCTTTCGGAGAGCTCTACGGCTGGTGCGTCCGAATTGGTGCCACCAGCTGGCGGGCGATATAAGGCGCCCAATATTTCCACCAGGTAGGTCCAATCAATACCAATGTTCGACAGGATCGAACGTCTCCCAGACTTTACACGTTGCACCCAGGTGTCGGTCGTACTCTTGTGCCAATCATCTGGAATCGGTCGTGTCAATATTTGAATCCACATTTCTTCGTTGTTGTCTGGATCTAGCTTAGCTAAGGTGCCGGTAATGCCAGCTAGTGGGTCGACTTCAAATGTGTCAAATGTTTTAATTGGTAAGGCACTGTTGTCAACCAATCCAAGCTCCGCAGAATATTGTACAGGGTATTTATCGCGTCCATCAACGTAATCTTCGTCCATTTTGTAAATCTGCACTGTCGGATATTGTGAATAAATCTGCCCCTCCACGAAACTTTGCAATACTTTTGGCACCCAAACATAAAATCTAATTTGCCCCGCCGTGGATACGATTTCGAAAGACAAGTGTTCTTGCACCCCACCAGAGTTTTTCAACTCAGACTTGTCGCGAAGAATGCCATGCAAAGATGCGAACATCTGTTCTGCTGCCAACTCCTTTTTATCATTGGCGCGTGGTATTTCTAGCATCAAAAGAACAGAGTCTACATTTAGCACCTTCAAGGTGTTAAGCTTCTTATAATTTCGATAAGTCAAAAAAGCCAATAATAATACCAGGGGTATCCAGAATATGGGCATTAAAACAAAGTGTATAACTGCGTCCATATTATATATTATATCACACTAAGCGTTAGTGTATAGATTTCGGTCAATTTTCTTAAATAGCTTTTTGTTTTGCAAATTTAATAGGATTGTAGTCTCTTTAACACGACGAGTTTTCAAAACTTGGCGCACAATCTCTTCCCGGCTAAGTGGTTTTTCTGCCTCTGACAAAATAGAGGTGATAATTTCTGAAATAGTTCCCTTCTTGTACCCCCATGATGAAAGAGCGTAAATCCCCCGTCCAATCAGAACAAATCGAGGATCCTTAATTAATTCGTTGTGAATAGCTTGGACCGTAACGTTTTTACGCTTAAATTCAGACTCTTTAATCTCCTTTGCAATCTCTGAGAAGTGCATTGGTTTTTTATGTGATTCCAAAATCACAAAAATCTTATCGCGAATATTGCGTGGATTGACGGACGGCCATTTAGTTAGTCCCCAGAGGCCATTAAGAGAAGCGAGCAACTTAGAAATTGACGCAACGGCTCGAATATTATCAGGATGCTCATAATTTAGCACATTGTCAAGCTCATCAATTGTCATCGGTTTACCGTTCTTTTTGATAACCCCAACAATCTCGTCCACCATCTTCTTAAGAGCCTCGGTATTACCAAAATCAGCAATTCCCACCGCTGGATAATAGGAATCATTCTCTTCTATAACGGTCAATCCTTTAGCAAAAGTAGCGATAAAATTAATTCCAGAACGTTCTTCTGGAGTAGACTTTTTTTCATAGACCTTATCACTTAGAGAAGAGAGCTTCGCAACACGTCCCATTTCGGCCAAATTACGAACTAGTATTTTTTCAGCTGGGGGAAGTTCAGGAATATTGTTGTCCTCAGCTGTAATCTGTAGATGAATAATAATTGCTTTTTCTAACTGTCGTACCCTTTCGCGTGTAATCGACAAGCTTTCTCCGATTTGTTCTAGTGTTTCTTTGGGGCCAGCAAGTCCGAACCGCCGCGAAATTATTTCCCTCTCGCGCTCTTGCTCAACAATTTTGAGGCTGCCGGAGATTGCTTTTTTAAGAATTTCAGAATTTTTATTCATCGATACTTTCCTTGTCCCGTCTCTGTTAATATTATTGCTTTTACTTATAATACCATAGTTTTATAAAACTGTCAACTATGATATTTAGTACTTTACAACACTATTGTATCACATTTTTTACAATTACGGAAAAAAATGTATAAACATAAGTTTTTATAACGTATAATTCATCACACCGCGGAGCTCCTGAGATGTGATGAATTATATGGTGGTATATAGTATAATATAATCATGAATATCATTTCTACGATTATTAGTTTAGCAATTGTAATATTTGGCGTGGTTCCGGATTTTGGTTTCGCCGGTGGCGGCGGCTCAAGCTCCGGTGGTGGCGGAGGCGGAGGGGGCGGCTTTTCTGGTGGCTCAAGTCACAGCAGCTCAAGCTCAAACTATGCCTCCGAAGAAGATGATCCATGGATTTCGTTGGTTATTCTTGCCATTTTTGTGATTATTATGATAGCTGGCTTCAGGGCAGACAAAAACGCCATTAAGAAGAAAAAATCCCGCAACAACTCTACCGAGCAAGAGAAATGGATTCATACCGAAGGCCAACGCATTTTCGAGCAGTATCAAAAAGACTGGACAGAATTTAATTTGGCAAGCATTAAAAGCTACACTACGCCTGGCTACTATCAGCACGCAAGCTACATGCTGGAGCTCTTAAAAGACCTTCATCGCGTTAATAAAGTCAGCAAATTAAAAGTTAATTACGTTTGTCTCCTAAACCCCGTGAGCGAAAAAACTTCTTTACCAGCCAACATTCGCGTTGAGTTTGGCTTTAGCGGCCTAGACGAAGTAATCGATACTTCAAACAATAAAAACTTGTATAAAAGCTACGCTGCCAGCGTCAACGAAACATGGAATTTTATCTATGATGGTAAAACTTTGAAGCTCTCTGGCATTTCACAGCCTACCGAATCCGCTCCACACCTAATCAAATCTCTTGCAGACTTCGCTCAAGAAAATAAACTGTTTTACAGCCCAGACTGGGGACGCTATGCCCTGCCAGCTCGCGGGCTCATCTTTGGTAAATCTAGTATGTCTGTTTCAGATATTAATAATCACATCATCGGTAAATGGGGTGACCTCCTAATTCAACTCTATACTTATGCCGAAATTCCAAGCGTGCCATCTTCTTATTATCTTGTTGGGCAGATTAATGTGCCAAAGGATTATCTTGGTGTTATCGTTAAATCATTGAAATACAAAGCCAATCGCAAGCCAGACAAATCCTATGAGAAATTCGAAATGGAATGGCCAGACTTCAATGAGCGTTACGAGGTTTACGCTGCCAAGCGTGATGCCCTGCCGGCATTCGAGCTTCTGAATCCGAAATTCATGGAGTATCTCTACGATAAAAACCTCAACTACAACCTAGAAGTTGTTGATAATGTAATCTATATCTTCGCGAACGTCAAAAACATCACTGAAGCCGACTACGCCGAACTCCTAGCCGTTCTTGAAAAAGCTCACAAAGAATTAAAGATGTAATCAACTACTTTTTCGTTGTCTTTTTATGCTTGCCGCGCGTCCCACGGCGGGCTTTAGTCTTGGTAGCTTTTGGCTTGTTTTCTAGCATTTCTCGTGCCTCTTTCTCGGTAATCGTCTTCGGGTCGCGTTCTTTTGGAATTTTCACATTGTTGCGCCTACCCGGGCCTTTAATATATGGTCCATAAGCGCCATTGATAATCTGTATTTCTCCCCAATCAGCAATCATTGAATCGACTTTTTTCTGATACAACGGCAAAGCTTCCTCGAGTGTTACCGTATACGGATCAAAATCCTTCATCGGAATATTGTACTTGCCGCCCTTAAGATACGGCCCGAATGGTCCATTTGCGGCTATTAACTCGGTTTTATCCGGCGCAAATCCTAGGGACCTTGGCAAAGTCGGCAACGATAATTGCTTTAGCGCTTGCTCGAGCGTCACGGTTTTTACAGACTTCCTCTTTGGCAGTGGTGCAAACCTTGGCTTCTCCCCAGAAGACTTCTCGTTGTCTCCTAGCTGGATAAAACCACCGTTTTTGCCAATTTTTGCATAAATTGGCTTGCCGTCATCCGGATGGTGACCAAGCAGTCTGGCATTATTGTACCGCTCCACGCCCTGTGCAACCAGAACCGTATCGTGAAATGGCCCATAAAAATCGCGTAGCATCTTGACTCGCTCTAGTTTTGCATCGGCAATCAAATCTAGATCTTTCTCGATGTTTGCGGTAAATTTATAATCAACAATATTCTTAAAGTTATCCGTCAAAAACCCAGCTACCAGCTCGCCAATTGGCGTAGGTACTAACTTCCCTTTGTTCGCCCCATATTTTTCTCTAACTACCGCGCGCGAAATCTTGCCTTTTTGTGAAGTCAGTTCCACAACTTCACGCTCACTACCTTCACTTTCGCCCTTTATTACGTATCCGCGCGCCTGAATTGCGGTCATGATCGAAGCGTATGTAGATGGCCTGCCAATCCCTAACTCTTCCAACTTCTTAACTAATGAGCCCTCAGTATATCTAGCTGGCGGTTTTCCAAAGTTCTGGCGTGCGGTTAGCGAAAGACAAGAGACCGTGTCGCCCTTTGTGAGTTTTGGCAGTTCCAAATCCTTACTTTTGCCATAAACTTTCAAAAACCCATCAAATATCACCACTTCACCCTTAGCGGTGAAAGTGGCATCCTTTGCGGCATTTGTGGACAATTTAATGGTGGTTTTTGCTACGCGTGCGCTCGCCATCTGTGTCGCAACTGTTCTCGTCCAAATCAAATGATAAAGTCGTTTCTCATATTCGTTTTTCCCTGCTGTTGCTCGCAAAATATCGGTCGGGCGAATTGCTTCGTGTGCTTCCTGTGCCTGGGCGTCCTTTGTCTTGAAGTGCCGCACCTTTAAGTATTCTTTACCGAATTTGTTCTCAATAAATGACGCAATTGCAGCTACTGCTTGCGAGCTAAGATTGAGGGAGTCGGTTCTGTGGTAGGTGATTGAACCAGATTGGTACAAACCCTGCGCTGCGCTCATTGTAGTGCGCGACGAAAAACCTAGTTTGCTATTTGCCTCAATCTGCAACGCAGCAGTGGTGAAAGGCACCGGATTGGCTTTTGTGCCCTCAGCTTCTTCGACTTCTGCAACCTTAAAATCTGCTGGAGCTAATTTCTCCAACAACCCCTTTGCCGCCTCTTCGTCCGCGGGAGCAGTGCCATCATATGCAGCAATAAAAGAATCGTCCTTGGTAGAACCCACTGGCAAAAATTCCCCTGTCACCTTAAAGGATGATTTTCCTTCGAATTTTTCAATTTCCTTTTCACGCTCCACTACTAAACGCAGTGCAGGTGACTGTACACGCCCTGCCGAAATTGCCCCAGGCACTTTTTTGCGTACCATGTCGGATAAATCGTAGCCTACAAGCATATCAAGCGTCTGCCGTGCTTGTTGTGAAGCCACCATGTCCATATCCACCGTTCGTGGATTCTTGATTGCAGCCTCTAGCGCCGGCTTAGTAATCTCATGAAAAGTAATTCTCGCCGTATTTTTTGGCAATTTCAAAACCTCACAAAGATGCCACGAGATCGATTCTCCTTCGCGGTCTTCATCCGTCGCGAGCCATACGCGGTCGGAATTATTCACAGCTTTTTTCAACTCAGTAATGATAGATTTATGCCCTGGATCAATTTCGTAAGTTACATCAAAAGTAGATTTATCTACTTTTGTATCCTTTCGGATGTGCCCCACGCTCGCTAACACCTTAAAATCCGCCCCGAGATACTTCTCAATTGTATGTGCTTTCGCCGGGCTCTCTACTATCACCAAATTTTTAGACATATATATTATAATACCACACTCCCGCCAAAATACTCAAATTTCCAACAAAGCCAAAAATTAATATATAATATAAGCATGGACGAAAATAATAATGCATCACTAAGTCAAACTTCTACTACGCCACAAGTATCTAGCGCCTCACCAAACATTACGCGCTCATCAATTCTATTCGGCGTACTCGGGATAATTATTGGGGTTATTATTGGTGGCCTCGGCATTTTTGGTATTATGCAGTTATTTAATTCGGATAAATGCAAAGATTGTGATTGCTCCCAATCATTAAACTGCTCAAACGTTGTTAATTCTGTCACAACTGGCTTTTTTGCGCTAGAGCCAAAGGGTGAAAATATTATCTACAGTCCACTATCTATTAATTATGCTCTTTCCATGCTTAATGCCGGTGCCGCTGGCACCACCAAGACCGAGATAGAAAAGGTCCTTGGTGACGTCGAGCTACCCAAATATCAAAACGTCGCCGACACTCTATCAGTTGCAAATGGCATTTTTATAAAAGATTCCTTCTCCGATGATGTCCTTCCTTCATATATCAGCACAGTATCTGAAGAATACCAAGCAGAAGTTAAGTACGACAGTTTTGAAAACACTGATATGTTAAACAATTGGATAAACAATAAAACTTTTAACCTCATTGATAAAGTTGACATCGAAATCACACCATCTACTAAGATGTTTCTAGCAAATGCCCTTGCCATTCAAATGGATTGGGCACATCGCTTTGACGAAAGCGACACCTATGGCAAAACCTTCTTCAAAAACGATGGCACTGAAATGATCGCGACAACCATGAATCTAGAAACTCATGCAGAAGATGTTTTATATCATACAGATGATGAGACAACCATGATTTCTATGCCACTTGTCCCCACTGATGACTCTGCGCTTGAATTCGTTGCAGTAATGCCTTCTGGCAATCTCAACGATTATATCGGTAACATTAACATTACAGATATTGAAAGTAAACTCGCGGAATCTTCTCCCGCTAGCTCCATTGGAGGCGGCCTAATCATCAATATCCCCAAATTTAAATTTGATTACCAATTGAATTTTGTTGACGATCTTAAAACGATGGGTATTAACCAAGCCTTTAATAAAAAAGCAGATTTTTCTAACATAACTTCACTCTCCCACTTCTACGTTTCTGATGCCGTGCACAAAGCCACGATTGACTTTTCCGAAAAAGGTATCAAGGCTGCCGCAGTTACTGTAATTGCGATGAGCTTAGGTATGGCGCCAGTTCAAGACGAACCTAAAGTAATCAATATAGATCATCCATTTCTCTTCTTGATTCGCGACAAAAATAACGACACTGTTTGGTTCATCGGAGCCGTCTATGAGCCTAATCTCTGGGCAGATGACGCTTCTAGTTACAAGCCACAATACTAATACATCCTAGCATAATCCCCAATTTCCCATCCCTAGCGCCAGCACGCGCCCCTTGATTTCTAGTAGCGTCACAGTCTGATTGAACACTTCTGCTGGTAGATGTGTTGCGTCCATTATTTCCTCGCTTGTGCGCAAGCCGTTCCCTATCGCTTGTAAAACTAGTGTCTCTACATCGGTATCACCAAAAAGATGTAACTGTTTCTGCTTCCGAGTCTTTCTCAAATAATCTTCCGGGAATAATTCTCTCAAGATATCATCTGGCTCAGTATATACTAATGCCCCTTGCCGTATTAACTTATTACACCCCTGTGAATAAGGTGCAGTAATATTTCCCGGTACACTAAAAACATCCTTCCCCTGTTCCAAGGCGTGCGTCGCGGTGTTTAGCGAGCCGGACTTCTCTGCGGCCTCCACTACTACTACAGCGTCAGCCAACCCAGCGATTATTCGATTTCGATAAAGAAAGCTAAACTTCTGTTCCAAGCGACGCTTATCATAGGGTGGTTTATCTTCTCCAGCCAACTCTTTTTCGTAGCTCACCCATTCGCCATCTCGAGATCCAGCCTCCGCCGGCCCCAGTGGAGCTGTCTTATCCGCAAGGCTGGCATATTCGCTTATAATGGCTCCGTTCTTCTCCAATATTTCCTGCGCCATTTTTAGATGTGCTTTTGGATAAATATCGTCAATCCTAGTCCCCAGTACCGCCACTGTTACTCCGCCCGCATCGAGGCAACCACGATGCGCAATTGAATCTATGCCATAGGCTAGCCCACTTATTACCACAACGTTATGCTTCCCCAGTTCATAGGCTAATCGATATGCAACGTCTTCGCCATATCTAGTATTATGTCGCGATCCCACAATCGCGACAGTTTTTGGGCGCATGGATCTTGCCCCTGTACTACCAAATTTTCCGTTTTTTACCACAATTTCCGGCATTTTTCCATAAAAATACAATAATTTAGGCGTAAGCGCAATAGAGCTTAACACCTCTGTAAAATTGGCTTCTAGGGGTGAAATTTGGTTGATTTTATCAAAAAAGTGTGAAAAAAGTGTTGACATAAAAACTCCTGTGTGATATAATTAAAAGCAGTTAGGGACAAAAATCCCTACCGCACCTAAATAAGTTATAATTTCAGCTATACTGTTTTTTAGTATAGCAGAAGTTGCGAGCTTTTGAAAGACCTTTCAGGCATTAAATTTCTTCATGGTTTAGTGTTTTAAGTATTACCTCCACTTTAGAAAGGACAAATTTCGAAAGCTTAGCAATCCCTCTAACCGGCGGGCCCCAATTTGTGTGAGGTGGGTCGCGCTTCCGGGGTCACCCGGTATAGTAGTGAAGCGTTAGAGGGCCAAAATAGCCTCATGATTAAGTAGTGCCCACCCATACTCAATTGTGAGGCTATTTTGGTGTAAATAAAAAAATCGCCGCTAGGCGTTTTTTGTGGCGGATCCGCCCGCCCGAAGGGCGGTGGCGAAGCCTCGAGACTCGCACCGGAGCCCGCAGGGCGAAGGTCCGATGTCTCTCTTTTTGAAGTTTTTGTGAAACAAAAATGGCGGATCCGACGAGACTCGAACTCGCGACCTCTGCCGTGACAGGGCAGCGCTCTAACCAACTGAGCTACGAATCCAACAATATATATTATAGCGCACTTTTGAACTAAAATCAAGTTCTACATGCCAGGAATCTTAAAATCAGACGGGCCAGTAGGCTGTTGGATCACTGGTGCTGTTACGGCTGGCGCCGCTGGTGGAATGGCGGCCGAATCAAGAGAAGGTGGCATACCGCTCATATCGACATTTGGCGCAGGTGCTGGTGGTAGAATACTATCACCAGGCATTGATGCATAGTTTATTTCTGGTACACCATTTATTTCCGGCGCTGTCGCCACCGCTGGCGCGGCAGACATGGCTGGATTTCCAACCGCCGGCGCGGCGGATGAAACAGGATTACTAACATCTGGCGCAACGGGCATAGCTGGGCCACTGACAGCCGGCGTGCTATCGAGCTCGGCTAGGGCATCTGTTAGCATTTGCCCATATTTGCCTGGATCATTTTCTTTCATTTCTTGGGCAAAATCACTTGATGGTGCCACAACAGTCTCCGATTTTACTTCATTAACGGTAGCAGTTTCCGGAGCGAGCCCCAAAGCACTAAGTGGCGTCTGGACTTCTGGCAAAGATGAGTCGGTGGAACCCGTACTAGTCTCAGAAGACGAGTCACTTGCGGGCCAAATCATCGGAGGGGCGGTTGGTTCGGATGGGGTTTCTGGCTTATCTTCGGAAACCGTCGCCGGTTCGACCGGTGCGGGCGTTGCTTCAACGGTTGGAGCAGGAATCTCTGGAGTAGCCGGAGCAACCGAAGTATCTGAAGTAGCTACTTCTGGTGTAGATGTTTCGGGGGAGGCTGGTTCCTCAGCGACATTGGTGGCTGAAGTGGTCTCAGCCGGAGCAGTGTCGGTGGCAGCCGGTGCGGCTTCTGCGACAGGCGCATCAGTAGCGACCGGAGCAACATCCTTTTCATCCTTTTCTATCATTAAAACACCTTCATCGGCTGGTTGTTCTTCCTCGGTCGGAGCGGCGCTCTCGGCTTTTTTAACATTATCGGCCAACTCGAGTATCTTATCTTTTAAATCAGCAGTGATATTTTCGGTAATCAATTTTTGATCAGCACCAGAACTCATCAATTTTGAAGCAACCTGCATCGTTTCTGGCGAAGTATTAACCTCAGAAAAACGGTTTGTGGCGGCAATAATACCAGTGAGAAGTGCCGTAGCATCATCTTTTTCAACGGTGGTAACGTCGCTCATCCCATAAATCAGCTGTGCAATCATCTCAGAGACAGAGCTCGATGTGGGATCGGTCCATTCAACTTTACCAAAACTACCAGGTTCACCGGTGGTAATATTAACCACCGTAGCGTCATGTAGTACTCTCCCCTGTTCGCGCAAAGCGTTGTCTAGTTCAGACTCGCTCGCCACGTTAATCGCGATGACTAAATCGATATTAAAATCACCATATGAAAATTCCAAATCCTCTTCTGCGATACGAGTTCTGTAAGGAGTAATAAAAATCTTTACATAGTCACCATCTAATTTATAGCGTAGATGGTCGGCTTTATCCTTGCTAATAGCAATCACAAAATCCTGGAGTGTATCGGCAGTGGGCTTTAAAGTATCAGATGGATTCAAAAATTCCATCGCATTCGGTGTTCTACCAGAATAAATCGCTACTGCGCGCTTACCAGAACGTTCCAAATAAAGTGAAAGGCCAATTGCAGCAGCAAGATCATCAACGGTCGGGTCAGAAGATAGCGCGACCAAAATATTGTTCGCGTCATTAATTTTCGACCGAACATCTGCCATTACTTTATCTGGTGCACCACTAGATTGAGCCGGTGTCGCACCATCAGGTGTAACTTCGCGAGCAGCATCACTCGTTGCTACCGCCTTTGCGTCATTGTCGCCTGTTTGATTTTGGTTTTGATCTTGCATTTTGACTTCCTAATTTTATACTAACATAACTACTAAAAAAATACAAGTCTTTTTTCGGTGTCCCCCCTTTACATTTTGAAAGATTTGCGGTATAATCAAATGAAGCAATAATTTTTAATCTATATAGGAAAAAAATGCCAATTATTAAATCTGCCAAAAAGGCCGCTCGTCAGGCGACAAAACGTACAGAACACAACGTCGAGATTAAGAAGGACATTAAGGCTGCTGTTAAAGCTTTCAAGGCTAATCCATCGGCAAAAACTTTGTCCAAAGCCCAGTCTGAATATGACAAAGCCGTGAAAAAAGACTTGCTTAAGAAAAACACTGCATCTCGTCGCAAAGCACAACTTTCTGCCTACGCCAAAGAGCACAAAGTTAAACTAGCCAAATAGCTTAAAAGCTAGATAATCTTAACAAAAACGACTCCACCAATAACCAGGGGTCGATTTTTGTCGACTTCATATCGAGGTCAACTTTTGCCAGTTCTTTTAATATTCTTCGTTCCCTTACGCCCGAAGGTCTTGTGGCGAAATCTTTAATCGCTTGCGACACGATGAGTCCAGTAAATTGAATTGGATCCTCGTAAGGCTTAATTTTTTCTAAAATTTGAAGCGCTCGTTTCCCGTCGGTCTTTGCAGCTCGATAAACATCAAATACCTGGCGAAAATCTGTGTTTTCTGGTAGAGCAAATTCGCGAATTTCTACTTTGTCTTTCAGAGCTTTATAAGTTGTGCTCCGCTTATCTAATTTAGCTTCCAAAATCACCACTTCGTGCGGAGTGTTTAAATATTTCGGCAGCTCGTCAAAAACCAACTTATTCGCCGTAATGTCTCTAATCAATATATGTCGCGTTTCGGCTAGCAGCGACGCACCCATAAAAACGCTCGGTAAATCATTAATTTCTAACTCGGCCCCCTCAACAATCTCGTAGTCGTCGCCAAGAATTCGCTTAATCTCCTTCTGCGCTCTCACCCGGTCGTCGCCATAAAAAATCCGCATCATTTGCTACCCTCTTTCTTCTGGCAACACGGGCAAATATGAGTTCCTCGCCCTGCCACTCGAATCTTAATAATCTTAGTGCCACAATTCGGACAAGGCTTCCCTTCGCGCCGAAAAACTTGCGCAAATTTTTCGAGATAATCACCGCGCGTGCCGTCAGCTTTTACATAGGTCGCCATTGTCGAGCCGCCCGAATCAATTGAACGATCCATCACGGCCCTAGCAGACTCTAATAATATTTTGGCTTCTTTGGCAGTAATTTCACCGCATTTTCGTTCGGGATGGATGTGACTCATAAACAATGCCTCATCGGCATAAATATTGCCAAGTCCGCAAACAACACTCTGGTCCAAAATCGTCGCCTTGATACAAGAATTCTTATGCCGCATTAGCCGCTCGTAAAAATCATTTGGTCCCATATTCCACGGTTCTGGCGCCAACTTCTTGATAAATGTATCGTTTTCAACTTCCTGAGTTGGCAAAGCTTTAATAAACCCAAACTTACGCTGGTCATTGAAATACAATACCCCACCATCATCAAATTTCAAAATCACTCTTGTCTGTTTATTTGGTAGCGTCGCCACAAAATTCTCGCTGGGGTGCCCGGCGGCGTAACGCTTTGTGGTGCCATCGTAAATCAATTGTCCAGTCATCCTCAAATGTATCATCAGTGACACGTCATCGCTTAAGTCAATGATTAATGCTTTTCCATAACGACGAATACTCTTCACTACTCCCATCACCGGCGTGCCAATAAAGGATTTTTCACACAAAATATCGGTCTGAGTAAGTTTTTTATTAATAATAAACTTGCTCAGACCGCGTTTAATCGTTTCAACTTCGGGTAACTCTGGCATACCCCAATTATATCACACCCTAATGGGCGTAGGCGATGTTTTGCTCCATCGCTTGGGTCTCGAGAGCCGCCAAACGTTCAGCGTCATCAATTGCAGAGTTCACGCAATGTTTAACGCGAGCTGCCTCTTCGGCCTTCTTTGCATCATTCCAGCGATCCAAAGTACCAACAAGGTAGCCAGTAATTCGGCGCAAGCGCTCGAATTTGCCCTCATCAAAGTATTCAGCATGGGCATTGAAATATTCGTGAGCCTTCTCGTCGTCGGCCTTTTCTGAAATCAATTTCATACCAATCTCCACGAGGCAAGATACGTGCATCGTCTCGTATTGCTCAAAATCCTTCATTGCTTCCTGGATTTCCTTTTCGGAAATCTTAGCGTATTGATTTAATGATTTTGAAAAACGCTTAATATCGAAATTTTCGGCGTCATTCGGATTTTTGTAGATAATTTTCTTCATGGTTCTCTTTCTGCCACCCGGGCATTATGTTTGTTATAAGCATTACCTACTTTTATTATAAACACCACATATAGCGTTGTCAACACTTTTTTCACACTAAATATGGAATTCTTGTGGAAAACTACAACTCTCCCCAATTCTTGCCCGTAGTGACTTCAACGGCTAATTTGACCGCAAGCTCTGGTGCGACCGCCTCCATCTCGCACTTCAATATTTCTGCCACGTCGTCAGCTGCCGCTTCGTCACATTCCACAATCAAAGAATCATGTACCTGCATAATTAAGTCCGCACCAGAAGGCAAAGCCTTATCTACTCTAATCATAGCGCGTTTCATCAAATCTGCTTCTGTTCCCTGAATTGGCATATTCATGGCAGCACGCTCGGCCGCTTGACGAATTACAAAATTACTTGACTTTACGTCTGGTGTTGGTCGTCTACGGCCATAAAAAGTCTCAACAAACCCTAATTCCCTAGCTTGTTTCAAAATCTCCTCTAGCTTGTTTTTGATTGGTGCCCGCAATCGGAAATAATTATCCATAAAATTTTTAGCTTCCGGCACAGACATTTTTGCCGCATCGGCCAACCCCTTTACGCTCATACCGTACAAAATGCCAAAATTAATCACCTTTGCCGCCCGGCGTTGGTCCTTAGTCACTTCGTCAAACGGCACATTAAACGCCTCTGACGCCGTTTTGGTATGGATATCAATGTCGTTATTAAAATCTTGAATCAAATCCTTGTCGCCCGACAAAATCGCCGCAAGCCTTAATTCAAATTGCGAATAGTCTGCCGATACTAAAACTCTCCCACGTGGTGCCACAAAACCAGTTCTAATTCTTTTCCCCTCTTCTGTCCGCACTGGTATATTTTGCAGATTTGGATCCTTGGAACTGAGGCGCCCTGTAGCTGTCACATCCTGGGTAAAAGTTGTATGGATCCGCTCATTCTTATCTGCAAGCTCGGGCATTGGTGTAATATAGGTACTAAGTAGCTTAGCTGCCTCGCGGTATTCGATGATTTTTTCAATTACTGGGTGCTCGCCCCGCAACTTTTCAAGCTCTTTTGCCCCGGTAGAATAGCCCTTAGTGGTTTTCTTAATTCCCTTCACTGGTAAACGTAAGTCTGTAAACAAGATTTCAGACAGTTGAATCGGCGAATTAACATTAAATTCCTTGCCAACTAGCTTATAAATTTCTTTCTCAAGCTCAGCCACCTCGTAAATGTATTCTTTTCTAAGAGTTTTAAAATAATCACGGTCAATCAACATACCCTTTTCTTCCATTTTGTAGAGAATTGGGATTAATGGCAGATCTAATTCGGTCAAAACTTTATAAAGTTTCGGAAAGGTTTCAAGCTCGGCCAGTTGTTTTTGGTATTCTTCTTCTGGCACAACCAACTCCGGATTATCGCGGCTAAGCGGATTTAATAAAAATGCCGCCTGGCGCAAATCCCAAAACGATGCACCATCTAGAATTTTTTTAGCTGTTGTTTTGTCGCTATGCATTAAATTCTTAACATCCCAAGAGATGATAATATCCTGGATATTTGGAGCTGTGATTGATGTCGGAATATTTTGGGGCGCGACAGTGCGTGGGGCAACATCATCTACTAATGAAGACGGTTCGGATGGGTGCGATTTTGGCGCGGATGATGGCTCGGACGAACCGAACTTCCTTACGAGCGAGTTAAACTCGAGTTTTTTGAGCGCAGCGATAACTCGTTTGCGGTCAAAATTAAAATCCATTAGATCGTTTAGCTGAACTGGCGCATCAAGCATGATTTTTGCAAGTTTATAAGACAAATGGGCCGAATCCTTCCCCGCCTCGAGTTTGGTGCGCGTCGAGCCACTAATCTTGTCCAAATTATCATATACTCCGTCCAAATCGTCATATTCATTTAATAGCTTCACAGCGGTCTTTTCGCCAATCCCAGGTACACCTGGAATATTATCAGAAGAATCACCTTTTAATGATTTCAAATCTAAAAACTGTGATTTACGGATGCCGTATTTTGCTTCAACCTCTGGAATATCGATTTTTTCAATATTTGAAAAACCTTTTACAATCCGCCACATATGGGTATTGTCATCAACTACTTGAAGCATATCGAGATCAGAAGAAATAATAAATGTTTCATAATCTCCAGCTTCATCCGCTTCGCGGCTCAAGGTACCGATGATGTCGTCCGCCTCAAAATTATCAATCTCCACAAAATTCCAGCCAAGGCTTAATACCAATTTTTTAAGCAACGGAATCTGTGTATAAAAATCATCACCCGGCTTAACTCGCCCAGCTTTGTATTCGGGGTACAATTCACGGCGCGTCGAAGTGGAAGTTTTTGAGTCCCAAGCCACTACGACTTTAGTTGGCTCAAGTCGCTTCACAATTTCCATCGCAATCGCCGCAAAGCCATAAACCCCACCTGTCGGCGTACCGTCTGAGAGACTAAGATTTCCCATCGCATAATAGCCCCGATAAAACACGGATTTGCCGTCAATCAGGACTAAACGTTTCAAAATTCAATCTCCTTTAATATCTCATCCAAGCGATCTGTAGCATCCTTCATAGTGCCGTTATTCAAAATGTAATAATCTGCTGCCGCGATTGGCCCACCCTTTTCAAGGTTGTCTATCTCAGAACGATCGCGCTCGCGAATCGCTGTGCCATCGAATGGTCGGTCGGGGCGAATCGCTACGCGCTCATAGCGCAATTTTTTATCAACTACTACCGCTACAAAACAAAGTCCTTTTGGAAATTCTTTCTTCAAGGTTTTATACTCTGTCCAAGAATAAACGCCATCTAGCACAATACGCTTTTGTCCTGCCGCAATTAAATCCTTCGCTTCGGCAATCACCTGACGTACTACCCAATCCTTTCCCTCTTTCTCGCGAATTTCTTCGCGGAATTTCTTTTCGGTTTCACCGTTTTCGCTCCGCGGAATGCCCCGCTTTTCCATTTCTTTATAGATCATGCCACCAAAGTAAACCTTCGGATAGCCTTTTTTTGTCAAGTGATCCACGACGACAGATTTGCCGCTACCACTCATGCCCACAATTGCTAGAATTTTTACGTTGTCCATAAAGGTATTATAACATAAAACAAATTCTTTTTATCCCTATTGACATTTAGTTTCCTGTGATTTATAATCATAAGCACAAAAGGTCATATATCAATATAAAAAAGGAAAACTAAAAAATGTCTTCCAAACTCATGGTCAATTTAATTGACCCCAGCGAAATTGTGATACCAGATACTGATGGTGGCGGTAGTAATGGCGCCGTTACACCAGATACTGGTATTTTTAGCATCGGGCAAAACGCAGGCGATGCCCAAAATAACAGTGTATTTATTATTGCGGCTATTGGCTTAGTGATCTTGCTAGCCATTGTTGCTGTTCTCTTGGTGCGACGTTATAAAAAACGAAGTGCGGTATATGGCCCTAGTAGCACTTATGCTCCTATGAAGCTTGGTGCTCAAAAACACTTAATTCCAAAACTAGCTGGGCTATCCTTCATTATCCTAGTTAGTGTTTTTGGTATTCTCAAGTTTAACGATAATCAACGTATGGCCAGTGCAGAAGCCGTAGATGGCCCTTCTCTTACAGTTACCACAGAGGACATTACTGCTATTGATATAGAAATGGAAGACGAAGCGGTATTTGGAGTTGGTGAGAGCAAAGTAAAAGTTACTACCGCTACAGATACTGGGTATACATTAATGGCCTATGTAGATAGTACTAGTGCAGATTTAACTAATGATTCTAACGATGCTATTACCATGCTAGAGACTAGCCAATCCCAAGCTCTCACAGACAATACCTGGGGCATTGCTCTATCTCGACCAAACTCACAGGATGAGATTAAATTTAGAGGGCTTCCAACAGCAGAAAAAGATGCTATGGTGGTAAAGGTCTCTGGTTCTGATGCCACAGAAGCTAATGATGAAACTACGCTTTATTACGGAGCCTATGTTACTCCAGATTTAGACTATGGTACTTATGAGGGCGTAACGATTAATTATATTGCTGTGGCGCACGTGACTGACGGTGACGTAACCGTAAACTTCCATGGTAATGGATATTATTTTGACCAGGCTGGGACCAAGGATGTAAACACTGTGGTTTACGGTACATCTTGCGAACTAGCTTATGTAGGTGGTAACTGTTCCAAAGTTTATACCACAGAACAACCAGAAATCGTGAAGACGCCAAATATTCGTGATGATGGGACACAAAATGGACCTTATGAAATACCTTCGCAGACTAAGGTTGGTATGGCTAGTATTCCTGGCGCAGACTATCTAAGAATAGAGCTTATCTACAACCTAGATGGTGGAGTCATTATAGCCCAAGGCAACGAAAGCTTAATTAATAAACCCGCGGTATTCGAAGAATTTTATATGCAGGGCGAAACTACATATTTAGTAAATGGAGACACTGCATCGTTTGGTATGTTTGCGAATTCTCCCGGTGAGGGATACGACTATGGCTTCTATGCCAAAGTCTACCCAATTTTCTATCAGAAGCCAGAAAATATAGAAACAATTGAAAACACTTCTTGTCATTTTGCTAAAAGTGATAATTTGGATGATGATGGCAACATGATAGAACCATACGGTGAGCGCTATACTCAATCTGTTACGCTCCCAGGAGCCAGCAAAATAAAAATAGAGATTGAATATGCCCTGACGGACGAGGCTTGGATTAGAATCTTCGAGGGGCAAATAATTAATAATAGTGGGCCAATAATGATTATAGCATCACCTGTCTACGAAATTACAACTTGGGACGAAGAGTCTGATACTGGCAGTAATATTTCTGGCAGAGAAACAATTGTTGTTGATGGTGACGCTCTAACGTTTGTAATGCGCGCATATGACCCACCGGTAAGTGGTTATAATTATGGCTTCTATGCTAGATTGTATCCAATCTACGACGAAGAGAAAGAAGATACTATTCCTGAACAGGCCTGCTCGTTTACTAATAAGTCTGGCGAGTATAGTTTACCGGTAGGGTATGGAAATGATGGTCCCATACTTCCAAAAAGGATTTGGTATGATGTAATTGACGATGATGGTTATTTGATAAGTGGAAAAGGGTTTCGTGATGAAGATGAATTAAAAAGTACGATAACAAATTATTACGATGAATTTGCCGGAAAAACAATTGATCTTTATCTATTTAATGATTACAGTATCCGTTATGACTCCAATGATGGAAACGGTAATACGGATGATCAGTGGGTGTCGCCACATACAAATGCAACTATCTACTATAATAGGTTTACCAATTCAGGTTACGAGTTTATCGGTTGGAATACGCGCTCCGACGGTACTGGTACGTGGTATCAGCCAGATGATGTAGTCTTAGATTTGGCACAACCGGGTGAGACCATTACGCTTTATGCGCAGTGGGAAATAACCTATTCCGGTACGATTGAGTATTATCCGAATGCCAACGGCGTCACTGATACTATGGGGACTCAATACATCCCCATCTCCACCAACTCCGTCGTACTGTGGGTCAGCAATTTCAAGCGTCCCGGCTATGGATTTGCTGGCTGGTCCGATAAAAATAATTGGGCATTAGGAGAAAATGACATAAACGGCAATGGTACTGGAGCAAATGCCGGTTATCATATTTATGGCCCAAATCAAACTATTAGTTTTATCACTAACCAATATCTAGCTACTCCGTTATTACTGTACGCTGTCTGGGTGCCATCTGCTGGGAATCTACAGAACTGGACCTGCCCAGATGATGATAATATGCCGATAGGTTCGGTTACTGCCTTAACAGATTTACGCGACAACGATACATATGCTATAGCAAAACTTGCAGACGGTAAGTGTTGGATGATTGAGAACTTAAGATTGGACTCCGATGCTGATTTTACTCCTTCATTATCGCAAGGGTTTGGCGGTGCGTTTGTTGGTTTAGCAAACTCCGAAAGCTATTTTAATGAGTCCGTTACCCAGAATAGTTTGTATAAGTATGATGGCAGCGGTGATATTATTGGTATAAATGGCGCTACCCGTTCTGATATTGGGCTAGATAATGACCCGGGCTATCGTATGCCAAGGTATTATAATACTAACACTAGCAGCAACACAAATGTTACGGATATGACTAGTCCTAACCAACAAGTGTATGGCTATGGCAATTATTACTCCTGGGCTGCCGCTAAGGCTAACACGAATTATTTAGACAAAGAAGGCTCCGAAATGGCTAACACCTCAGTTTGTCCCGCTGGCTGGCATTTGCCCACTGGTGGTGTACCTGGTGAATTCTACGAACTTAACATTAGTCTTGGTGGCCCTGTGGCCGAAGAAGACGCAACATATGTTACTTGGTCAAGACATACATTCGGAGGATTCCCAAATAATTTTGTAGATTCTGGATATGTAGGCGGCGCGAGCGTCAATAGCCGTGGTGGAAGCGGTGAATACTGGTCATCGTCCTCATCCCCTGAATCCACATGTGGCGCACGGTGTGCCTACAATTTTTGGTTTGATTCAGATAGCTCTACTATTTTCATCCACACTTCTAGCAAAGATTTTATGGGCGCTGCAATTAGGTGTATTGCTGACTAATTTTTCCCAGGCTAATTAACATTGTGGCAAGTATGCCCATCCATTGACTTTAATCTTTACTTCGTGCATAATCATAACCATAAAAGGTCATAAACAAACACAAAAAGGATAAAACATGTCTTCTAAACTACTAATCAACGTCAATGACGCTACTCCAACCGTAGTGCCAGACACTGATGCAGACACCAATGTGCCAGATACTGGTGTATTTAGCACTATACATAATGATGGAGTAAATAATACTTCTAATATGATTACCCCCATCATTGGCATTTCTGTATTAGCGTTAGCATTAATAGCACTAATAATTAGTTTAGTTAAGAAACATAAGTCTAAGAAGACCAACAAATTCTCCATCTATTCTAAAGGACATACCATCCTTAGAATCACTGGTATTATGACCTTAATCCTTATTACTACATTTGTAGCATTAAACTATAATGTAAAACAAGAAGACAATGTAAGTGCAGCTAATAATACACTAACTGTTACAACCAGTGATATAGAAATAGACGTAGACCTAAATGACAAACCAGTCTTTGCCACTGGCGAAAGTACAGTAACAGTAGATTCTGCTACAACTGCAGGATACACACTCATGGCCTATGTAGATAGTACTACTACGAATCTTACTAATGAAACCAACGCATCATCCACTAGCACTATTTCTATGCTAGAATCTACCCACTCCCAAGCCTTAACAGACAACACTTGGGGTATGGCTATCACTAAACCAACTAGCCAAGACGATACCGTATTCCGTGGTCTTCCTACTACTGAAAAAGAAGCTATGACCATTAAAGTCGCTAGCGATGCTACTACTGCCAATGACAAAACTACCATTTACTATAGCACTTATATCACTCCAGACCTAGACTTTGGTGCTTATTCCGGTGCTACTATTACCTACATTGCCGTGGCTAATATGGTGGAGGATGATGTGACGGTAAATTATCATATGCCTGGAGATGTTGGGGGAAATACGCGTGATAGCGCTGATTTTGTTAATACAGTTGCCTATAACAAGAGTCAGGAGCTGGCCTACATGGGCGACAATTGTGGTACTTCTTATGTTGGTACGGAGCCTGCCGCTATTGTGAAAACAAATAATCTTAATAACGATGGTGTACAAAATGGAGGGTATTCGCCGGTTATGGAACCAATCGAAATAGATGGCGATATGGCATTTGTTGTTGCCTTTGACACCGTAAAAGCCCAAGGCGCCGATGGTGTAAAAGTTAACATTAATTATAAGATTACCAATGCATATATAGCGATATTTAAAGGCGAATGGGGTGCGGATGAGATAATTGACGATGATAATAAATACGGTATTAATCCTGCCGCACTCGAAGAGTCACAACTGATGCTTTCCTTCTTTGATGGCCCACATATGGAAGGGCGAAAGGAGTATTCTTTTGATGGCGACACTGTAACTATCGCTGCCATTGTTTTTAATGAGCCAGATGAAGACTACGATTACGGCCTTTATGCCAAAGTATTTCCAATCTTTGCCGAACAACCAGAAAACACTATAGTGGCCGAGGAGACAACTTGCTACTCGCTAAAAAGCAGCGAAATGGAGAGTAAATGGGATAAACTAACACAAAGGATCTTTTCCGATGAGGTGTATTATTATTCAAGCCAAGTTTTTGCTCCTGGTAGCGAAAAAATAAAAATGGAAATCGACTACGAGCTAAGCCCTGGCATGATGCTGATGATTGCAAATGGCAATACTGGTGCTGTAAGTTTAATGCTCGGTATGGAATCTGTATCTGGTAATAGAACATCCACGATACTTCCGTTCACAGTATTAACCGCGTTAAAAGGTGTGACTGCCGGAAGCAAAGAGGTCTACCTAGATGGGGGATCGGTGACGTTTGTGCTGCTCGATGATGAATCATTTGTGGAGGGTCGCGATTTTACATTTGACGCCAAGTTTTACCCAGTTTACGACAACGAGCACGAGAATACAACTCCTGTAAACATGAGTACTATCGTTGGGAAGACTGGTAGCTATCGCGAGCACGCACAGCATCTCTTCTGGTCTGCTGATGAAATACCATTTCCCAACGAGAAAAACGTGAAGATGTTTATAGACCTTTATTATGACGAGTTCGCTGGTCGGACAATTGATCTCTACGAATCAATCGTGAAAGATAATTTATAATTTCAATTTTACATCCACTAATCCCGCCTCCACCAGACGGGATTAGTGGTATAATACATACATGGATAGTTTTTTTACTACCAAAGATCCATTGGATCAAATTATTAAAGAAACGCTACCGGAAAAACAAATTCTAAAAACTAAGCATATTTTGACGGGCTGGACCAATATCGTAATTGAGGTGACCACGGATGTGGGCGCCTACTTTTTTAGATTTCCGAGAAATCCATTTTGGTCGCGCATGATTGTCAAAGACGCCAAAGTCTGCAATTTTGTTGAGGGCAAAACTAGTTATTATACTCCGCAGATGGAGCTTCATTATGATTCCAAAGGCCGGCCGTTCTCGGTGCACAAAAAAATCGAAGGCTACACCCTAGGTGACCGAATCTATCACTTATCGCATACTGCCATTACTGGTGTAGCTTACGATGTAGCAAAATTCATCAAGGAGCTTTCCGCGATAGATTTAAAAAGTGCTCCAGCGGAGGTAAGAATGCCCCTCAGCGAGTTCTTGCGTGAACTAGATTACGAGCATTATGATAAACATATCGACACGGATCATGATTATATTAAATCTAAAGATGATACCAAATTGGTTCACGGCGACTTGAATCTTGGCAATATCCTACTAGACGAGAACGATAAAGTGGTAGGTATAATAGATTTTTGTTTCGCTGGCACCGGCAACCCACAAATGGACGCCGCCCGAATGGTTTCCCGCCCCGTGCCAGAAGATTTTGAAAAAGAATTTCTCGCTGAATATGCGCAATATGGCGACACCAGTGAGGTCCCCCGTATGCGCGATGCCTGGAAGCATATCGACGCTGGCTACGCCGAGCACATCCGCAAGAAATTCCCTGAAATCAATCTTAATCAGCTCTAAATTTATTTAATGAACTCGTCAATCTTCTCGCAAACTTCATTCATAATCTCGGGTAATTTTTCTTTTTCGGCATCCGTGAATCGCGATAATACAAATTCCACATCGCCAAGTTTACGCCTGAGCTCATTGTTGCCAGTGCCAATTCTTACGCGCGGATAGTCATTGGCGCCGAGTGCCGCGTCAATCGATTTCAGCCCGTTATTCCCTCCCGCTAGCCCGGTGGACCGGTATCGCACTTTGCCAAATTCTAAATCAAAATTGTCACAAATAACCAATATATCGCTCAAATCAATCTTGTAATACCTCACAAATTCCGCCACCGCGCGCCCACTATCATTGTAATAATCCTGGGGCTTCAAAAACCACACGTCACCCTCGCGCGCTGCTACGGCGCCAAATTTCTCACCCCATTTTAGCCCGTGAACCTTAAAATAAAAATCGAGCGCAAGAAATCCTGAATTATGCCTTGTAAAATTATAACGATTCTCCGGATTTCCCAGTCCTACTACTAGTTTCATAGCTTAATTATATCACATATAGGATACCCCGCCTCGTGTGAGGCGGGGTATCAGGGGGTTAGATTTCTTCCAAGGCGCCTTTGCCAATGGTTCTCTGTCTTTGGGCGATTGCCTTTACCAGCGGGTGCCGCACCACTTCATCCTCGGTGAAACAAACCTGTGCCACCATGGGGTTGTCGTACAACATCCGCGCCGCATAGACCAGCCCGTTGTTATCTTCATCCAAATACGGCGCATGAATCTGGTGAATGTCACCCGTCAGGACGATTTTTCCGTCCGTACCAATCCGCTTGATCAAGGTGTCTGCCTGCGAAATATTCTGGTCCTGAAACTCGTCATAAATGGCGAGCTCATAGGCAAAATCCCTTCCCCGCGCGCTATCAATCGGCACACTTGAAAACCAGTTGTCCCAAATCATATTCACGCGGTCCTTCAGTTTAATCTTGATAGATTTCTTCTCTGGAGCGTCGTCGTCATTCGTCTCAGTGTCGTTTTTTTTACCTCGCCAGTCTGCTCCAAACTTATGAAAGCACTGAAGATCCTTGTAGAGTTTCGTGTTGCTGGAAAGCAGATAGTTTCGCAGCGCGTTCTTGAGCGGCTGCAAATCCGGGTCCATTTTTTCTTCCAAATCACCCGGCAAAGCGCCGAGGTTGCTGTGATTTTCACACGGCACCGCCGTGACACCGATAAACCTACCGGCTTTGCACGCCTCATAGCCGTAAACTGTCGCCATGTAGGTCTTGCCGGAACCTGCCGGGCCGGTGCAAACCACCGCCGCAAAATTCGGGTCCATCAAGGCTTCTGCATAAATTGCCTGCCCAGCATTGTTTGCCTCTACTGGGAAGCTAGAAGCGTACTTCAGTGGTACAATGGCGTCTTCTTGTGCATCATAACGCCCAATATTGCCAAAATATTCGGGAATAAAATCCGTCGGGTATTCTTTGGGATTTTCCAAACGCATGACGATAAACTCGTTCGTCACCAGTGGCGGCTCGTCGCTCATCATCATGGTCCAAAGCGCGTATTCGATACGCCGGCTGTTATAGAATTCCATAAACAGCTCAAGCGGCACCACAACGTCGCGCCTTCCGGTGTAGGGCTCCGGCAATTTGTAGCCGTAGCGCGCAGTCAACACGCCGCGTTCCCTTGCCCGAATCGCCAACCCATTGTCGTTGGTCAAAAGCACGATGTCTTTTTGCATCAAATCGAGCACTTTTTCCGGGTCGGCTGTTCCGTCAACGGGCAGCCCCGCTCTCAAAAACGCCACCGTGAGCGCCGCCAAGATAATCTGTCCATCCATATCGTCTTCGGATGGCGCAAAGGGTAAAGCTTTCTTGAAATTCTTGTGCACCGGCAAAATCGAAATCGTCTGGTCACCGTTTTCCAGTTCAATCGGGGCCTCAAGCTCGTAGATTTCCCGCATCGTGCGGACTTTGCCTTCAGAGATTTTGCGCACTCTCCTCAGAATCGTGCGCGCCGCCTTGCCGCGGTCTGACTTTTCCTTCTTAAAACTCGACAGTTCACGAATCACCGCCGTCGGAATCACAATGTGCGCCGAAGAAAGGTCAATCGTGGGATCCTCGTGTGCCACTATCGTGCCCCCCGGTGACGGTATGACGTCAACGTAGTCGACCACGACGTTCGTATCAATCACATAGATTGGTCGGTCGTCTGCCATAAATCTCCCTCCTTGTTAAAGTTCGCTAAGGTACTAAAAAATGGGAGTTTTTCGTATTTTTATCGAAATCTGCTCCCACTTATTTTTAGTATAACACAAAAATTATCGCGAAAAAACCTATTTTTCGTTTCGATATGAAAACATAATCGGTGTCCCAACAAACGGATATTTCTCACGGATTTTGCGCTCCAAATATCGCTTCCACGACCAGTGCAAAAGCTCCAAATCGTGCCCGTGTACCACAAACCAAGGCGGACAAGTGTCGGTCTGTACGATGTACTTTGGCTTCGGGCGAGTGTTTTTTAATCCTGCCGGCGCGTGTTCTACGACTGCCGCCGCCAAGATTTTATTCAGTTCCGACGTTTTAATTTCGGTGTGTCTCGCGACATCAATCTCAAGCGCGAGCTCAAAAATTTGCGTTGCATTGGCACCAGTCTCAGACGACGTCAAAATCACCGGTGCATACGGCAAGAAATCAAAATCTTTTTCCAGTGCGTCCAACAAAAAATCCGCCGCCGTGCGATTTTTGATGTTCTCTTCGCCGTAGTAATTGGTAGGTTCTGCATTCTCGAGCAAATCAGACTTTGTTACCACCATAATAATTCCCTTGCCAGCCTCTACAATTTGTCCAGCCAGCGACTGGTCTAATTTAGAATGTGGCTCTGTCGAATCAATCAAAAGACAACAAACATTTGCCTCTTCAATCGCGGCGAGTGTTCGAATCGCCGAAAATTTTTCAATCCCCACCTCGCGCTTGCCAGGCTTGCGTAGCCCCGCTGTATCCAAAATCTCAACGTCCCGCCCCTTGTATCGCACATCCATCCGATTAATATCGCGCGTTGTCCCCTGCCGACTCGATACAATCGCCTGCTGTTTTTTGCCCAGCGTATTAAAAAGTGACGACTTTCCTACATTCGGTCGTCCAATCAAAGCAATCTTTAATTTATCATTTTTTTCAATCATTTTAGCTTTTGGGAGAATTTCTCTCAATGCGTTGAATCCCTGTCCCGTTGTGGCCGAAACGTAAAAAGTCTTCTCTGGCGCAATACCTAGTGCACGGAATTCAGTGATTGGCAACGATTCGCCTAAATCACATTTATTAAGTACCAAAAACACTTCCTTCCCGGATCTTAGTGCATCCTTTGCGATTTTTGCATCACGATGGTCAAAATACTTTGTCGAATCAAGTACCACCAAAATAATATCAGCAGTATCAATCGCATCTAGTATTTGGTCTTGGATTGAAGCTTCAAAATCATCCGTCGGGTCTTTCAAGCCGGCAGTATCAATCAAAATAAAGCTATCATCAATCGTTGCTACCACGTTATCGCGCGTGGTTCCCTCCTCGCGTGCCACAATGGCGATATTTTTGTGCGCCATCCGATTTAAAATGCTCGATTTTCCGGCATTTGTTTGTCCAATTAACGCTACAATAGGCTTGCTTTTCATGATTCCATCATACCATATTCCGGGTGTTTCGGCAAGGGGTAAACATTGACTTTTGTGGCAAAATGTGCTATAATAGAAAGATACAAAAACGAACCTTAAGAGGGAGGAATGGGAGTGCAAAAGCCTATCAAACCCTGCCCCAACTGTGGGGGCAAGATGAAATTAATAAGGGGCCTGCCCAATCTGGGTAGGTACAAGAAGGGTAATTCCAGAATCAGGTTTTCACTGTTGCAGTGCACTAGCTGCGACTACAAAACGAAGACGTATTACCAGCAAAAGAAGCAGTCGAGCCGCGAGCTCGACGAATATGTCATCAACTTATGGAACGCTTCGCATCCCGGCAACTAATCCCCAAGGCCCCGGCATCCGCCGGGGCTTAAAGCTGCTCTTCCTCTTTTTTAATCAAAGTGTAGCATGGGATAGAAATAAAGAGAAAGGTTATACCCACAAATTAATCATAATTTTGACCACCGTTCCAGGTATTCGCAACTGGGCGAGCGATGCAGCGAACTGAGCTTCCACCCCTGCGGTCACCACCATTATTGAATGTGTTAAAGTAGACTTCCGTAACTATTGGTGCCATAAGTGCCTCATCACTTGAGTACACAATAGGGGACCAGAAATCGCCACCTTGCCCGACAAAACCTAAACTACCAGCCCAACCACCAGCAGGTATAAAATAAAGCGGCTCCTCCCAAACAGAACGTGTCACTCCGTCTCCGTACCAAGCGGTAGAAATCCACCAACCCTCAATACCGTAATAGAACCACAATGAAGCATATGAATCTTCGTTAAATGTATTAAAACTAAATTCGCCATTAATCCATATAAACCCTGCTCGTGGCAAGGTCCATCCGGCCGGACAGATAGATTGTTCGAGGAAATCACCATAATCGATATAGTCAGAGCTATCATTCATGGCTACAGCTGCCGTCCAGTTATAATAATTACCTAAGTGATACTGTGGAATCCCAGTAGAAGAAATATAGTTTGAAGTTGGATTTATAGATTCATCGCAATCTTGCGCTTCATTGTTCTCATCCCAACAAGTACCATAATAATTATACCAATCATAGTCGTCGACTATTCTGCCATTCCAATATATATCACCAACATCATACGACTCGGGAGTAGTATAGGAATCCCTCCAGGTAGTATCGTTAGTAGCATAAGTAGAACGACTCGGTGTCCAAGAAGCGGCCTCGTACTGCTTAGTTT